>NZ_KQ969306.1:0-35128 GCF_001578675.1 Gordonia sp. QH-12
GCTACCAGCTGCGCTACATCCGCATACCGGTGAGCTTCCTTGTGGGCGTTGCTCACCAGCGAGAAGAACACTAGCGGCACGTATGTCGTCAAGACAAATCGTGAGGTCAGCGACTTACATGGATGTGATTCCGCAGATGGGAGCGTTCTTGGCGCCCCGGAGACGGGCTCGCGGCCGTTCCTCGCGAGTGTTCCCGGCTTTCGAGCGGGGGATTTGGTGCCGTCGGCCGCGATGTGTAATCTGTTTTCTCGTGCGACCGGCGCAGGTCGTTCATAACTCGATACGGTCCCGTGGCTCAGTGGAAGAGCGTCCCGTTCACACCGGGGAGGTCGCTGGTTCGATCCCAGCCGGGACCACAAGAAGAAGACCCGCAGGTTACTGCGGGTCTTCTTGCTGTTCGACGCGCGACTTGCCACTCGACGCGCGAGCGCGATCGGGACTCGACGACGTTCCGCCTCTCATCCTGCTGTTTCGCAGATCTCGGTCCAGTGAGTGCCTCCTTCTCTCTACTTTCGCCCCGCTCGGGGGCTTGTCATGACCCTGCATCGACCCTATTCTGAACGGACTTCATTAATAGGTATGGCAAACCTAAGATGCATGCGTGAGGAGCGATATGACGACGCTGGAAGCGCCACCGGTGCAGACCGCAGACGACCCGCCGACCGATCCGAAGGTTCAGCAGCGCGAGGACTCCCGCGCGCTCCGCGAACTGATGCGCCCGGTGGCCCCGCAACTGGCCCTCGGTCGTGGACTCGCGGTGATCTCGGGTGTGCTCGCAGTGGTCCCGTACGTCGCGCTGGTGCACATCGGCGAGGTCCTGCTCGATGCGGCCCGTGCGGAGGCACCCGTCGACGGCAATGATGTGAACCATTGGATCGAGATCCTGATCGTCACCTTCACCCTGCGGCTCGCCGTCTATTTCGTGGCGCTGGGCGTCACCCACTTCGCGGACATCCGACTGGGGCATACGATCCGCCTGCGGATGGTGGAACGGTTCTCGCGTGTGCCGCTCACATGGTTCACGTCGACGAACTCCGGCCGCGTGCGGAAATCGCTGCAAGACGATATCGGAACCATCCACCACCTCATCGCCCACCAGCCCGTCGACGGCACCCAGGCCGTGGTCATGCCCCTGGCGTTGACGGCCTACGCGTTCGTCATCGATTGGCGGCTGGGACTGCTGGCCATAGCGACGGTTCCCCTGTACGCCGCCGCGATGGCGTTGGGAATGCGCGGCATGGCGGAGAAGACCGTTGAGATGGACGCCAAGCTCAGCGTGGTCTCGGCACGGATGGTCGAGTTCGTCAAGGGTATCACGGTGGTGAAGGCATTCGGACGGGTGGGCCGCGCGCACAGCGCCTATCAGGAGGCCGCCGGCGATTTCCAGGCCTTCTACTACGCCTGGGTGAAGCCGCTTCTTCGAGTCAGTTCGCTGGGTACCTCCCTGCTCGCGGTCCCATTGGTACTGCTGATCAACATCGGCGGCGGCGCCTGGCTGGTGCACCGCGGCGAGGTCACCACGGCCGACGTGCTCGCCACCTCGCTCATCGCATTGTTGGTCCCGTACGGCATCGAGGTGCTGATGAACTCCATGTGGTCATCGCAGATGGCGGGCGCGTCCGCGCGGCGGCTCACCGACCTGCTCGAAACCCCGACCCTCGACGACGACGGTGTTCGCGCCCAGCCCGAAGGACACGACGTGGAATTCGACCACGTCAGCTACTCGTACGGCGGGCCGGGAGCGGACCTGGCACTCGACGACGTCTCGTTCACCCTCCGCGAGGGCACGATCACCGCGCTGATCGGCCCTTCGGGCTCGGGCAAGTCGACCATCGCGACTCTGCTGGCGCGCTTCGACGATCCCTGCGCGGGGCAGATCCGCCTCGGCGGCGTACCGATCGCCGAGATCGACCACCTCTACCGGCACGTGAGCTTCGTGTTGCAGGAACCGCAACTGCCGTCGATCTCGCTCCGCGACAATATCGCCCTCGGCCGGCCGGACGCGACCGACGAACAGATCCGCGCAGCCGCCCGTGCCGCCCGGATCCTCGACGACATCGAAAGTCTCCCGGACGGCTTCGACACCGTCTACGGCTCGGCGAGCGGGCTCTCCGGCGGTCAGGCGCAGCGCATCGCCATCGCGCGTGCCGTACTGGTCGACGCCCCCGTCCTCATCCTGGACGAGGCCACCGCGCTCACCGATCCGGAGTCCACGCACCAGATCCAGCAGGCGCTCAGTGATCTGGCCCGCGACAAGACAGTGCTTCTGGTGGCGCACCGACCCGAGGTGGTCGAGGGCGTCGATCAGATCGTGCTCGTGGACAGAGGGCGCGTGCTCGCAACCGGCACGCACGACGACCTCCTCGGCGAGCCCGGCTACGCCCGCCTGTGGGAGTCGGTCGAGGAAGGCGAGAAATGATGAACCTGCCACTGATCGACATCATCCCGCGGATGAAGCGGATGGTCTCCGCGCCCGAGGCGCTGGCCCCGGCGTTGCTGGCCGCAGTGCTGGCCGGTCTGGTCGAAGGTCTGGCCCTGGTCGCGTTGCTCCCAGCCATCAGCTCGCTTGCATCCGGCGAACGGGTGTGGGGATCGGGAACCGCGGGATGGCTGATCGTCTTCGCAGTGCTCGCGGCGGCGGCCTTCGCGCTCATCTACATTCAGGAGCGGCGCACGTACGCGGTCGCTCTGGACTTCCTCCACAGCATTCACCGGCTGGTGGGCGACCAGGTGTCGAGACAGCCGCTGGGCTGGTTCGCACGCCCGCTCTCCGGCCGATTGTCGCGGATGGTCTCGTCGGAGTTGATGATGGCGGGCGAGATCTTCGCCCACATGATCGGCCCGCTGGTCTCGCGGATGACTGCGGCGATCGTGATCGTGGTGGCGTCGTGGTTCTGGAATCCGTGGCTCGGTCTGATTCTGACGATCGCCGCACCGGTGTTCGTGATCATCACCCTGGCGTCGACTGCGTTGATGCGCAGTGGCGAGCGGATTCACGAGCCGGAAGAGGTGAACCTGGCGAACCGCATCGTCGAGTACGCGCAGTGCCAGGGCGCACTGCGATCGTGCGGTCGGGGCCGCTCGTTCGCACCATTGGACGCCGCGTTCGGTGACACCCTCCGCGCCCGAAGAAGAGCACAGTGGATCGAGACCGCCGGTCTGTTGCTCTCCGGCATGGCGACCCAGGGAGTGATCGTCGCGCTGATCTCCATCACCGGAGCGCTGGCCGTCTCGGGGGCGCTCGAACCGATTCCGGCGCTGGCGTTCGTCGGTTTCGCACTGCGCTTCACTTCCACCCTCTCCACCATCACCGAGAGCGCGATGAGCCTTGAATCTCGGCGGCCGCTGCTCGACGCCATCGACGAGGTGCTCACCGCCGAACCGCTGCCTGAGCCGCCGTCTCCGGCCGAGTTGACCGCTCCCGGCACGATCGAACTCGACCGGGTGAGTTTCGCCTACCACACCGATCAGGATCCGGTCCTGCGCGACGTTTCGCTCCGGGTGCCCGCCGGTGCGATGGTGGCCCTGGTCGGTCCCTCCGGCAGCGGCAAGACCACGCTGATCAGACTGGTGAGCCGCTTCCATGACGTCGACGCCGGCACGGTGAAGGTCGGCGGCGTGCCGGTGACCGAGCAGACCACCGAGCAACTGATGGGGCAGTTGTCGCTGGTATTCCAGGACGTCTATCTGTTCGACGACACCCTTGAGGCCAATGTCGCAGTCGGCCGGAGCGGCGCGTCGCGGGATGAGATCCGCGCGGCGGCGGACCTGGCCGGCGTCACCGAGATCGCCGAGCGGCTCCCGGACGGCTGGGATTCGCGGGTGGGGGAAGGTGGGCGAGCACTCTCCGGAGGCGAACGGCAACGAGTCGCCATCGCACGGGCATTGCTGAAACGGTCACCGATCGTGCTGCTCGACGAGGCCACCTCGGCGCTCGATGTGGAGAACGAGGCGAACATCGTCGCTGCCGTCGAACGATTGCGCACGCAGGCCACCGTGCTGATCATCGCGCATCGTCTGGAGACGATCGCCGCGGCCGACCAGATCGTGGCGCTCACCGACGACGGGCGAGTGGAGGCGCAAGGCACGCACGAGCAACTCCTGGCCCAGGACGGCACGTACTCGCACTTCTGGAACCGGCTGCACAGTGCGCAGGGGTGGCGGATCGTCGCCGACTAATCTGGACCGGTGCAGGGTTCAAGCTCACCGGACAACCGGCCCGTCCGCGGCGGACGGAAGGTGGGGCGCAAGCCCGCCTTCACCGCCGACGACGTGGTCGCCGCGGCGATCGCCGAGGGCATCGACCGGTTCACGCTCTCGGCGGTCGCCGAACGGCTCGGCGTCGTGACGGCTGCCATCTATCGGCTGTTCCCCTCGCGCGACGACTTGGTGATCGCCTGCCTCGACGCGGCAGGGGCGACCATCGCGCTGCCGGAGCCGGGCAGCCGATGGCGCGACGTACTGCGGTTGTGGGCCGACGAGTGCTGGCGAGTCTGCGACGACTTCCCCGGACTCGCGTTGCTCGTATACGCTTTCGCACCGGCGCCGTCACGGATCGAGCACGTCTTCGCCGCCTACGTCGCGGCCCTGGCGGCGGAGGGGAAGACCCGCGGCCAGGCGATGTTCGCCCTGGACTTCCTGGGCGACTCGGTATTCGCCTCGCACCTGTCGGTGGAGTCGATGCGCGCGGTAGACGAGCGCGGCGACTCCGGACTGGACCGGATCCGCCGGGCGCTCGGTGCGGGCGACACCGCTCTGCGTCCGGACGACTCGTGGATCGACCGCGGGGCGGTCGACACCAAGATCGACTTCATCCTCGCCGGCCTGGAACACCACTGGCCGGAGATCTGAGCCGCGCCCGGCGTCAGGCGCCGATACCGCGGGCGATCTGCGGCCAGGACTTGTGCAGCTGGTCCTGCCAGTACTTCCAGGAGTGCGAACCGGCCGGAACACGGTCGACCGTCGCCGGAATGCGGAGACGGCCCAGTTTCGCGGCCAGGTCCTCGGTGCACTGACGGGTCGCCGCCTCGATCGCGCCGCCGACGACGATCTGGTCGGTGAGCGTCGCCGAGTCCGGGACGTACTGCGGGGTGTCGTACTTGCCGGGCAGACCGGTCGCGGCGCTCAGGTACAGCGAGACGCCGCGCAGCCCGGCGGCGTTCACGACCGGATCGTTCTGACGCCACAGGGGACCGTTGTACGGCCCCCACATGTTCCGGGCGTCGCCGCCGCCGCGGGTCTCGACCACCAGCCGCACATACGTCTGGCCGGGCTGGGTGGAGGTGGCCGCGCAGCCGCTGTAGGCGGCGACGGTGCGATACAGACCCTTGTGGGCGATCGCCAGGTTCAGCACCGAGGTGGCCGACGAGGAGATGCCGGCGATGGCGTTCCGGCCGTTGGTGGAGTAGGTGCTGTCGATGACTGCGGGCAGTTCCTCGCCGAGGAAGGTCGACCACTTGTTGACGCCGAGCTTCTCGTCGGGCTTGAGCCAGTCCGTGTAGTAGCTGAACGCGCCCTTCATCGGAATCACCACGTAGGCGTTCTTCTGTGCGAAGAAGTTCACGACGTCGGTCTTGCCCTGCCAGGTCGCGGAGTCCTCGCCGCCACCGGCCCCGTTGAGGAGATAGAGCACGCCGGCGGGCCGAGACCGGTCCTTCGGCAGAAGGACGGTCAGCGGTATGTCGCGGTTCATCGCCGCCGAGTGCACCACGATGTCGGTGCTGGTGGGACCGGTGGCGCTGGACGACACCAGCGCGGAGGCCGGCGCGGCCGAGACGGGCGCGGCCGGCAGGCTCGCGCCTCCGACGATGAGGGCGGCCGCCGTGGCGGCGAGGGCGATTCGGGAGGGTCTGCGGATCACGGTTCGGAGTTCCTGTCGTCGGGGCGGGGGAGCGGAGCCTTTCGCGGAGCCCTGTCAGGCGAGCGGAGCCCAATCAGGCAATGAGGCTGGTCACATACTTGCACATTCCGTGTCCGCTATCGGCCCTTGTCGAACATCAGGTCGGGCCGCGCCCGTAGATTCGGGCGAACTCACCGCCCGCAGCCAGCAGCTCCGAGGCCGAACCGTGCTCGATGATCCTGCCGTCGGCGAGCACTGCGATCGTGTCGGCGGTCGCGAGCGTGGAGTACCGGTGGGTGACGATGAGCGTGGTGGTGCGGTTCCGCAGTGCCTCCAGACCACGGCCGATGATGAGTTCGGTGCGCGGGTCCGCGGCGCTGGTGGCCTCGTCGAGGATGAGGATGTCGGGGTCGGCGGCGAGCGCTCGCGCGACCGTGATGAGCTGTTTCTCGCCCGCGCTGAGTAGGGTGCTGTCGCCGGAGACCGGCGTCTCGGGTCCGCTCGGCAGCCCTGCCAGCAGCGAGTCGACCATCGCTTCGTCGACCGCCCGGCCATCGGTGGGGCGTCCGTAGTCGACATTCTCGCCCGCCGTCCCGCTGAACAACCACGGATCCTGCGTCACCACCGCCATCATCGACCGCACCTTCGAGCGCGACATCCCCGCGATGTCCTCGCCGTCGATCAGGATCCGTCCGGCGGTCGGGTCGGCGAACCGCTGCAGCAGCCCGGTGAGTGTGGTCTTGCCCGACCCGGTGGCGCCGACCAGCGCGGTGGTGCGTCCGGCGGGCAGCGTCAGGTCGATTCCGCGCAGGACGGGGCTGCCGTCGGCATAGGAGTAGTGCACGCGCTCGAAGGCGACCGTCGGCGGAAGCGTGTGCCGTCCGTGAGCGGCGACCGGCTCATCGTCGACCGCGGGCTCGGGCTCCTCGTCGGCGCCCAGGAACGTGCGCACGCGACCGAATGAGATGAAGCCCGACTGCAGGGTCGGCAGCGTGCTCGACAACTCCGTCATCGGGGCCGAGAGCTGCTGGGTGTACATCACGACGGCCTGCAGGGTCCCGAGCGTGACGGCGCCGTCGAGCATCTTGAGCGCACCGAGGACCGCGATGATCACGAACACCAGGGCGTTGCAGAAGGTGAGGACCGGGGTGATGGAACCGCTCCACGCCTGCCCGCTGCGCGCCGCGCGTTCCAGCCGGCGGTTGAGCTCGTCGAACTCCCGCGAAGTCTGCGGATGTCCGTCATACGCGGCGATCATGTCGTGGGCACCGTAGACGTCTTCGATATGTGCGCTGATCGACGAGGTGGTCCGCCACTGCGCCTGCATGTGCGGGCGGGCGAACCGGACCACCGTGAACGCCAGGGCCGCGGTGACCGGGATCGTGGCGAAGGCGATGAGGGCGAAGAAGGGGGAGAGCAGGATCAGCGCGACCGCCACCGCCACCACGGTGAGCACCAGCACCGGCAGTTGGACGAAGAGCGGGCCGATCACCGTCGACATGTTGTCGACGTCGACGGTCATCGCGTTGAGCACCTCGCCGCGCCGACCGCCCTCGAGTCGGGAGACCGGCAGACGGTGGATCTTGCGCTCCACCCGTTCGCGGATGGTGCGGATCGCGTCCTGAACCGCGCTGTTCACGAGCAGGCCGCTGCCGATGCGGGTGATCGTGACCAGGGCGATGGCGATCAACGCGACTGCGGCGGCGGCCCACAGCCGGTCCCAGTCGATCCCGGCGCCCGGTACCGCGCCGGTGGTCTCGACCACGTTGGCGAGATCGCCCTGCCCGCTTCTGCGGAGTTGCTCGACGGCCTGCTCCCGAGTGTCGCCCGCGGGCAGCCTGGTGCTCACGGCGCCGGAGAAGATGATGTTGGTGAGGCGGGCCAGGAGCACCGGCACGGTGACCGTCGACAGGGCGGCGACCACCGACAGGACCAGCGCGAAGCTCAGCCTGCGGTCGGAGCCGAGGAAACGCCGGAACTCGCGCAGCGCGCGGACGATCCTCATCGTGAGACCCCCGTCGCCACAGTCGGCCCCTCAGGAGCAGGAGCAGGAGCGGCCTGTGCCTGGGCGAACTCGCGGTACACGGCGCATCGGGTGAGCAGGTCCTCGTGGCGTCCAGTCGCGACGATCCGGCCGGCGTCGAGCACGGCGATCAGGTCTGCGGAGCGGACGTTGTCCACCTGCTGGTCGGCCAGCAGAATCGTCGCCTCGGGCAGAGTGGCCCGGATTCCCGAGAGCACCGATTCGGCGGTACTGCGGTCCATCGCCGAGAACGCCGAGTCCAGGCACAGGATCCGCGGTCGCCTCACCAGCGCGCGTGCCACCGCGAGCCGCTGCCGCTGTCCGCCGGAGAAGTTGGATCCGCCCTGCGCCACCTCGGTGGAGAGTCCGCCGCGGTCGACGACGGTCGTCGCCATCTGAGCCGCCTCGAGGGCGCGCCAGAGACGGTCGTCGTCGGCCTCGGCGTCGCCGAGGCGGAGATTCGATTCGACCGTGCCCGCCACCAGTGACTGACCCTGGCCCACGTGGGCGACGGCCGCGCGCAGGTCGGGCAGGTGCCACGCCCCGAGTCGGACGCCGCCGGCCTCCACGGTCCCGGATGCGGGGTCGAGCAGTCTCGGCACCAGCGCGAGCAGCGACGACTTGCCGCTGGAGGTGCCGCCGATCACGGCGGTCACCGTCCCCGGCAGGCACGTCAGCGAGACCGCGTCGACGGCCGGGTGATCTGCACCTTCATACCGCACGGTCGCCGACCGGAAGGTCAGCGGCAACGGACCGTCGACGACGGCGGTCCCGTCGTCGTCCAGGCCCGCGGGACGGTTGATCACGGCCGCCAGGCGGGTGGCGCTGGCGCGGGCGCGGGGGAGCATTCCGGCCAGTGCGATGAACACCGTGATACCCGCGACGATCTGCATCAGGTACCCGGTGAACGCCGTGAGGCCACCGATCGTCAGATGCGAGTCCTCGATCAGACGGGCGCCGAACAGGCTGGTGGCGACGCTCGCCAGATTCGCGATCAACAGGACCCCGGGCAGCAGCATCAACTGCAGTGCCGCGACCCTGCGGACCAGAGCCGTCAGATCGCGATTGACCTCGGAGAACCGGGTGCTGGCGGCCCGCTCGCGGCGGAACGCGCGGATGATCCGGGTACCGCCGAGTTGTTCGCGCAGCACCCGGTTGACGCGGTCGACCGCACCCTGGACGCGCGTGGCCAGGGGCGTGACATAGACGACGAAGATCCCGATGCCGATGCTCAGCACGATGGCGGTGACGACGATGACGGGTGCCAGGCGCACCGACTCCCGCAGCGACATGGCGATCGCACCCACGGTCACCAGCGGTGCCGCCACCGCGACGCTGGTGGTCAGGAACACCGCCTGTCCGACCACCGAGGTGTCGAGGGAGGTCCGAGTCAGGAGCGTGGGCGTTCCGAGTTCGTGATAGGTGGCTGTGGAGAAGTCGGCGACGTGCCGGTACACCGATCGACGCAGGTCGGCTGACGTGCCCGCCGAGAGCGCCGCGCCGAGCGCGATGGCGGCGAGCGAGGCGACCAGTCCGCCGATCGCGACCGCCAGCATGATCGCGCCCATCCGTTCGATGTACGGAACATCGCCCGCCACCACTCCGTTGTCGATGATGAGCGCGTTGAAGGTGGGCTGGGCCAGGCTCGCGGCCATCGCCAGGATCTGGGCGAGGATCACTCCGGCGACGATCGCGCGGCGGTTGCGCATCGACGATGCGGCGAGCCGGACGAGATCGGCGCCCGGCCGGGCCGCGTGTGCTCCACTCACCTGGAACGGCTCCCTTCCCGAGCGACGGCCCCGTGCGGGCGCGTGCTCGTGTCTCATGCGTGCCGGACGCCGGCACCGGATGCCAGTATGGCCAGCGTCGCCGGGCGGAGGGGGCGGACGGGTCGAACTCCACAAAGAACCCTGGTCCGACACCCCTGTGCGCCGTACCGCCTCGGCGGACGGACCGGACGTATTATCGCCGAGTGAAAATCAGCGGGGCGGATACACGTCCGGTGACATGGTCGATGGTGGCACTGGCCGCTGTCGGTGCGGCGTTGATCATCGCCTGGAACATCTGGGTGGCGCCGTTCGACCACCCGGTGTTCGGACTCTTCAACATGGGCATCGACACGCGCGTCTACCGCGGAGGGGCCGCGGCGGTGTGGGACGGACGCCCGCTCTACGACCTCCCTGTGTACAAGGTGTGGCAATTCACCTACACCCCGTTCGCCGCGATCATCCTGGTGCCGCTGGCCTGGATCCCCGAGCACTCCGCCCAGTTCCTGTGGAACGTCGGCAACGTCGTGTGCCTGCTGGGTCTGGTCGCGGTCTCGCTGCGCTCGCTGCGGTTCCGGATCGACGGGCGATTCGTCGCCTTCGTCGTTCTGTTCGCGGTGTCGGTGATCGGTCTCGAACCGGTCCACACCACGTTCTGGAACGGTCAGATCAACCTGGTGCTGGCGCTGATCGTGATCGCGGATCAGGTGCGGCGAAGCGAGCGGATGCGCGGAATCGGCGTCGGGCTCGCCGCCGGTATCAAACTGACCCCGATCTTCTTCACCGCGTACCTGCTGATCACCAGGCAATGGCGCGCCGCGGTGACGGCGGTCGTCACCTTCGGCGTCACCATCGCCATCGGTCTGGCCATCCTCGGTTCGGAGGCGTGGGGGTTCTGGACCGACAGCCTCTCGCAGACCGGGCGGATCGGGCCGATGGACCACCCGGCCAATCAGTCGCTCAACGGCTTCTTCGCCCGACTGGTGCCCATGGGACTCGGGCACACGCCGAGCTGGCTGTGGATTCCGGTGGGTGTGGTCGTCGGACTGCTCGGTCTGTGGGCGGCGTACGCGGCCCACCGCGCCGGCCAGGAACTGCTCGCGTTGAGCATCACCGGCATGACCTCGTGCGCGGTCTCGCCCTTCTCCTGGGGACATCACTGGGTGTGGGTGGTGCCCTTGCTGATGGTGGCGGTGGTGCACTGCTTCGACGCGGCCGACCGGCGCCGCCCGGTCACGTGGCTGTGGTGGCTGGCACCGGCCACGGTGGTGGCGCTGACGTTCACCTGGTGGCATCGGGTCACCGTCGTCGGCCCCCACGGGCACGAGGACATCAAACTCTCGTTCGGTGTGTTCCGGTTCCTCCGGGCCCCGATCGGCCCGGCGTGGGAACTGCCGTTCCGTTTGGCGGGCAGCGGGGCGTATGTCCTGTTGCTCCTGATCACGATCGCGGTCACTCTGTGGATGTGCGACGGGATGCGCGCGATACGATTCAACGCGACCGTGCCGCGTGTCCGTGACCGACATGCGGCAGCCGCCCCTCTCGACACCGAATAGAGGAATCACGACCGTGCCCGACAATGTCGCTGCCGAAAGAGCCCGCCTGCCCGAGACCGTCCGGGTTCCGGCGGGCACTACCGCCGGCGCCGCCATGCGGGACGCGGATCTGCCCGACGGTGTCGAACTGCCCAACAAGGGACCGCAGGCGGTGGTCGTCGTCCGCGAGGCCGACGGCACGCTGCGCGACCTGTCGTGGGCGCCGGAGACCGACACGCTGGTCGAGCCCGTCACCGCGGACTCGGAGGACGGACGCGCGGTGATCCGCCACTCGTGCGCGCACGTGCTGGCGCAGGCCGTCCAGGAGCTGAACCCGAAGGCGCATCTGGGCATCGGGCCGCCGATCACCGACGGCTTCTACTACGACTTCCAGGTGGACGATCCCTTCACCCCCGAGGACCTCAAGGCTCTCGAGAAGCAGATGAAGAAGATCATCAAGTCCGGTCAGCGGTTCTCCCGCCGCGTCTACGAGTCGAAGGACCAGGCGCGGGCCGAGCTTGCGGACGAGCCGTTCAAGCTCGAACTGATCGACGACAAGGGCGCGGCCGACGACGCCGAGGTGATGGAGGTCGGCGGCGGCGAGCTCACCGCCTACGACAACCTCAATCCGCGGACCGGGGAGAAGATCTGGGGCGACCTGTGCCGCGGCCCGCACGTGCCGACCACCAAGTACATCGCCGCCTTCAAGCTGACGCGCAGCTCGGCCGCCTACTGGCGCGGCGATCAGTCGCTCGCCGACCTCCAGCGCGTGTACGGCACCGCCTGGGAGTCCACCGAGGCGATGGACGCCTACCTGGACCGTCTCGCCGAGGCCGAGAAGCGCGACCATCGCCGGCTCGGCGCCGAACTGGACCTGTTCAGTTTCCCCGACGAACTCGGTTCGGGTCTGCCCGTCTTCCACCCCAAGGGCGGCATCATCCGCAAGGAGATGGAGGACTACTCGCGCGAGCAGCACGCTGCCGCCGACTACGAGTTCGTCAACACGCCGCATCTGACCAAGGGGCATCTGTTCGAGGTGTCGAAGCACCTCGACTGGTACGCCGACGGCATGTTCCCGCCGATGCACCTCGACGCCGAGTACAACGACGACGGCACCGTCCGCAAGCCCGGCCAGGACTATTACGTCAAGCCGATGAACTGCCCGATGCACAACCTGATCTACCGGTCGCGCGGGCGGTCGTACCGTGAACTCCCGCTGCGGCTGTTCGAGTTCGGTTCGGTGTACCGGTACGAGAAGTCCGGCGTGGTGCACGGTCTCACCCGGGCCCGCGGCTTCACGCAGGACGACGCGCACATCTACTGCACGCAAGAGCAGGTGGTCGAGGAGCTGACCACCACGCTGAACTTCGTGCTGCAACTGCTCAAGGACTACGGTCTCGACGACTTCTACCTGGAGCTCTCCACCAAGGATCCGGAGAAGTACGTCGGATCGGACGAGGTCTGGGACGAGGCGACACAGACGCTGCGTCAGGTCGGCGAGGCCTCCGGTCTGGAGTTGGTTCCCGATCCGGGCGGCGCCGCGTTCTACGGGCCCAAGATCTCCGTGCAGGTGAAGGACGCGCTGGGCCGCACATGGCAGATGTCCACCCTGCAGCTCGACTTCTTCGAGCCCGAGCTCTTCGAACTCGAGTACACCGCCTCCGACGGCACCAAGAAGCGACCGGTGATGATCCACCGCGCGCTGTTCGGCTCCATCGAGCGGTTCTTCGGCGTCCTCACCGAGCACTACGCGGGCGCGTTCCCGGTGTGGCTGTCGCCGGTGCAGGTGGTCGGCATCCCGGTCGCCGACGCCTTCGCCGACCACCTGCAGGGCGTCGTCCGGCGCCTCAAGGGCCGACGGGTGCGCGCCGAGGTGGACTTCTCCGACGACCGGATGCAGAAGAAGATCCGCAACCACACCACCGCCAAGGTGCCGTTCATGCTGCTCGCCGGCGAGCGGGACGTGGAGGCGAACGCCGTGAGCTTCCGGTTCCGCGACGGAACCCAGCTCAACGGGGTGCCCGTCGACGACGCGATCGTGGCGATCGACGAGTGGGAGGAGTCGCGCCGCAACGATTCGCCGACCGCCGCCACCATGCAGGACTTCCTCGATGCCGCACGCAAGCGTCGATGAGGGAGCAGCGTCGATGAGGGAGCAGCGGCGATGACTGATCCGGATCACCTGCAGCGGTTGTGGACGCCGCACCGCATGAGCTACATCACCGCGGCCGCGCCCAGGCGGGCGGTCGACGGCGGTGAACTCACCGGGCACCCGTTCCTCGACATCCCGCGGATGTCGGACGAGGACGGGCTGATCGTCGCGCGCGGGGAGTCGGTGTACGTGGTGCTGAACCTGTACCCGTACAACCCCGGCCACGCCATGGTGGTCCCGTACCGTCAGGTGGCCGACCTCGAGGATCTCACTCCCGAGGAGAGCCTCGAGTTGATGGCGTTCACGCAGCGGCTGATCCGGGTCATCAAGTCGGTCTCGAATCCGGATGCGTTCAACGTCGGACTCAACCTGGGGGCGCCGGCCGGCGGCTCGCTGTCGGAACACCTGCACCAGCACGTCGTCCCGCGATGGACGGGCGACTCGAACTTCATCACCGTCGTGGGGGACACGAAGGTGCTTCCGCAACTCCTCCAGCAGACGCGCGCGCTGCTGGCACAGGCGTGGAACGAACTTTCTTAAGGACGGAAATGCTCAGCATCCTCGGACGGGCCTCGGTCTCCAAGGTCACCTTGCCGATCGGCCGTGCGCTCATCCGCACCGGGCTGACCCCGGACGCGATGACTCTCGTCGGCACCGTCATCACGGTCGGGGCCTCGATCGCCCTCTTCTCGCAGGGTTACCTCTTCGCGGGCGCCCTCGTCACGTGGGCGTTCGTGATGTTCGACATGCTCGACGGCGCGATGGCCCGCGCCCGCGGCGGAGGCACCAGATTCGGCTCGGTGCTCGACGCCACCTGCGACCGGATCGCCGACGGCGCGATATTCGGAGCGCTCGCCTGGTGGGCGGCCTTCACCGCGCCGCACCGTCCGCTGTTGATCGCGACGCTGATCTGCCTGGTGACCTCGCAGGTCATCTCCTACGCCAAGGCGCGTGCCGAGGCCGCCGGGCTGTACGGCGACGGCGGCCTCATCGAGCGGCCCGACCGGCTCATCATCGTCCTGGTCGGCGCCGGCTTCACCGATTTCCCCGGCCTGCACTGGTGGTGGGCGATCCACGTCGCGATGTGGGCGCTCGCGGTGCTGTCGGTGATCACCGTGGGTCAGCGGATGTGGTCCATCTACTGCTCGCCGGGCGCCCGCGATCTGATCCCCATCGCCGTTCCGGACGAGGCCGGCACGGATGACGGCCCGGACGAGTCCGGCCGCACCGGCGACGGGGAGGCGTGATCGTGCTCGACAAGCTCGCCGAGTACGCTTCCGACTTCGGTTATCGCGCCGGGTGGGCGGCCGTCCGCTGGGCGCCGGAGTCGGTGGCCCGCAGTGTCTTCGACGCCGTCGGGACCGTCGCCGGCCGGCGCGGCGGGGGGCCGGAGCAGTTGCGCAAAAATCTTGCGCGGGTGGTCGGCACGACGCCGGAGCAGGTGCCCGACGCACTCGTCGAACAGGCGATGCGCTCGTATGCGCGGTACTGGCGAGAGGCCTTCCGGCTGCCGACCACCGATCCCGCCGACATCGTGGCCAGTGTGCGGATGTCCGACCACGACCGCCGCGTGGTCGACGAGGTCTGCACGTCCGGTAAGGGCGTGGTGATGGCGCTGCCGCACTCGGGCAACTGGGACATCTGCGGGGTGTGGCTGGTCGCGCACTACGGACAGTTCGCCACCGTCGCCGAACGGCTCAAGCCGGAGTCGCTGTTCGACCAGTTCGTCGCCTACCGGGAGTCGCTCGGCTTCGAGGTCTTCCCGCTCACCGGCGGCGAGCAGCCGCCCTTCCGGCTCCTCGCCGATCGGCTGCGCGCGGGCGGCATCGTCTGCCTGATGAGCGACCGCGACCTGTCGCACAGCGGGGTGCCCGTCGAACTCTTCGGGGAGCGGACGCGGATGCCCGCGGGGCCGGCGAAACTCGCCATCGAGACCGGCGCGACCCTTCTCGCCGTGCACCACAGCTACCCGGACGCCGACACGTCCCTGATCCGCTGCGGCACCGTCATCGACACCTCCGGTGGCGTGGCCGCCGCCACCCAGGCCCTGGCCGACGCATTCGCCGAAGGCATCGCGAGTGCGCCCGCCGACTGGCACATGCTGCAGCCGCTGTGGGAGAGCGACTGGTCGCAGGCGCGCCGCGACCGGCTCGGGGTGGACGGGGAGTAGCGCGGTGAAGATCGGCATGATCTGCCCCTACTCGTTCGACGTGCCCGGCGGCGTTCAGGCGCACGTGATCGAACTGGCGGAGGTCTTCATCGGGCGCGGGCACGACGTGCGGGTCCTCGCGCCGGCCGGGCCGGACGTCCAGGTGCCGGACTACTTCGACTCCGCCGGCCCGGCGCTCGGGATCCCCTACAACGGGTCGGTCTCGCGTGTGACCTTCTCGCCGAAGGCCTACCACCGACTGCGGCGGTGGATCGAGGTGAACGAGTTCGACGTCCTGCACGTCCACGAACCCAACGCGCCCAGCCTGTCGATGCTGTCGCTGATGGTCGCGACCGGACCGATCGTCACCACCTTCCACACGGCGACCACGAAGTCGCTGTGGCTCACGGCGTTCGACTCGATGCTTCGCCAGTACCGCGAGCGGATCTCGGGCAAGATCGCCGTGTCCGAACTCGCGCGCCGCTGGCAGATGGAGTCGCTGGGCAACGACGCGGTGGAGATCCCCAACGGCATCGACGTCGCGTCGTTCGCCGAGGCGACACCGCTCGAGGGCTTCCCGGCGCCGGGCCGGACCGTGATGTTCCTCGGCCGCTACGACGAGCCACGCAAGGGCATCGACATCCTCATGCGCGCCCTGCCGCACATCGTCGAACGCTTTCCGGACGTGACCGTGCTGGTGGTCGGGGGCGGAGACGAGAAGGCGCTGCGACGGCGCGCCCGAGACCTGTCCGGACATCTGCAGTTCCTCGGCATGGTCGACGACGAGACGAAGGCGCGGGCCCTGGCGAGCGCCGACGTATACGTGGCGCCCAACCTCGGCGGCGAGAGCTTCGGCATCGTCCTGGTGGAGGCGATGGCGGCCGGGACGGCGGTGGTGGCCAGCGATCTGGTCGCATTCCAACGAGTGCTCGACGGCGGTGACGCCGGCCGGGTGGTGGAGACCGGCTCGCCGATCGCGCTCGCCGAGGCGGTCGTCGGCCTGCTCAGCGACGAGCAGGCACGGCAGGAACTCATCGCCCGCGGGCGGGCGCGGGCGCAGCGGTACGACTGGAGCCATGTGGCCGACGAGATCCAACGGGTGTACGACACCGTCACGCTGGGCGCCGGTCCCGTCGTGGTGTCGGACTAGGGCCGTGCCGGAAGCCGATCGGAGACGACTGTGACGAATGTGACGATCGTGTGGATCGTCGTCGGCGCGATCGCGGGAGCGGCGCTGCTCTGGCTCGCGATCCTGGCGGCCACGCGCGCGACCCGGCTCGACCGGCTCAACGTGCGCGTCGACCTCGCCTACGAGGCGCTCGTCGCGGCGCTGGAGCGCCGCGCCGTCGTCGCACGGGCCATCGCGTCCACGGCCCCGGACGGCGAGGGCGCCCGTGACCTCGCCGCCGCCGCGACCGACGCCGAAGCCGCACCGCGTCAGGAGCGGGAAGCCGCCGAGAACCGGCTGTCGGTGGCACTGGCCGGGGTGGCCGACACCGACCGGCCACCGGTTCTGGTCGCCGAACTCGCGGATGCCCAGACGCGGGTGACGATGGCGCGGCGCTTCTACAACGACGCGGTCCGCGATGCGCGAGCCCTGGGCGGTCGGCGAATGGTGCGCTGGCTCCGGCTGGGCGGACATTCCCGGCTCCCGGAGTACTTCGAGATCACCGAACGCGTCAGCGGTTCCCGCTGACTCCCTTCCCGCCGGACCCGGCGTTGGTCGGCACCGAGCCGATCGGGTTTACTTGGAGGGACATCCGACACCACTGAACAGGGAGATCAATCAGTGTCCACTGAGGCTCAGAACGCACCGGCGACCGGCACGGCTCGCGTCAAGCGCGGTATGGCCGAAATGCTCAAGGGCGGCGTCATCATGGACGTGGTCACCCCCGAGCAGGCCAAGATCGCCGAGGATGCGGGTGCCGTCGCGGTCATGGCTCTCGAGCGCGTTCCCGCCGACATCCGCGCTCAGGGCGGCGTGTCGCGGATGAGCGACCCGGACATGATCGACGGGATCATCGAGGCCGTGTCGATTCCGGTGATGGCCAAGGCCCGCATCGGTCACTTCGTCGAGGCGCAGATCCTGCAGAGCCTCGGCGTCGACTACATCGACGAGTCCGAGGTGCTGACCCCGGCCGACTACGAGAACCACATCGACAAGTTCGCCTTCACCGTGCCCTTCGTCTGCGGTGCCACCAACCTCGGCGAGGCGCTGCGCCGCATCAACGAGGGCGCCGCGATGATCCGGTCGAAGGGCGAGGCCGGGACCGGCGACGTCTCGAACGCCACCACCCACATGCGCCGGATCCGCCAGGAGATCCGCCGCCTCACCTCGCTGCCCGAGGACGAGCTGTACGTGGCGGCCAAGGAACTGCAGGCCCCGTACGAGCTGGTGGTCGAGGTCGCCAAGGCCGGCAAGCTTCCCGTCACGCTGTTCACTGCGGGCGGCATCGCCACCCCGGCGGACGCGGCGATGATGATGCAATTGGGCGCCGAGGGCGTCTTCGTCGGCTCGGGCATCTTCAAGTCGGGCAATCCGGAGCAGCGTGCCGCCGCGATCGTCAAGGCCACCACCTTCTACGACGACCCGGATCAGCTGGCGAAGGTCTCGCGAGGCCTCGGCGAGGCGATGGTCGGCATCAACGTCGACGACATCCCGCAGCCGCACCGGCTCGCCGAGCGCGGCTGGTGATCCGCCGATAAGGCGCAGCATCGAACGAGGTTCCGCGGCGAGTATCGCCGGGAACCTCGTTCGCGTCTCGAGAGCGAGCCGAAGGTCTCGCTCCGGGGTATCGCGGCGTTGACGCTGTGGTAGAAGTACACTCGCGTGGGCGACGTAACCTGCTGCAGCTGTCGCCGGCGCCACGATCGCAGGACTACAGATCGCAGGGGAGACGATGGACGAACCGAGGATTCTGCGCGACGACGCGCTCACCGGCCGGGACGAGGTCGGAGACGTGGTCGTCGACTGGGCGGTCGTCTGCCATGTCGGTCGGGTTCGCGAAGCCAACGAAGACGCCGCGCTGGCCGTTCCCGGACGGTACATCGTCGCCGACGGCATGGGCGGCCATGACAGCGGCGAGCTGGCGAGCGAGGCGGCGCTGCTGACTCTGGCACAGGCACCGGTGGGGGAGAGTTCCGCCGACACGCGGCGGGACATCGCCGAGTTGCTGGAGAAGGCGCAGGAGCGGATCGGCGAGTTCGGCACCGAGACCGGCCGGCGCGCGGGCACCACGGCCACCGGCGTCGTTCTGGCGATCGAGGACGGTGTTCCGAACTGGGTCGCGTTCAACATCGGTGATTCGCGCACCTATCTGTACTCGGCGGGCGAGCTGCGCCAGGTGAGCGTCGATCACTCCCAGGTGCAGGAGCTCGTCGCCGCCGGATATCTGACGTCCGAACAGGCCCGTGTCGACCCGCGCCGGAATGTCATCACTCGTGCGCTCGGTGCGGGCATGACCGTTCCCGTCGCCGATTACTTCGCCTTCGCCGCAGCCGACGGCGACGTGGTGCTGCTGTGCTCGGACGGGCTCGACGGCGAGTTGAGCGACGACGAGATCGCCGTGATCCTGGAGGCTTCGCCCGACAACGAGGTCGCCGCCGCGGCTCTGGTCGAGGCCGCCCTGGAGTCGGGGGCGCACGACAATGTCACGGTGGTGGTCCTGTCGGCGACACGGCCCGCCGCCGCCGCCGAACCGGACCCGAACGCGACTGCGAGCCAGTGACGGTGCGACCGGAAGCGAGCACCACCTTCGTCGAGTACTGCGGCGAGCGGATGCCCGTGCTTCCCGGAGCACCGTTCTACATCGGCCGTGAGGCCACGCTGACCGTCGACGACAACCCCTATCTGCACCGCCGGTTCCTCGTGTTGCACGACGAGAACGGCATGTGGTGGCTGACGAATCTCGGGACGCATCTGTCCGCGACGGTGACCGCCGCCGACCTCGGCTTCACCGCAACGCTCGGTCCGGGCGCGCGGATGCCGCTCGTGTTCGGTCGCACCAGCATCGTCTTCACCGCCGGCCCGACCACCTACGAGGTACAGGTGCAGGCGGGCTCGCCCGACGTCTCCGCACCCACCGTGGAGACCCTGGTGGGCGGTGACACCACGCGCGGGGTGCCGAATTTCACCGAGAGCCAGCGGCTGGCGATCCTGGTGCTGGCCGAGGCGATCCTGAAGCGCGACGGTACCGGTGCCAGCGCCATCCCGAGTTCGGCGCAGGCCGCGGCACGCTTGGGTTGGCCGCTGACGAAGTTCAACCGAAAGCTCGACAATGTGTGCGACAAGCTCGACATGATCGGTGTGAGCGGCATGCGGGCGGGCGGGGGCAAGCTGGCGACCAACCGCAGGTTGCGGCTCGTCGAGTACGCTCTCTCGACCCGGGTCATCAGTCGTGAGGATCTCCCGCTCCTCGACGCGGAGTACGCGCGCAATCAGGCCTCTGACCAGCAGTGATGACATGGGGAGTTCTCCCCATCGACGGATCTGGCCGAGCCCCATAGCGTTCTCTTCGACAGCCGCGGAACAGTGAGTTCCAGCGCCGAGAAAGGGAATTCGAGATGACCGTCACCGCAATCGCCGCCGCTCCTGCCGCCGCCCCCGCCACCCGCGAGGCCGCACGCACCCGCCACTCACGCGGACCGGGTTCGGCGAGCAGCGGCGCTGCGTCGGCCGTCGACCGCCGTCGCCGGGAGGCGCTCGCCCGGCTCAGCGCCCGGGTGATGCCGTTGCCCGGCCGCCCGCTGTACGCCGCGCCCGCTCCCGCCACTGCGGGCCGGCAGGCCGACGCGGCGGTTCCGGCGGCGCGGCTGCCGCAGCCGACGCTCACCGATCGGGAGGTGGAGGTGCTGCGCACCTGGCTGATGCTCGATTCGAAGCCTGCGGTCGCCGAGGCGCTGTACATCTCGCTCGGCACGGTCAACACCCATCTGACCCGCATCCGGGCCAAGTACGCCGAACTCGGCCGTCCGGCCTCCACCAAGGCCGCGCTCGTCGCCCGTGCGATTCAGGACGACATCGTCGACATCGACGAGCTCTGAGGCCCGGCCGGTCGCCGGTGCACCGGCCGGGGCCTACCGGTGCCGCAGCATCGGCACGTCGAGACCGACCGGCGGCACGCCGAAGGCGTCGACGAGCGTCTGAGCGTGCGGCCGCAGGTCGGCGCAGAGTTCGTTGACGCCGCGACGGACGGCCTTGGCGCGTTCCACGCTGATGTGCCGGTGCATGAGGAACCACGACAGGTCCTCTTCGAGGACCGAGTAGACGAACAGGTCGCGGACCCGCTTGAGCAACCGGCGGGTCTCGCGGTCCTGGACTCGTCCGATCACCTCGACGAAGGTCTCGAGAACGATCCGCTCGATGTGCGCCTGCCCGACCTTGATCAGGTGATCCTGGGTGTCGGTGAAGACCGCTACCGGATCGGCGTCGTCCTCGCGGGCGCGTCCCAGCCGTCCCGCGACCGTCCGGGTGAGGTGATCCTCCCGGTTGCGGAGCAGCCTGAGCTGAGTTCCGGGGTGTGTGAGGGCGCTGTTCTCGGGGTCTCCGTCGGAGCCGTCGAGCAGGGTCTGCACCACCTGCCGCGCCGCGGTCTTCTCCAGCGCGACGCTGCCTGCCATGTTGGCGACGAACCTCACCCATCCCACGGGGTCGAGGTCGCGGATGTCGTCCGCGTACGAGGTGAGCTGCTGCTTGGCGACGAGTTGCGTGAGTACCAGGTTGTCGCCCTCGAAGGTGGTGAAGACGTCGATGTCGCCGCGGAGCAGGGGCAGCAGGTTCTCCGACAGGTACCCGGCGCCACCGCAGGCTTCGCGCGCCTCGGAGATCGCGCGCTGGGCCAGCGCCGTGTGACCGGCTTTGATGGCGGCGGCCTTGGTCTCTAGGCGGCGCATGTCGGCCGGGTCGACGGTGTCCGGGTCCGCGGTCTGCAAGTCGTGGAGTTCGGCGGTGACCTCGTTCTGTGCGAGTGCGAAAGCGTATGCGCGCGCCACCAGGGGGAGAAGCCGTCGCTGGTGTGTGCGGTAGTCCATCAGCAGTAGTTCGCCGTCGCCGCCGGGCGCCTGAAACTGTCGGCGGACCAGGGCGTAGTTCACCGCGAGGGCCAGGCCGAAGCGTCCCGCGGCACCGGCCGAGGCGCCTACGGTGACGCGGCCGCGGACCAGGGTGCCGAGCATGGTGAAGAACCGGCGGTTGTCGGACTCGATGGGGCTGGAGTACGTGCCGTCGGCGGCCACGTCGCCGTACCGGTTGAGCAGGTTGGCGCGCGGGACACGGACGTGGTCGAAGGAGATCCGGCCGTTGTCCACTCCGGGGAGACCGCCCTTGTAGCCGCAGTCGGAGGTGGTGACGCCGGGGAGGTCGGCGCCGTCGGCGTCCCGGATCGGCACCACGAAGCAGTGGACGCCGCGGCCGACCGGTTCCTCGCCCGGCCCGCCGGTGACGAGCTGTGCGAAGACCGCGGCGTAGCGGGCGTGGGCGGCGGCCCCGCCGATGTAGTCCTTGCGCGAGTTCGGCGTCGGCGAATGGATTTCGAACTCTTCGGTGTCGGGTCGATAGGTGGCGGTGGTCTCCAAGTGCTGGACGTTGGATCCGTGGCCGGTCTCCGTCATCGCGAAACAGCCGAGTACGTCGAGGTCGATGAGGCCGCGGACGTATTCGTCGTGGTGGCGTGCGGTGCCGAGGTTCTCGATGGCTCCGCCGAACAGGCCCCATTGGACGCCGGCCTTGACCATCAGTGAGAGGTCGCCGTAGCCGATGGTCTCGATGGCGGTGACGGCTGCGCCCACGTCACCGGTGCCGCCGTGCTCGGCCCGGAAGCCGGCAGCGGGGAAACCGAGGGCGACCATCTCCTTCATCTGGCCGAGCACGCGGGCGCGATAGTCGTCGAGGGACAGTCCGGACTGAGGGAGCAGTGCGTGAGTCTGGATGTGGTCGCGTACGGTGTCGCGGGTGGCGGCCCACCGCCCGTCGAGGACGGTGCGCAACCGGGCGGCCAGATCCGCTCCGGTGTCGTCGGTGCCGGCGTCTGCAGAACTCGTCTCGGGGCTCATGCCCTGACCCTACCGAGGGGTTGCCGACGCCGGGAGCGGAGCGGAGTGCGTGGAGCGGCGTGCGCGGGTCTCGGCAGCTGGTGCGATAATCGCCGGGTGGCGAGCATTGAAGAGATTCTGGCCGTGGAGCGGATCGACAACGACATCTATCGCGGCGGTTCCTTCCCGAGCCAGCTGCGCAGGACGTTCGGCGGTCAGGTGGCCGGGCAGGCCCTGGTGGCCGCGACCCGGACAGTGGACCGGGAGTTCGCCGTCCACTCGCTGCACGGCTATTTCCTGCGGCCGGGAAGGCCGGACGAGCCCGCGGTGTTCATGGTCGACCGCATCCGCGACGGGCGTTCGTTCGTGACCCGGCGGGTGACCGGTGTGCAGGACGGCGAGGCGATCTTCTCGATGTCGGCGTCGTTCCATGTGACCCACGACGAGGGCATCGAGCACCAGGATCGGATGCCCGAGGTGCCGGACCCGGAGTCGCTGCCGGGCCGCGAGTCGGCGGACGACAGTCAGAGGGCGCTGCTGGAGGAGTGGGCGAACTTCGACATCCGGATCGTCGGTCAGGCGGAGACCTCCAGGTATCCGGGGCTGGCCGCACAACAGCGGGTCTGGTTCAAGTACCGGCTCCCGTTGCCGGACGACCATCTGCTGCACGTGTGCACGCTGGCGTACATGAGTGACATGACGCTGCTGGGGTCGTCGATGACGGTGCACCCGGGGGCGAAGGCGCAGACGGCCTCGCTCGATCACGCGATGTGGTTCCTCCGGCCGTTCCGGGCCGACGACTGGCTGCTGTACGACCAGACCTCGCCGTCGGCGGGCGGCGGGCGGGCCCTGACCCAGGGCCGGATCTTCGACCGCTCCGGCCGGATGGTGGCCGCGGTGACCCAGGAGGGACTGACCAGGTCGGTCGCTACCGACTCGGCCGCGTCGATCATGAGGCAGGACCGGTGAGCGTGCGGATCGGTGTGCTCGCTCTGCAGGGCGATGTCCGCGAGCACGTGGCGGCGCTGGCCGCGTGCGGTGCCGAGGCGGTACCGGTGCGCCGGGAATCGGAGCTCTACGCGGTGGACGGCCTGGTGATCCCCGGCGGCGAATCGACGGCGATGAGCCGGCTGCTCGGTGTGTTCGAGCTCTACGACCCGCTGGTGAAGCGGTTGCGCGACGGGCTGCCCGCGTACGGCTCATGCGCGGGGATGATCATGCTGGCGTCGAAGATCCTCGACACCCGGCCGGACGCCCGGCATCTCGACGCACTGGATGTGACGGTGCGGCGCAATGCGTTCGGGCGTCAGGTGGAATCGTTCGAGACCGATCTGAGCTTCGCCGGCATCACCGACCGACCGGGGGCGCGTCCGGTGCGCGCGGTGTTCATCCGGGCGCCGTGGGTGGAGGAGACCGGGCCGGGAGTGCAGGTCCTGGCGACGGTGGACCGCGGGCCCGCGGCGGGGCGTGTCGTCGCCGTACGGCAGGGAAATGTGCTGGCCACGTCGTTTCATCCGGAGGTCACCGGCGACGTGCGCGTGCACGAGTTCTTCGTCGATATGGTTGCCACAGCGTAGAATCTGCCCGTGCCCTGACAGGCATCGCTGACTTTTCACGAAGGGAACACCACAATGAGCGGCCACTCCAAATGGGCCACCACCAAGCACAAGAAGGCTGTCATCGACGCCAAGCGCGGCAAGATGTTCGCCAAGCTGATCAAGAACATCGAGGTGGCGGCTCGTACGGGTGGTAGTGATCCGGCAGGCAATCCGACGCTGTACGACGCGATTCAGAAGGCGAAGAAGTCGTCGGTCCCGAACGACAACATCGAGCGCGCACGCAAGCGCGGCGGCGGTGAAGAGGGCGGCGGCGCCGACTGGCAGAACATCACCTACGAGGGCTACGGCCCCAACGGCGTCGCCATCCTGATCGAGTGCCTGACCGACAACCGCAACCGTGCCGCGACCGAGGTCCGGGTGGCGATGACCCGCAACGGCGGCAACATGGCCGACCCGGGCTCGGTGTCGTACCTGTTCACCCGCAAGGGCGTGGTGACGTTGGAGAAGGGCGATCAGACCGAGGACGACGTGCTGATGGCCGTGCTGGACGCGGGTGCCGAGGAGGTCACCGATCTGGGTGATTCCTTCGAGATCGTCAGCGAACCCGGTGATCTGGTCGCCGTGCGCACGGCGCTCCAGGAGGCGGGAATCGACTACGACTCGGCCGAGCCGGACTTCCGCGCGTCGGTCGAGGTGGCCGTCGACGCCGAGGGCGCGCGCAAGGTGATGAAACTGATCGATGCGCTGGAGGACTCCGACGACGTTCAGAACGTCTACAGCAATGTCGACATCAGCGACGAGGTGCTCGCCGAGCTCGAGAACGACTGATAGAGTCTCGAACAAGTGTTCTTACCGCTGCGCTGCAGCGGAGGATGCCGTCGTCGTGCCGATCGGGTGCGACGACGGCCTTGATCGGGAAGTGAGGCGCGAGTGCGAGTCATGGGCGTCGACCCCGGCCTCACCCGATGCGGAATCGCGTTGGTGGAGGCGGGAACCGGCCGCAGAGTCACCGCGCTCGACGTCGACGTGGTCCGCACCCCGGCCGACATGGAACTGGCCGAACGGCTGCTTGCGATCCACGTGGGCGCCGTCCACTGGATCGACACGCACGGACCCGACGTCGTGGCGATCGAGCGGGTCTTCGCGCAACGCCAGGTGAGCACGGCGATGGGTACGGCACAGGCGGCGGGCGTGATCGCGCTGGCCGCCGCGCAACGCGGAATCCCGGTGCGGTTCCACACGCCGAGCGAGGTGAAGGCCGCTGTCACCGGCTCCGGCCGGGCGGACAAGGCGCAGGTGACGGCGATGGTCACGCGGATTCTCGGAATGCAGACGCCGCCGAAGCCGGCCGACGCGGCCGACGCGCTCGCGCTGGCCATCTGTCACTGCTGGCGCGGTCCGGTCAACGATCGCATGGAAGAGGCCGCCAAGCGGGCGCGCGAGGCGCAGAACCGTCATCGCGCCCGGCTCAAGGCGGCACAGGAGGAGGCCCGCGCTGTGCTGGGCGGAGAGGCGGCGTCGTGATCGCGTCCGTGTCCGGCGAGGTCATCGACATCGCGCTCGATCACGCTGTGATCGAATGCGCCGGAGTCGGCTATCGCGTCTTGGCGACTCCGCCGACTCTCGGGTCGCTCAAGCGGGGGACCACGGTGCGGCTCCTCACCGCCATGATGGTGCGCGAGGACTCGATGACGCTGTACGGCTTCACCGATCCCGAGGCGCGCGACCTGTTCGGGTTGCTGCAGACGGTGACCGGCGTCGGTCCGCGTCTGGCGATGGCGACGCTGGCGGTCCTCGAGCCGGACACCCTGCGGCGTGCGCTGGCCGATTCGGATGCGAAGGCGCTCACGGCGGTTCCGGGGATCGGCAAGCGGGTGGCCGAACGGCTGGTGGTGGAGTTGCGCGACAAGGTGACCGCTGGACCGGCGTCGTCGCAGGCGGGAGTCTCGGTGCCTGCCGGAGCCGGCGCCCAGGTCACCGAGGCTCTCGTCGGCCTCGGCTTCACCGAGGGCGCCGCGCAGAAGGCCGTCGCCGCGGTACTCGCCGACAACGCCGACGCCGACTCGTCGGCTCTCCTTCGCGCCGCGCTCACCGCCCTCGGGCCGCGTCGATGAATCCGGAGGAAGACTTCCTGGCGGCCGGTCCCATCGCGGGCGACGGTGACCTCGACGCGAGTCTGCGGCCGTCGAGCCTGACCGACTTCATCGGGCAGCCGCGCGTCCGCGAACAGCTCGAACTGGTGCTGCACGCGGCGCGGGCGCGGGGCCGCACGCCCGATCACATCCTGCTGTCGGGGCCTCCCGGGCTGGGCAAGACGTCGCTGGCGATGATCATCGCCGGCGAGATGGGGGCGGCGATCCGCATCACCTCGGGCCCCGCGCTGGAGCGGGCGGGCGATCTGGCGGCGATGCTGTCGAATCTCGTCGAGGGCGATGTGCTGTTCATCGACGAGATCCATCGCATCGCCCGGCCCGCCGAGGAGATGCTGTACCTGGCGATGGAGGACTTCCGCGTCGACGTCGTCGTGGGCAAGGGCCCGGGCGCCACGTCCATCCCGCTGGAGGTGGCGCCGTTCACCCTGGTGGGCGCCACCACGCGATCCGGCGCACTGACCGGCCCGCTGCGCGACCGGTTCGGATTCACCGCGCACATGGAGTTCTACGAGACCGGCGAGCTCGTCCGGGTGCTGCAGCGGTCGGCGGCGATCCTCGGGATCGCCATCGAACCGGAGGCCGCGGCCGAGGTCGCCGGACGCTCGCGCGGAACGCCCCGAATCGCGAACCGGCTCCTGCGGAGAGTGCGGGACTACGCGGAGGTGCGCGGCGACGGCCGCGTCGACCTGTCGGCCGCGCGCGCGGCGCTGGCAGTGTACGACGTGGACGAACTGGGACTGGATCGGCTCGATCGCGCGGTCCTCGGCGCTCTCGTGCGCGGCTTCGGCGGGGGGCCGGTGGGCGTCTCGACGCTCGCCGTGGCCGTCGGCGAGGAACCGGCCACGGTGGAAGAGGTGTGCGAGCCGTTCCTGGTGCGCGCCGGAATGATCGCGCGGACTCCGCGGGGCCGTGTCGCCACCGCGGCGGCCTGGCGTCACCTGGGTCTCCAGCCGCCGGCGGGTGCGATGGACCGAGTGCTCGGGGTCCGCGTGCGCGAGGACGGCACCGGAACCCTCTTCGACTGACGCACGTCACGCCGTCGGACGGGCGGTCGCGCGGGCGGCCGTACGACGCGATCGGTCGGAGGGTGAATCAGAATCGCGACGCGAGCGCCACCTGTGAGTCTCGCGCCCGGCGGGCCTGGCACACTGGTCCCCATGGAATCGTTGATCCTCCCGTTGATGCTGGTCTTGATGGCCGGCTTCATGTTCTTCAGCATCCGCAACCAGAAGAAGCGTGCGGCCGCTATGAACGAGATGCAGAACTCCCTCGAGGCCGGTGCGCGCGTGCAGCTGCATTCGGGTCTCTTCGCCACCGTGGTCGACACCGGCGACGGTGACAGCGACGTCGTGAAGCTCGAGCTCGCTCCCGGTGTGGTGACCGAGTGGAACCGGCTGGCCATCCGCGAGGTCGTGACGCCGGAGAGCGAGGCCACCGATGAGGCCCCCGAGGCGGAGACCACAGCGCTTGAGACCACCGCGATCGAGACATCAGAGATCGTTCCGGACGCGCCGGCGGCCGACGAATCGCGCGACGAGAAGAACGAAGCGAAGCCCGAAGAGAAGTAGACGACCCACGTGACTAAACCCAATCGACGCGCCGCCGGCACCAAGCTGCGGCCCGAGGTTGCACCGTGGAAGCCGCTCACGGTGTTCTTCGTCGTCCTCGGCATCATCTATGCGCTGGTGTTCTTCACAGGCGGCGGAAGCCCGAAGCCCAAACTCGGCATCGACCTGCAGGGCGGCACCCGGGTGGTGCTGACCGCTCGCACCGACGACGGCAAGGCGCCCTCGGCCGAACAGCTCGACCAGGCGCGCCAGATCATCGACCAGCGCGTCAACGGCCTCGGCGTCGGCGGCTCGGAGGTCGTCGTCAACGGCAGCACCATCGTCATCACCGTGCCGGGTGACGACGGCAAACAGGCTCGTGCGCTCGGTCAGACCGCGCGGCTCTACATTCGTCCGGTCGTCGAGCAGCAGCCGGCGACCAAGCAGAAACCGGATCCGACGGCCAAGAAGGTCGCCGATATGACGCCGGAGGAGCAGACCGCGGCCATCGACGAGCAGCGCAGCCTGCGGCAGGCCCCGGCGAACGCCGACAAGGCCACCCTCGACAAGCTGCGACAGGAGATGGGCAAGCTCGACTGCTCGGCGTCGACCAACGACCCGCTGGTGGGCCACGACCGGCCGAACGAGTACCTCGTCACCTGCGGTGACAAGGACGGGATGGTGTACCTGCTCGAGCCGATGCTGATCGACGGCCGCGATATCGCGAGCGCGAAGGCCGGGCAGAACCAGACGGGCGCGTGGACGGTCAACGTCGATTTCAAGGGCGACGGCAAGAAGACGTGGGCCGACTACACGGGCAAGCACGTCGGAACCCAGACCGCGGTCACGCTCGACACCCGGGTGCTGAGTGCGCCGTCGATCAACCAGCAGATTCTCGGCACCACCGAGATCAGCGGCTCCTTCACCCAGGACGAGGCGAACCAGCTGGCCAACGCACTGAAATACGGTTCGCTGCCGCTGTCGTTCGCGATGTCGGACGCACAGACGGTCTCGGCGACCCTCGGACTGCACTCGCTGCAGGCCGGCCTGATCGCCGGCCTGGTCGGCCTGATCCTGGTCCTGATCTACTCGCTGATCTACTACCGCGCGATGGGCTTCCTGTCGGTGCTGTCGCTGATCCTGGCCGGTGCGATGGTGTACGGCATCATCGTGCTGCTGGGCCGCTGGATCGACTTCACGCTCGACCTCGCTGGCATCGCCGGTCTGATCATCGGCATCGGCATGACCGCCGACTCGTTCGTGGTCTACTTCGAGCGCATCAAGGACGAGATGCGTGAGGGCCGGACGGTGCGGTCGGCTGTGTCCCGCGGCTGGCAGAGCGCGCGGCGCACGGTCTGGACCGGCAACGCGGTCAGCTTCATCTGCGCGGCGATCATCTACCTGCTCGCCGTGGGGGCGGTGCGCGGATTCGCGTTCACCCTGGGCTTGACCACGCTGATCGACATCGTCATCGTGTTCCTCGTGACGCACCCGCTGGTGGTGCTCGCGAGCCGGAACGAGTTCCTTTCCCGACCGGCCGTCAACGGCCTCGGCGCGGTATCGGAGGTGGCGCGGGCTCGTCGCAAGGCGAGCGCAGCGGCACGTACCTCCGGCTCCGCCGCTGATCGATCAGAGGGGGAGTCGCAGTGAGCGACAAGACGACCTCAGACACGTCGCGCTCCGGCACGGCGCCCGCGGACTGGGCCGACGCCGACTACGTCGCGGCCAAGGACCAGTCCTTCCTCTCCCGCCTGTACTCCGGCACCGGCGCCTTCGACGTCGTCGGGCGGCGCCGCCGCATGTGGTACGTCATCTCCGGCGTGCTGATGCTGATCTGCATCCTGTCGATCGCGATCCGCGGGTTCACCTTCGGCATCGACTTCGAGGGCGGAACCCAGGTGTCGGTGCCCGCACGCGCCGGCGTCACCACGAGCGAGGTGTCGAAGGTCTTCAGCGACACCCTCGGCAAGGACCCGCAGTCGGTTCAGCAGGCAGGCAGCGGCAACTCCGCGACCATCCAGCTGCGCACCGAGACGCTCACGACCGAGGAGACCGGCAAGCTCCTGCACGCGCTCGGCACGGCCTTCGAGCCGGAGGTGACCCAGGCCGATGTGAGTTCCTCCGACGTCAGCTCGACGTGGGGCAAGGAGATCACGCGAAAGATGCTGATCGCGCTCGCGGTGTTCCTGGTAGTGGCGTTCATCTACATCGCGATCAGATTCGACAAGGAGATGTCGATCGCGGCGATGGCCTCGCTCATCTTCGACCTCGTCGTCACCGCCGGCATCTATTCGCTCGTCGGTTGGGAGATGACGCCCGCGACGGTGATCGGCCTGCTGACGATCCTCGGCTTCTCCGTCTACGACACGGTGGTGGTCTTCGACAAGGTCGAGGAGAACACCAGATCGGTGCTCGCGACCACGCGCCGCACATACGCCGAGCAGACCAACCTCGCGGTGAACCAGACGCTGATGCGCTCGATCAACACCACGGTGATCTCGATCCTGCCGATCATCGCGCTGATGGTGGTCGCCGTGTGGATGCTCGGTGTCGGCACGCTGAAGGATCTGGCGCTGATCCAGCTCGTCGGCGTGGTCGTCGGCACCTTCTCCTCGGTCTTCCTCGCCTCGCCGCTGCTGGTGACGATGAAGGAACGGTCGACCGACATCAAGCGGCACACGGCCAAGGTCCTCGCCCGCCGAGAGAAGGTCTCAGCATGATTCACCCGCGGCTGCGCCGTGCCGCAGCTCTGCTCGCGGTCGGTGCGGCCGCGGGTGGAGCACTCGTCGCGTGCGGCGGCGAGAAGCGGTCGGACGTGGACTACCTCATCGACGCACGGGTGTCGTCGTACAACGTCAACACCGTCGACGCGCACGCCGACGGCGCCCTGATGGCGCTGACCCGCGTGCTCCCGGGCTTCTCCATCGTCGGCCCGGAGGGCCAGATCCTCGCCGATCGGGACGTGGGCACCGTCTCGCAGGAACAGGGCGAGGCCCTGACTCTGCGCTACGACTTCACACCCGCCGCGGTCTACTCCGACGGCACCGCGCTCAGCTGCGACGATCTGTTCCTGGCGGCGACCGCGATGGGCGGCTCGGTACCGGGTTTCGACGCCGCCACCAACGCGGGCTACCGCGACATCGCGCGTGTGGAATGCACACCGGGCGCCCGGACCGCCACCGTGGTCTTCAAACGCGGCAGCGCCTACGGCCAGTGGAACGAGCTCTTCGGTTCCGGAACGCTGCTGCCCGCGCACGTCGTGGCGCGGCTGGCGGGCGTGCCCAACGTGGTCGACCCGATCCGTTCGGGCGACCGGACCGCGATCGCCAAGATCGCGAAGGCGTGGAACACCGGTTTCGACCTTCGGCCGGGAGCCGCGGTCGAGGCCGACCGGTTCCCGTCCGCCGGTCCGTATCGCATCGACTCGTACACCGTCGACGGCGGTCTCAAGCTGGTCGCGAACGACAAGTGGTGGGGCGCGCGCCCGGCGGCGCAGACCATCACCGTCTGGCCGCGGGGCACCGACGGCGAAGCCGCCCTCGACGGTTCCCGGTCCACCGTCATCGACACCGCCGACCTCGCGCTCGGCGATCGGGTGTCCGGACGCGCCGCGCCCACCACCCCCGTCGACCGATCGACGTTGCGCGAACCGGCTCCGCTGTCGGTGACGCAGCTGGTGTTCGCCGGCAAGGGGGCCGCGGCCGATCCGCTGGTACGCAAGGCACTGGCGTCGTGCATGCCGCGCGACGCTCTCGCCCGCCGCTTCGGCACCAACGGCGTGGTGTGGAATCTGCGCACCGCCTCACCCGCGGATCCTCTGGGATCGTCGCTGAACGTCCAGTACGGCCGCCGGTACCCGCGGTCGGACGTGCCGCGAGCCAAGGAACTGCTGGCCCAGCGTGTGATCGGAGAGAACGGGGCGCGCGCGAAACCCCGGATCCGGATCGGATACCTCGCGAAGTCGCAGGAGAACGCCGACGCGGTCCGGATGATCGCCGACGCCTGCACTCCCGCGGGTTTCACCGTGGAGGACGTCGCCTCGCCCGATCTGTCGGTGACCGCGCTCGGCAAGGACGTCGACGCGCTGCTGCTCTCGGACGGGAGCTTCGCCGCGTCGAGCACCGCATCGGGCTTCCCCGAGGCGTACGCCCTCTTCGGCGGCGACCCGCTGAACCTGTCGGGTTTCCGTAACAAGCAGGTCAGCGACGCGATCACCGAGCTGGCGGCGACGCGCAGCGACAGCGCCCGGCTACCGCTGCTGCGGACGATCGAGACGGCGGCGTGGGACGAATTGCCGACGGTTCCGCTGTTCGGCACCGTCCGCGCACGGGAATCGTCGTCGGTCACGCATGTGGTCCCCGGGCTCGGCGTGTCGGGCACCGGCTGGAACATGGACCGCTGGGGCGTGTCGGGGTGAGCCTCACCGAACGCTCGTCCGACCTGCGGGGCCTCGCGCAGGCCGCGATCGAGCAGCATGCTCGGCTCGTCGCCGACTTCCCTTCGCCCGGTGTCGAATTCAAAGATCTGACGCCCGTGCTCGCCGATGCGGCGGCGTTCGCCGCGGTGACCGGCGCACTCGCCCAGGCCTGCGCGGGGGCCGACCTCATCGCGGGCATCGACGCGCGAGGCTTCCTCGTCGGCGGTGCCGTGGCCCGCGAACTGGGCACAGGTCTCGTCGCGGTCCGTAAGGCGGGCAAGCTGCCGCCGCCGGTCATCGGCGTCGACTACCAGCTCGAATACGGCACGTCGCGGCTCGAGGTGCCGGCCGAGGGGATCGACTTCACGGGGCGCCGTGTCGCCGTGGTCGACGACGTCCTGGCGACCGGGGGGACGGTCGTGGCCGCCACCCGGCTGCTCGAATCCGCCGGTGCGCGGGTCGAGGCGATCGCGGTGATCATGGAACTCGCGGATCTGCCCGGCCGGGCCACGATCGCCGCGGACCTCGGACCCGCTGTTCGAGTGCATAACCTCTGCCGCGGCTGAGTACCATCGCGTTATGAGCGATCCCGACACCAAGCGCCCGGACGACGGTTCACCGCTGAGTTCGCGCCGCGTGCGAGCGCGTTTGGCACGGCGGATGACGGCGCCGCCGCGCAGCGGGGTCGCGCCGGTCCTGGAACCGCTCGTGAGTCTGCACCGCGAGGTGTATCCGAAAGCCGACGTCGCCGTCCTGCAGCAGGCCTATGCGGTGGCGGAGGAGGCCCACTCGGGCCAGTTCCGCAAGTCCGGTGACCCGTACATCACGCATCCACTGGCGGTCGCCACCATCCTCGCCGACCTCGGCATGGACACCACCACGCTGGTGGCGGCGCTGCTGCACGACACGGTCGAGGACACCAGCTACTCCTTGGAGAAGCTCGAGGCGGACTTCGGCGCCGAAGTGGCGCATCTGGTCGACGGCGTCACCAAACTCGACAAGGTGGCGCTCGGCAGTGCGGCGGAGGCCGAGACCATTCGCAAGATGATCATCGCGATGGCGCGTGATCCGCGGGTGCTGGTCATCAAAGTCGCCGACCGTCTCCACAACATGCGCACCATGCGGTTCCTCCCGCCCGAGAAGCAGGCCCGCAAGGCGCGGGAGACCCTCGAGGTGATCGCACCGCTCGCGCACCGGCTGGGCATGGCGACCGTGAAGTGGGAACTGGAGGATCTCGCCTTCGCGATTCTGCATCCGAAGAAGTACGAGGAGATCGTCCGGCTCGTCGCCGACCGCGCACCCAGCCGGGACACCTATCTCGCGCGCGTGCGCTCCGACCTCAACACCGCGCTCGGCGCCTCGCGCATCACCGCCACCGTCGAAGGCCGGCCGAAGCACTACTGGTCGATCTATCAGAAGATGATCGTCAAGGGCAAGGACTTCGACGACATCCACGATCTCGTCGGCATGCGCATCCTGTGCGACGAGGTCCGCGACTGCTACGCCGCGATCGGCGTGGTCCACTCGCTCTGGCAGCCGATGGCCGGTCGCTTCAAGGACTACATCGCGCAACCCAGCTTCGGCGTGTATCAGTCGCTGCACACCACGGTGATCGGCCCCGAGGGCAAGCCGCTCGAGGTGCAGATCCGCACCTTCGAGATGCACCGGACCGCGGAGTTCGGCATCGCCGCGCACTGGCGCTACAAGGAGGGCCGGAAGGGCAAGGGGCGCAAGGCGACCGACATCGCCGAGGTCGACGACATGGCGTGGATGCGGCAGTTGCTCGACTGGCAGCGGGAGGCGGCCGACCCGGGGGAGTTCCTCGAGTCCCTGCGCTACGACCTCGCGGTGAAGGAGATCTTCGTCTTCACCCCGAAGGGCGACGTGATCACGCTCCCCGCGGGGTCGACGCCCATCGACTTCGCGTACGCGGTCCACACCGAGGTCGGCCACCGGTGCATCGGAGCCCGCGTGAACGGGCGACTGGTGGCGCTGGAGCGGGCGCTGGAGAACGGCGAAGTGGTGGAGGTGTTCACGTCCAAGGCCGAGAACGCCGGACCCAGCAAGGACTGGCAGAACTTCGTCGTCTCGCCCCGCGCCAAGGCCAAGATCCGCCAATGGTTCGCCAAGGAGCGCCGCGAGGAGGCACTCGAAGCCGGCAAGGACGCGATCGTCAAGGAGGTCCGCCGCGGCGGTCTGCCCGTGCACCGGCTGGTCTCGGGCGAGTCGATCAACGCGCTGGCCAAGGAGTTCGGCTTCAACGACGTCGATGCGCTGTACACGGCGGTCGGAGAGGGTCATGTGCCCGCGGGACGGGTGGTGCATCGGCTGGTGGCGATGCTCGGCGGCGTCGACGCGGCCGAAGAGGAGATCGCCAATCGGGCCACTCCGTCGTCGCCGACCCGCAGCAGGCAGAGCGGTGACAGCGGAGTCGTGGTCGAGGGCGTCGACAACGTGCTGGTCAAGCTCGCCAAATGCTGCACCCCGGTGCCGGGCGACGAGATCCTGGGCTTCGTGACCCGGGGCGGCGGCGTCAGCGTGCACCGCTCCGACTGCACCAATGCCGACGACCTGCGGTCGCAGCCCGAACGCCTGGTCCCGGTGAGTTGGGCGCCCAACCCGTCCTCAGTGTTCCTGGTCGCGATCCAGGTGGAGGCTCTCGATCGGCACCGGCTGCTCTCCGACGTGACCCGCGTCCTCGCCGACGAGCGCGTCAACATCCTCTCCGCCTCGCTCACCACCAACCGTGATCGTGTCGCGGTCAGCAAGTTCACATTCGAGATGGGCGACCCCAAGCATCTCGGCCACGTGCTGAACGTGGTCCGCAACGTCGAGGGAGTCTACGACGTCTACCGCGTTACGTCCGCCGCCTGACCCGCGCCCCTTGAGGGTTCGGAGGGCGCGACGGGCCTGGTTCAGGGCTATCTGCCTCTTCAGGGTCATCGAGTAGCGGAGGAGC
>NZ_KQ969307.1:0-33251 GCF_001578675.1 Gordonia sp. QH-12
GCTACCGAGCTGCTCCACCCCGCGTTGCATCGACTACGTTACACACGCCGCGACAGCGAAGGCAAATCGATGAAATCCCAAGGTGATCGACGCCACCGGCAGGGCTCGGCTCAGCGCGGATGCACGCCCATCAGCGCCGCCAGCTGGGTGGCGAGCGGATTGAGATTGAGCTTGTCGGGGTCCTTCTTGGCGTTGCCGTCCCACGGCTGCGCGATGTTCGGATTCGCCAGCGGTGCCCGCGCGGCGCCACGCACGGAGGTCGGATTTCCGGCGGGCACGGTGCACCCGACCTCGGTGTTGAACGGGAAGTCGTCGTAGTTGATGTCGAAGTCGGGCTTCTCACGCTTGATCCGCGCGATCATCGCCTGCGTCGACTCGTAGCCGCGAGTACAGCTCGGCGGATTGCCGGTCTCCAGGACGATGCCGAAACGGATCGATCCGTCGGGCGACGAGGTGGCGTGACTGCTGGCCGACAGGCTCGACAGCATCGCGAAGGTCATGCCGGTGACGTAGGACGCCGGCGCGATCTCGTGGACCGTGCCGCCGAGCTGCCCGATCAGCTTGGTGGTGTCGGCCCCGTTCTCGTCGAGGAACTCCGACAGCGCAGAGGCCGCACGGGGCCCGTCGGTCAGAATGCGCCGCACAGCCGGATCGGACGAGGCGAGCTGCGCCGACACCTTGTCGAGTCCGCGCGACCATTCGAGGATCTCGTCGGACTGCTCGTCCTGAGTCTTGAGCACGACGTTCGAGTTCTTGATGAGGCCGATCGTGTCGTCGAGACTCTTGAGTCCATCCTTCGACAGGGTGTCCAGCGAATCGACCAGTCGCGACAGATCCTCCCCCTTGCCGTTGAACGCCCTGCCGAGTTCGCGAACGACGGATTGGAGCGAATCGACCGGAATCGTCTTGGTGAGGTCGATGGCCGACGAGACGACGTCCTGCACCGCCGGAGGCAGTTCGACCTCAGAGATCTCCGAGCCGTCGCGCAGATACGGACCTGCGCCCGACGGCGGCTGGAGGTCGAGGAACTGCTCCCCGATCGCGGACCGGTTGGCGACCGCCGCCACCGACGACGCCGGAATCGACGACCGGCCGGAATCGAGGGTCAGCTCCACATCGACACCACCGGGGACGATGCGCATATCGCTGACGCGACCGGCGGGGACCCCGCGATACGTCACCTCGGCTTCGGGGAAGATGCCACCGCTGTCTGGCATGTGCACCACCACGCGATAGCCGCTGAGTCCGAGCGCCTGGTCCATTCGCGCGAACCGGATGCCCGCGAAGATCGACGCACCGACACCCAGCAGAATCACGACGACCAGCTGCAGTTTCACCAGACGGCTCAGGGGTGGCATTCGCGACCTTCCTACACGACTGACGGAATCCCGACGATCCGACCTGCCGAGCGTAAGTCGGTTGCACCTGCAACGACGACTCCTGGACACCGTATGTGACAAACGAGCTAGCCAGATTCTTCATGTGATATTTGTCACCTCGTGAGCTATGGTGAGGGTAGATAGAGGGTGCTCTACCAGGGCATTCATCATCAGACGAGCTAGGAGGATCAGTCATGGCGAATCACTCGATCAGAAGGAGCGGCCACGGCAACCACTGGATGGGCCTGGTGGCCTTCGTCCTGTTGATGGTCGGCGGCGCCTTCTCAGCACTGTGGGTCATCACCTTGGCCGACCTCCCCGACAACAAGCCCACCAACATCACCTACGGAGTGCTCGCACTCGGCTGCCTGATCTTCTCCGCGATGATCTTCACCTTCCTCGTCAGGCGGCTGCATCACTCGCCGGTGATGCCCGACAACACACCCGACGAGATCGCCCGCTATCTGGCCAAAGTGCGTCCCTGATCCTGGACGCGGGGCCCTGCCGAGCAGAATGCCGGCCGATCGGATTCCCGATCGGCCGGCATTCCTGCGAATATGCGCGGCTCAGTTGCCGAGGGCCTCGTACTGATTGACGGCCTTGTTGAGCCGGTCGAGGGCGTCGCCGTAGGCCTTGAAGTCGCCGCTCGACTGCGCCTTGCGCATCTCCTCGAGCGCCTCGCCGAGCTCCTTCACCACCGCGTCGCGCGCGGCGTCGTCGCCGCCGCTACTCGACGGCTGCTGGGTGTTCGGCGCGGGCTTCTGCGGCGCAGGCGTGCTCGACCCTCCCTCGATCTCCGGCTCCGTCGCCGCACTCGGATCGATGCCGACCTGGCGGAGTGCCTCGGCCACGGTCGGCGCATAGCCGGCGTTCGCCTTCTCCTTGCCCGCCGCCGCGTTGTAGTACGTGAGTACGCGGTAGAGCTTCGGGATCGCCGAGTCCCCGGTCTTGGCCTGGTTGTACATCGGCTGCACGTAGAGGATTCCGTTGTCGCCGACAGGCAGTGCGAGCAGATTTCCGTAGGTCACCAGGCTGGAGTTCTCCACGAGCTGACGGTCACGGGTGCTCGACGGGCTGTTCTTCATCGCCTCGGTCGCCTGCTGCGGACCCACCGACTGGGTCGTGGTCGGCAACGTCTTGACCGTGATCTTGCCGTATCCGTCCGGGTCGGATGCCGCCGTCATGTACGCCGCGAGGTTCGGCCGCGCGAGCGCGGTCATCACCGATGTCAGCTGGAACTGCGAGAGCGCCTCGTTGCCCGGCGCCGACGCGGTGAAGTAGTACGGCGGCTGCGGAGCGGTGCTCTTGTCGACGGTCGGGTCCGCGGGAACGGTCCAGAAGTTGCTCGACTTGAAGAACGTGGTGCCGTCGTTGACGTGGTACTTCGTGAGCAGCTCGCGCTGCAGCTTGAAGATGTCCTCCGGGTAACGCAGGTGGGCGCGCAGGTCGGGCCGCTTGTCGAGTTCCGACTTGGGCTTGACCGTGCCGGGGAACGCCTTCATCCATGTCTTGAGCACCGGATCGGTGTCATCGGACTGGTACAGCTCGACCTTGCCGGTGTAGGCGTCGACGGTTGCCTTCACCGAGTTGCGCACATACGAGACCTCGCGGTCGGGCTGAGCGCGCCCGGTCGGCCCGGCGTCGGACTGACGGGAGTCGGCCGTCGCCGCCTGCAAGGCCATGCGCTGCGCGTAGGGATAGTTGTCGAGGGTCGTGTAGCCGTCGACGATCCACTTGATCGAGCCGTCGGCCATGACCGCAGGGTAGGTCTTGGAGTCGGTGGTCAGCCACGGCGCCACCTTCTTGACCCGGTCGCGCGGATCGCGGTCGTACAGGATCCGCGACTGGTCGCCGACCGCGCTGGACAGGATGAAGTTGCGCTCGCCGTACTTGAGCGCGTACAGCAGACGCGTACCCCAGTTGCTGAGGGGAACGCCGGAATCGGCGCGGTAGCGGTAGTTCTCGTTGTCCCCGTCGTACTCGCGGCCCTCGTCCGAGCCGCCCGTACCCACGATGGCGTAGTCGGGGTTCACCTTCGCGATCATCTCGCCGAAGTAGATGCGCGGCTCACGGACTTTGATCGGTGCGGTCGCCTTGTACTCGGGTGTATTCACCGTGTTGACGTCGGAGACCAGGAACACCGGGAGTCCGCCGGAGTCGGAATTGGTGTCGCCGTTGGGTGCCTCGTCGACCTTGTTGGCCTGCGCGGCGATGAACCCGTTGCCGTGAGTGAACACGGTGTGCTTGTTGAGCCAGTTGTTCTGGTTGCCGCTCAGGCGCGACGGATCGAGTTCGCGCGCGGCGACGATGAAGTCGCGCTGCTGGGTCTCGCCGTCCTGGGTGACCGGGTAGCGGTCCACCGCCAACTGCGAGGGGAAGCCGTAGACGTTCTTGAGCGCCTGCCGCTGCGAGAACGCGGTCGACATCACCGCCGGGTCGAGGATGCGGATGTTCGAGAGCGTCGCCGCGTCGGAGTTGACGGTGGCCGGATTCGCCGGACTGCGCGCCCAGTCGTTGTCGTAGACGACGTCCTTGCCGTTGCGGATCCGGTAGGCCTCGGTGGTCGCCGCGATGTTGCGTTCGATGTACTCGGCTTCCTTCGTGTCGGCGCTGGGCTTGACGGCGAACTGTTCCATCGCCGCCGGCCACGCGACGCCGATCACCAGCGCCGAGAGCAGCATCAGCACCGCGGCCAGCGCCGGGATGCGCAGGTCGCGCAGGGCGATCGCGGCGAAGAATGCGATGGCGCAGACGATCGCGATCGCCATCAGGATCAGCTTCGACGGCAGCACGTAGTTGATGTCGGTGTAGGTGGCGCCGGTGAAGATGTCGCCGCGCCGGTCACTGCTGAGCAGGTCGTATCGGTCGAACCAGTAACCGATGGCCTTCGCGATCATGAACAGTCCGGCGATCACGGCCAACTGGATGCGTGCCGCCCGCGTCAACGATCCGCGACGTCCGCCGCCGCCGAGCCGCAGTCCGCCGAAGACGTAGTGCGTGATCAGGTTCCCGATGAACGCGATGACGAGCGAGATGAAGATGATGTCGAGCATCATCCGGAAGAACGGCAGCGAGAACGAGTAGAACCCGATGTCGAGGCCGAACTGAGGATCCTTGATCCCGAAGGGTTCGCGATTGATGAACATCTGAACCGTGGCCCAGGAGCCCTGGGCGATGAGACCCGCCACGATGCCGATGAACACCGACGGCACCAGAACCGACAGCTTGGGCCGCATGCCCACCGCCGTCCGGTAGCGCGCCAGCGGGTCGGTGGGGCTCGCCAGCATCACGAAGTCCGGACGTGCACGGTAGGCCGCGAAGATGCCGCCGAAGACGATCGCCGAGACCACGACCGCGACCACCAGGAAGGTCACCAGACGCGTCGTGAGCATGGTGGACATCACCTCGGAGTACCCGAGGTCGGAGTACCAGAGCCAGTCGGTGATCAGTGAGACCACTCGCGGACCCACCAACAGCAGGATCAGCAGTCCGACACCGATCCCGATCAGGATCTTCGCCCTCCGGGACAACGTCGGCCGTCCGCCCGATCCGGTCATGCTCACCACTTGTATAAGCTCCCTGATTCGTCTCTGCTCGCGCGCGTGCGACAGCAATGCCGACCAGCTTACCGATTCGCCCGAGTCGGCTCCGTTCTCCGCCGCAACCGTCCAGGCTGCACAATGGGCGCGTGACGTCTTCCGATGATTCCGCAGGCGCCGGCTTCTCCCAAGCCGATCTCGGCAATGCCCTCGCCCAGTGCCTCGCCTACGCCTCCGACTTGCCCTGGGGCTCGGCGCCGACACTGTTCGCCCTGGTACCGACCGCGGTGCTCGCGTCCCAGGCGCCGGGCCTCGTCGATCCCGGCGACGACTCCGCTCTGAGCCCGGTGGTGCAGGAGACCAGCACCGCCGACCTCGAAGAGCTGCTGACCACCGTCGCGTGGCCGGAGCAAGTGGTGGGCTCGGCGGTCGTCACCGAGATCACCCTGCTGCCGCCCGACGCCGAGGCCGATCTCGACGCGGCGCTGGAACCGCTGCTGGCCGATCCCGACGCCGCCGACGAGGCGGCGCGGCGAGCCGCTCACAGCCATCCCGAGCGGAAGACGGCACGGCTCGCGGCGGGGGTGCTCCGCACCGGGCAGCGGGTGGCGCTGCTCGCGCTCCGAGAGGGCGAGCAGCAGTCGGGGGATCTGCAGACTCACCCGGACATCGCACCGAATCTGCTCGACGCTCTCGCCGAGACTCTGCACGGCTGACCGATTCAGCAGTGCCGATTCAGCAGTGCGGGCGGGCCTCGTCGGTGCCGAGGGTGTCGAGCGCGTTCACCGCGTCGGTCAGCGTGTCGACCTTGACCAGTTCGATGCCGTCGGGCGCATCGGACTTCGCGGCATCGCAGTTGCCGGCCGGAACCAGGAACACCGTCGCTCCGGCGTCTCGGGCCGCCTTGATCTTGTGCGGGATGCCGCCGATGGTGCCGACCTTGCCGTTCGGGTCGATGGTGCCGGTGCCCGCGACGAACTGACCGTGTGACAGGTCGCCGGGCGTCAGGTGGTCGATCACCGAGAGGGTCAGCATCAGACCCGCCGACGGTCCGCCGATGTCTCCGACGTTGAACACGATGTTGATATTCGGGTCCGCTGCCATCATCTGCGGCGTCACCCCGAGGAAGGCCTTGGCGGGATCGTCCGGGCGGGCCCCGAGCTTGACTTGTTGGGTCAGTCGCTGCGGTCCGCGCTGGACCGTCAGTTCCACCTCGTCGCCGGGCTTGTGCCGGGCGAGGACGTCGGCGAGTGCCTTGGGCCCGTCGATCGCGACGCCGTCGAGGGTGAGGATGCGGTCGCGCGGAGCGAGCTTGCCGTCGGCCGGCCCCTTGCTCGCGACGGCGCCGACGCCGATCGCGACCGGCTTGTGCAGGTAGTTCAGCGAGGCCATCGTCGCGTTGGTCTCCGAGCCGCTCATCTGCTCGGTGTTCTGCTGCTGCACCTGTTCCACCGTTTGGTCGGGCGGGTAGTACAGCTCACGCGGCTGCAGTTCGTACGTACCCGAGGCCCACATTCCGAGCGCCTGGAACAGCGAGAGTCCGTCGCGGAGCGAGACCGTGGTGAGGTTGAGATTGCCCTTCGGGTCCGGGTCCACCGCTCCGGTCACTTCGACGACGGGCTTGCCCTCCACGTCGCCGAGCGTGTTGACCGTCGGGCCGGGCCCGAGCGCCACATACGGCACCCGAAGCGTCATGCCTGCGATGACGAACGCCAGGAGGACTACCACGCCGACGGTGATCGTGGCGATACGGCGATGGGCGGGCTTGATGGTCACCCGGCCCAGGGTAATGCAGCCCGATTCCCGGAGCCCGCAGGTGACCGGGCGAGCGCAGCGACGGGAGATGTGCCGAGCTTCGGCCCGGTACCGTTGAAGGTATGAATGATCTGCCCTTCGGGTTCTCGTCGTCGAACGACCGGGACAAGAACGACCCGGACAAGAACAACGGTGGCCAGAGCGGCGGCGGCACGCCGGGCGGCGACCCGTCGAACCCCTTCGGATTCCCGCTGGGCGAAGGCGGCGCGGTCGATCCCTCGCAGCTGGGTCAGTTGTTCAGTCAACTCGGGAACATGTTCAGCGGCATGGGCGCGGGCATGGCCGGCGGCGGCTCCGGTCCCGTCAACTACGACGTGGCCGCGAACCTGGCGCGCAGGCAGATCGGCTCGTTCACTCCGATGCTCGAGAAGGAGCACCAGGCGGTGGCGGACGCGGTCCGGCTGGCGGAGGTCTGGCTCGATGAGCAGACCGCGATGCCCGCGGGGATCCGTTCGACGGCGGCGTGGACGCCCGTGGACTGGCTGGAGAACACGCTGCCGACGTGGCGGACGCTGTGCGATCCGATCGCCGAGCAGATGTCGAAGACGATGGACGCCGGTCTGCCCGAGGAGGCGAAGGCTTTCGCCGGCCCGATGATGGCGATGATCGGCCAGCTCAGCGGCACGATGTACGGGACCCAGCTGGGTCAGGGACTGGGGCAGTTGGCCGGGGGCGTATTGACCTCCACCGACATCGGCCTGCCCTTGGCGCCGGACGGTCTCGGGGTGCTGCTTCCCGAGGCGATCGCGCGATTCGCCGAGGGACTCGATCTGCCCGCGCAGGAGATCGTCGTCTTCCTCGCGGCGCGGGAAGCCGCGCACGTGCGATTGTTCGCGCACGTTCCGTGGCTCAAGCAGCGATTGCTGGCGACCGTGGAGGAGTACGCCCGCGGCATCCGCATCGACCTCGGCGGACTGCAGAATCTGGCGACGGAGATCGACCCGCAGGAGTTGTTCTCCAATCCGGGCAAGCTCGAGGAGTTGATGGGTTCGGCCGCCTCATTCGAACCGGAGACGACCCCGGCGCAGCAGGCGGCGCTCAGCCGTCTGGAGACGCTGCTCGCACTCGTCGAGGGCTGGGTGGAGCTGGTGGTGTCGAATGCGCTCGGAGACCGGATTCCGAGCACGGCCGCGCTCAGTGAGACGATGCGCAGGCGCCGCGCGTCCGGCGGTCCCGCCGAGCAGACCTTCGCGACGTTGATCGGTCTGGATCTGCGTCCGCGCAAACTGCGTGAGGCGGCCGCCCTGTGGCGGGCGCTCACCGAGGCGTCGGACATCGCGACGCGCGACGGTGTGTGGGGCCATCCGGACCTGCTTCCCGACGCCGACGACCTCGACAATCCGGCGGGTTTCATCGACCGAATCGTCGGAGGCGACGTCTCCGGTATCGACGACGCCATCGCCGAGTTGGAGCGCCAGTTCACTGCCGAGAGCGGCGACGGTGACGCCGAGCCAGGCGACGACGGCCGAGCTTCCGGCGGCGACGGCGAGGGTTCCGACCAGCGCTGATTCCAGAGCTCGTCGAACCTGTGGAATTCGGGTTCGCCGAGAACCGGCTGCGCTGCCAGCGTGGTCGTCATGCCCGCACGCGACGCGCTCCCGGTTCTCACGTCCGGCACACCGGTCCTCATCCGCCCCGACGGCCGGCTGCACATCGGCTCCGACCCGCTGACCGCGCTCACGGTGGAACTCGGTCGCGGAGTGTCGACGGCTGCGGTCGCGGCGCTTCTGCAACGCCTCCGGACGCCGCAGCGCTACCGCCATCTGCGCCGTGATCTGCGGTCGTCTGGTCTCTCGGCGTCGAGGTTCTGGGAGATGCTCGACCGGCTGGTCGCCGCGGGCAAGGCGGTGGAGTCCGAAACTGTTGCATCCGCACGCCTCGCCATCGGCATCGTCGGTCACGGCGAAATCGCCAGGCTGCTGCTGTCCGGGTTGCCGCTCGACGGACACCGGACCGAGGTCTGCGATCCGCGCGGTCCGCTCGGCGGTCCCGGGCCCCGGCCGCAGCTGGTGGTTCTCGCCGACCAGCCGGTTCCCGACCCGGCCGTGTACGAGCCGCTGATGTCTGCGCGGATCCCCCACCTCGCGGTGCACATCCACGACGACGTGGGGGTCGTCGGGCCGCTGGTGCTGCCGGGAGCCACCAGCTGCCTGCGGTGCCTCGAGCTGCACCGCACCGACGTCGATCCCGGATGGCCGGTGCTCGCCGCCACCCTGCAGGGGGTCGCCGGCGCCGGCGGGACCGCGACCCGTCTGGCGACGGTGGCGATGGCGCACGCGCAGATCGGCGAGATCGGCGCGGCACTGCGAGCCGCGGATCCGGCGCCGCCGGCGGTGGCCGGAAAGCGGCTCGAGTTCCGGCCGCTGCCGTGCGGGATGACGCTCGCCCCGGCACCGGTGCATCCGCGCTGCGAATGCTTCGTGCGATGCGGCGGTGCACCGGGCGAAACGGTTTCCACTATCCTCGATCACGCGGCGAAAGGACACCATTGAGCGAGATCACACGCGGCCAGGGTCGTCGCAACGCGAAACTGGCCGCACTCCCCCTGGGCATGGCCGGGCGCGCTGCCGCCGGGTTCGGCAAGCGGATCGCGGGCAAGAGCCGAGAAGAAGTCAACGCCGAGTTGATGAACAAGACCGCCGAGCAATTGTTCGCGGTCCTGGGGGAACTCAAGGGCGGGGCCATGAAGGTGGGACAGGCGCTCTCGATCATGGAGGCCGCGATCCCCGACGAATTCGGTGAGCCCTTCCGGGAAGCGCTGACCAAGCTGCAGGCGGAAGCGCCGCCGCTTCCCGCCAAATCCGTGCACAAGGTGCTCGATCAGCAGCTCGGCACCCGCTGGCCCGAACGATTCCGCGAGTTCAGCGACGAGCCCGCCGCCTCCGCCAGCATCGGCCAGGTTCACAAGGCCGTGTGGTCCGATGGCCGCGAGGTCGCGGTGAAGGTCCAGTATCCGGGCGCCGACCATGCCCTGAAGGCCGATCTGAAGACCCTGAGCCGCATGTCGGGACTGATTCAGAAGCTCTCGCCCGGCACTGACGTCAAGGCGATGGTGGACGAGCTCATCGACCGGACCGAGGACGAACTCGACTACATCACCGAAGCCGACAACCAGCGGGCGTTCGCCCGCGCCTTCGACGGCGATCCGGATTTCCTGGTTCCGAAGGTGGTGGCGAGTGCGCCGAAGGTCGTGGTCTCGGAGTGGATCGACGGCACCCGGCTGTCGAAGCTGATCGTCGAGGGCACGCAGGAGCAGCGCAACGACGCCGCCACCAAGATGACGACCTTTGAGATCAGCTCGCCTGCGCGTGTGGGAATGCTGCACGGTGATCCGCACCCCGGAAACTTCTACGTTCTCGACGACGGGCGTTTCGGGATCCTCGATTTCGGTGCCGTCGGGCACTACCCGGACGGGCTGCCTGCGAACACGGGCCCGATTCTGGCCCTCGCGCGTGACAGGCGGTACGACGAACTGCGCGAGGAGATGGTGGCCGCCAACTTCATTCAGGCTTCGCACGCCGACCGCGTGAGCCCGGAGGACCTCGCCAACTACCTGCAGCCGTACGTGGATCCGCTGTACAGCGACACCTTCCATTTCACGCGCAAGTGGCTGCAGCGCGCGGCGGGGATGGCCACCGACATCAACGGCGACGTCTACAAGACGTCGCGGAATCTGAATGTTCCACGCGAGTACGTGATGGTCTTCCGTGTCCTCATCGGATGTGTCGGGATCGCCGCTCAACTCGACGCGGAGGCACCGTATCGCGCGATTCTGAACGAATGGGTGCCCGGCCTCGCGAGCTGAGCGGCGACGCGACGATCATGCGACGGCCGCGTTCTTCCGCGGACGGCCACGGGGCCGCTTCCGCGCGATGACGACACCGCGCTCGAAGATCTCCCCACCCCAGACTCCCCACGGCTCTTCGCGCTCCATCGCGCTCTCGAGGCATTGGGTCCGCAGTGGGCATTGTCGGCACAGGCTCTTCGCCTCCTCCAGGAGGTCCGGTCGGTCGGCGAACCACAGGTCGGCGTCGTAGTCGGTGGACTGGCAGGGCAGTTCTATTCGGGGAATGGTCAAGGTAGACAAAGTAGGTCGGCTTTCGTTCGCAGATGCTGGTCTGATGAACCCGGGCCTACTCGTGGTGGTGCGATGAGAAAGGCCACGGGGTTCGCTATCGCGATTCGCCGTGGCCTCGAAGGTTCCGCTGGTCTCTAGGAGTGAGACATTCGGTAGGACGTCGGATCGCCGTCCACGGGGGCCACTGGGAATCGCCGGCGCGCTCGCGCCATGGGCGCTGCCGCTGCAGCGAGATGTACTGTCTGCCAGTTCACTGGTCGATTCCCTTCTCTCGTGCGGCTCCGGACGGCACAGAGGATCTCCGCACCGCGTGATGTACTTCTGTACTGTATGCGCGCCGCCAACGGCGCACAACTTATTTTCTACCTGCGGTTTCGCCGCGTCGGCGCCCGGGGAGGGCGGCATCGATCACGTCAAGGATCCGCGCCCCGATCACGTCTGCCCGCTCCGCTCCGAAGCCGCGCACCTTCGCCAGCTCGTCGATCGAAGTCGGCACCGCAGTGGCGATCGAGCGGATCATCGACACGCTCATCACGTTGACCGCCGAGATGCCCTCGGACTCGGCGAAGTCCTTGCGCCAGGCGGTCAGCGCGGCGAGGACGTCGGGATCGGGGTCGCGGCGCTCGGGCAGCGGATCGAGGTCGGCGGCCGGATTCGGCACCAGTGCCTCGAGGAATCGGGAACGACGACGCTTGGCGCCCCGCCCCTCCCCTCTCGAAAGACTCCACGACAGGTGCAGGTGTTCACGTGCCCGCGTGACACCCACATAGAAGAGCCTGCGCTCCTCTTCGACTTCTTCGGTGGTCTTGGACGCACGCCCGAGCGGCATCGATCCCTCATGCAGTCCGGTCAGGAACACCGCATCCCATTCGAGGCCCTTGGCCGCGTGCATCGACGACAGCGTGACGCCCGCACCGACCGGCGCGTGTCGCATCCGCGACCGCTCTTCGAGCCTTGCCACCAGTCCGGCGAAGTCCAGTTCTGGTGACTCCCCGGCGATCGACTCCACGATCTCCATCAGACGCAGCAGCTGTTGCCATCGCGCACGCGCGTTGGCGCCCTTCGGCTCGGACTCGGTGAGCCCGACGGAGTGCAGCGCATGCCGCACGGCGTCCACCGGCGCCATCGGCGGGGGTGCGGCCCCCGCCGCCAGAGACGTCAGGCGCCGCATCCCCGCCACGATCTCGGGCCGCTCGAAGAAGCTCTGCGCGCCGCGGACCTGGTAGTCGATCCCCGCCTCCGACAGCGCCTCCTCGTAGGCCTCGGACTGAGCGTTGACCCGGTAGAGCACCGCGATCTCCGAGGCCGGGACACCGGTGCGGATCAACGACCGGATCTTCGCCACCACTCCGACCACTTCGGCGATCTCGTCGTCGAATCCGGCGAAGACCGGTTCCGGTCCCGACGGCCGTTGGCCCACGAGTTTGAGCCGCGTGCCCGCGATGCGGCCGCGGGCCTTGCCGATGACCGCGTTCGCCAGACTCACCACCTCCGGAGTGGAGCGGTAGTCGCGCTGCAGTCGCACCAGCGTGGCCTCCGGGTACCGGCGGGTGAAGTCGAGCAGGTACGTCGGCGTCGCGCCGGTGAAACTGTAGATGGTCTGATTCGCGTCGCCGACGACGGTGAGGTCGTCGCGTCCGCCGAGCCATGCGTCGAGCAGGTCTTGCTGGATGGGAGTGACGTCCTGGTATTCGTCCACCACGAAGCTGCGGTAGCGGGACCGGAACTCTTCGGCGATCGACGGGTCCGACCGCAGGATCGTGGTGGTGAAGGTGAGCAGATCCTCGAAATCGAGCAGTCGGTCGCCGTTCGGCGCGACTTTGGCCGCCTCATACGCGGAGAACACCTGCGCGACCGTCGCAGGGTCGGCCGGAAGGTCGCGGTGGGTGCGTCGCGCCGCCTCCGCATACTGCCCCGGACCCAGACCCGACGACTTCGCCCATTCGATCTCCGACGCCAGATCCCGCAGCAGATCGCGGTCGGCGACGTCGAGGCCCAATTCGCGCGAGACTCTACCGACCATCCGGAACTTGTGCTCCAGCAGTTCCCAGCGCATGTCGCCCATCGCCATCGGCCAGAAGTAGCGGAGCTGGCGCATGGCGGCGGCGTGGAAGGTCTGGGCGGCGATCCGGTTGCCGGGTCCGGCGACGCCGAGCGACTCCAGCCGTTCCCTCATCTCCGCGGCCGCTCGCGCGGTGAACGTGACGGCCAGCACCTGCTCGGGGTTCACCTGCCCGGAGTCGACCAGATGCGCTATCCGCCGGGTGATGGTGCGCGTCTTGCCGGTACCCGCGCCGGCGAGCACGCAGACGGGTCCTCGGGGCGCGAGAACCGCTTCGAGCTGTTCTGGATCAAGGCCTGAGGTGACTCCGCCTTCCGCCGCTGGATGCCCGATCACTGTCATGCCTACTACGTTCTCATGCCCCTGCGACACTGCTCGTCTCCGCAGTTCAGAGCCGGTTCCTCAGTGTCGTGGGAGCCCAGCCGGCGGCCCGAGCCCCCGCGCTGGGCCGTCCTACAGCCTGCCGAGCCTGCTCATCACCTCGCCGACGGACGGGTTGGTCGCCGTAGACCCGTCGGCGTAGAGAGCGGTCGGAACGACGTGGTTGCCGCCGTTGACGCTGCCGACGAACTCGGCGGCGTCCGGGTCGGCCTCGATGTCGATCTCGGTCCACTCCACGCCGTTGCGTTCCAGACCGGCCTTCAGCCGGTTGCAGAACGGACACCAGGAGGTGGTGTACAGAGTCAGTTCCGGGTTCGCTGCCGCATCACTCATGCCGCAATCTCAGCACATTCCGGGAGTCGTCGGAGGCGCGGGGTATCAGCGCCTCGGTGCCCGAGCCCAACCGGTGATGAGGCTCCGTGCGATCGATACCGATCCCGGCAGCATCAGCCGCGAGCCGGGGTTGTCGGCGCCCCAGTCGTCTTCGCGCGCCAGCGCCTCGAGCACCTCGTCCCGGTGGAACCACTTCGCGTCGCCCAACTCGCCGTCGCGGAAGGTCAGCGGTTCGGCGGGGTCGCCGAGCGCCTCGAAACCCAGCATCAGCGACCTCGGGAACGGCCACGGCTGCGAGCCCAGGTATTGCGGCGAGTGGACCCGGATCCCCGCCTCCTCGAACACCTCGCGCCGAACGCACTGCTCCAGCGACTCTCCCGGCTCGACGAAACCCGCCAGCGTGGAGAACCAACGGTCGGGCCACACGGCCTGCCGGCCGAGAAGGACACGGTCGGCTCCGTCGTGCACGAGCATGATCACCGCCGGGTCCGTGCGCGGATACTCCTCGGCACCCGAACCGCCGTCGCGGCGCAGCCAACCGCCCTGCACGAGATCGAGCGGGCGGCCGTCGACCGGCGAGAACTGCGCGGTGCGGTGCCAGTTCAGCACCCCCAGCGCTGTCGCCAGCAGTCCCGCCTCGTCGGCGGAGAGCAGATGGGCGCCTGTTCGCGGATCGGCCACCGGCTCGTGAACCTCATCCACCCGAACGGCCCACAGATCGCAGTCCGCCACCCCCAGGAAGACCGCTCCCGCGACCGGTTCAGCACCGTACTCCGCGGCCCGCGCCCATCGCAGCGCGCCGCGGTCGGTGACCGGATAGCGGCCGCGGTGGTCCACCGGCAGGACGCGCGCCTGCGCCCATCCCGCAGCGAGACGCTCCGGGTCTTTGCGCACCTGGTCGGCGCGGTCGATCTCCGCCCGCGACAGCAGCGGCGGTTCGACGAGCTCGAACGAGGCCATCAGACCGATCCGCCCTGGCGGACGTACAGCAGTCGGTCGCCGACCTCGATCTCCTCGACGCGTTCGTCTCCGACCCGGTACAGCTTGCCGTCGCGCACCACACCGAGGACCAGATCCTTGGTGTGCGCCGGTGAACCGCCGGTCTCCGACGGTTCCACCTCACGTTCGGCGATCGCATAACCCTCTTCTGGGCTGAGCAGATCCTCCACCACCTCCACCACGGACGGGGTGATGGTGGCGATGCCGAGGAGACGACCGGCGGTCTCCGACGAGACCACGACGGAGTCGGCGCCCGACTGCCGCATCAGGTGGGTGTTCTCGGCCTCGTTGATCGACGCAACGATCTTGGCGCGCGGATTGATCTCGCGTGCGGTCAGCGTCGCCAGCACCGCGGTGTCGTCTCGGTTGGCGGCCACCACGATCGCGGAGGCGTGCTGGACGCCGGCGAGCCGCAGCACGTCGGACTTGGTGGCGTCGCCGCGGACGGTGACCAGACCGTGAGCACTCGCCGATTCGAGCGCGTTCGGGTCCTTGTCGACCACGACGATCTCGGCGGGCTTGACGCCGTCGGCGATCACCGCGTCGATCGCTGTGCGCCCCTTGGTGCCGTAGCCGATGACGATGGTGTGGTTGCGCACCCGATTCCTCCAGCTCTGAATCTTGATCGCCTGCCGCGAACGCTCGGTCAGGACTTCGAGGGTCGTACCGATCAGCACGATCAGGAACAGCACGCGCAGCGGGGTGATGAAGACGATGTTGACCAGTCGTGCCGACTCGGTGATCGGAGTGACGTCGCCGTAACCGGTGGTCGACAGGGTGACCGCCGAATAGTACAGCGCGTCGATATAGCTCATCGGGACGTCGCGGGCGTCGTGGTATCCGTCGCGATCCAGATAGACCACCACCGAGCAGACGAGCAGCGCGGTCAAAGCCCACGCCACGCGCCTGCCGATCGCCCGCGCCGGGCTCTTCTCATGCTCCGGGATCCGGACGACGCCGACGAGCGCGTAGTCCGGCTCGTCCACCAGTCCGCCGCCGCGCCGCCGCCGTAACCGCTCACGCACGGGAACTCCACCTCGCCCGCGCCGACTGTGACATCACGCATGGGAGGCTACTGCATGGACCGGACCGCCGACGGTCAGCGGTCACGATGGCAGCGGTCACGATGCGCCCGGGTCGGCGAGGATCCGCGCGAGTTCATCGGGGCCGGGGAGATCGGCCGGTTCCAGAGTGAAGTCGTGCCGCACGTAGACGAAGGCCGCCCGCACCTTCTCTAGGGGGATTCCCGACAGCTGAGACCACGCGACACGATAGGCGGCCAACTGAACGAACAGCGGCTTGCGCCGCGCCGGCTCGGGTACGGCGCCGGTCTTCCAGTCGACGATCAACGCGCCGTCGCCGTCTGCGAAGACCGCGTCCATCCGCCCGCGGACCACCGTCGATCCGATGACCGTCTCGAAGCCGACCTCCACCTCCAGCGGCGTGCGGTCGGCCCACTCGGAGGCGAGGAACCGGCTGCGCAACAGATCCAGATCGTCCTCGGCGGGTCCGGCTGTCGCGTCGGCGGCTCCCGGAAGCTCGTCGACGTCGAGCAGCCGCGTGGCGCCGAACCTGCGCTCGACCCAGGCGTGAAACGCCGTACCGCGTCGTGCCATGGGGTTGGGGCGATACGGGACGGGCCGCCGGAGACGGGCCGCGAATGCCTCCTGGTCGGAGTCGAGTTCCACCAATTGACTCACCGAGAGGTGTCCCGGCAGTTCCACGTCCACCGTCGTCTCCCCCGCCCGCGCGTGCTCCTCGAGCAGGACGGCCACTTCGCGCTGCCACTCGCGCGCGTCCACATCCGCCGGCTCGGTATCGGCGACGGCGAACAATGCCCGCTCGGCGCGGGCGGCGTCGACCAGTTCGGCGGCCGCGATCATCGGAGCACGCCGGTCGCCGAGGAGGTCCACCGGCCAGGCGACGCTGATCTGTTGCTCGGTGAGAGGGTTGGCGGCATCCGGTGCGGGCGGCGGCGCGTCGACGTCGATGTGCAAGCCCGAGGGTTCCACCTCGTCGGAGGCACGGCCGGCCGCGGCGTCGGCGACGAGTTCGGCCAGCTCGATGTAGAACTCCGAACCACCGCGCGGCTTGTCTCCCGATTCCGACCAGTGATGCGCGGAGACGAGCAGTGTGTGCTTGGCGCGGGTGAGCGCGACGTACAGCAGGCGACGGTCCTCTTCGAGCCGCCGTCGGCCGATCGCCTCCTTATGCGCGTCGATCGCCGCCTCGAGTTCCTTGCGGTCGCCGACGTCGGTGAGGTCGAGCGGCGGGAAGCCCTCGTCACCGTCGCGTGCGAGATCTCCGCGCAACTCCGCGGGCAGTTCCCGCGCCGAGCCGAGCCAGGTGGTCTCCGCCTTTCCACTCGGGAAGATCCGCTCGGCCACGTGCGGCAGCGCCACCACATCCCATTCGAGGCCCTTCGCCGCATGCACGGTCAGGATCTGGACCCGCTGCTGCGCCACTTCCACCTGCCCGGCTTCGAGTCCCTTCTCGACGGTCTCGGCGGCGTCGAGGAAGGCGAGCAACCCGGGGAGAGTCGCCCCCGGACGCTCGGCGTAGTGGGTCACGTACTCGGCGAAGGCGTCGAGGTGTTCACGCCCGGTGACCTCGCCGCGCATCCGGCGCGCACGGATCTGCGCCTCCACCGCCACGCCGATCGTCTGTTCGACGTCGGCCACCAGCTCGGGCAGCGGTTGGCCGATCCGTCGTCGCAATCCGTCGAGCTGCCTGCCGAAGGTCGTGATCCGTTCGTATCCGGCCGCACTGTAGCGGGAGGCGTCGCCCGGGTCGGCGAGCGCATCGCACAGTCCCGCCGAGTCGACGGCCTCGCCCGGCAACGCCGCGTCCAGGGCCTCGTCGAGCGCCTCCCGGCTGGTGACGGCACCGGTGGTCGGCGCACCGACGCCCGCGGCGAGCTCGCGCGCGCGGCGCCACAGCGCGGCGAGATCCGCCGCCCCCAGCTGCCATCGTGCACCGGTGAGCAGTCGCATCGCGGCGGTGCCGGCCATCGGATCGGCCATCAGTCGCAGCGTCGCAACGATGTCGGTGATCTCCGGAACGTGCAGCAGTCCGCCGATGCCGACCACTTCGGCCGGGATGCCCCGCCGTTCCAGTTCCGCGGCGAGCGGCGCCGAATCCTCGTTGCGTCGCACGAGGATCGCGGTGGTCGGCGGCGCGACCCCGTCCCGCTGAGCGGACGTGTAGTAGTCCTCGATGCGGTCGGCGATCCATGATCGCTCCTCGACGACGGTCTCGGTGAGTGCCAGGCGAACCGTGCCCGCGGGCGCGTCGGGACGGGCTCGCAGGACGCTCACCGGCACGCCCCGGCGTCGTAACTCCTCCGAGGTCCGATTCGCCAAGTAGAGGGCACCGCGGCAGTTCCGCCAACTGGTCAGCAGCTCCCGGCGATGAGCGTCCCTGCTGTCCGGGCGCGGGAAGTCGCGGGCGAAGCGCGGGAGGTTGGCTGCCGAGGCACCACGCCAGCCGTATATCGACTGGATCGGATCGCCGACGGCCGTGACCGCGATCGCCCGCCTGCCGCCGACCGAATGCCCGCCGAACAACACCGACAGCAGAATCCGCTGTGAGTGGCCGGTGTCCTGGTACTCGTCCAGCAGAACCGCCTTGATACCGGCGCGCTCGGCGTCGACGACCTCGGGATGCTCCGACACCAGTCGGGCGGCCAGCGACATCTGACTGCCGAAATCAAGCGCACCCTGCGCCGCCATCGCCTCGCGGAGCGCCGACACCAGCGGAATCAACTCCCGGCGTTCGTCGATGACCGCCTGGATGTCGCGGAGCTTCTTGTTGGGTTCGGCGCGCTGCCCCGGCCCCTTCGGGAGGGTGTCGACCAAGCGATACAGGTCGGTACCCGCCGCCCGCAGATCGTCGACGCCGACCAGATGCTCTGCCATCTCCGAATAGAGGCGCAAGACCGCCTCCGTTACCGACGCGGGAACCTTCGTGGTCTTCAGCTCACCCGGCCACGACGCGACCACCGAGAACGCCAACTGCCACAGTTCGGTCTCGCTGAGGAGAGTGGCCGTGGGTTCCACGGGCAACAGCAGCCCGTAATCGGCGATGAGACGGCCCGCATAAGCGTGATACGTGCTCACCTCCGCGTCCGCGCTGCGCAACCGGCTCGCCAACTCGCCGCCCGGATCCCATTCGAGCAGAGCCGGGCTCCCCGCGAGCATCGACAGCCGGCGTCGGATTCGGGCGGCGAGCTCGCTCGCCGCCTTGCGGGTGAACGTGAGGCCGAGCACCTCCTCCGGACCCACGAGCCGGTTCGCCACCAGCCACACCACGCGGGAAGCCATGGTCTCGGTCTTTCCCGCGCCCGCGCCGGCCACCACGAGCATCGGCTCCAGCGGAGCCTCGATCACCTCCACCTGTTCCGGGGTCGGCGGCGGCAGTCCCAAGGCGGATGCCAGCGACCGCGCCCCGATCCTCGGCGCCCGCCTCGACCTCTCTTCCCGGACCAACGAATCAGTCATCGATGACCGCCTTCCCCCGCAGCTGCGCGGGGCACGACTGCGACAGCGAACAGTGTCCGCACCCGCTGTTCGGCGTCGCTGCGAAGACCGGTCCCACGCTGGCACGCGCGGCCTCCCGAACCACTGCGATCCACTCCTCCACCTGCTCCGGCGTCAGCGGCGGCTGCACACGCTCGGCCGCACCGGTGGTCTTGTTCGCATTCGCGACGTACACGAGCCGACCGCCACCGGGGTCAGCGGCAACCCCCGTCGCTGCGCTCGCCCGGTCATTCCCCGTCGCTGCGCTCGCCCGGACCCCTCCCAGCTTCAACGCCAACTGGTAGGACGCCAGCTGCGGGTGGATCTCGGCATCGGCGGCGCGGATCGGCGTCTTACCGGTCTTGACGTCGACCACCACCGGCCGACCCGAGCCGTCCGTCTCCAGCCGGTCGATGCGGCCCACCAACCGCACCGGCAGCAACGCGTTCCCCGCCTCGTCGACGCCCGCGGGCAGCGTGGCGTCCACCTCCACCTCGACACCGGCCTCGGTGAGCTCGGCCCGGGACAGCCGCAGCCAGTCGCGGAAGTTGGTGAGCATGCCTTCGGCCCGCTCCAACTCGCGCGCGCTGTACCACTGGGCAGGAGACGAGACCCTCCCCCAGACCTCGTGCAGCGCCTCGGTGACCTCTGCGCGATCCATGTCGCCGGCCACCGCCTGCACCAGCGTGTGCACCAGAGTTCCGGTGACCGCTTGTTCGGCGTCGCCGTCACGCCCGCCGTGCCGCTCCAGCACCCATCGAAGCGAGCACTTGGTCAAGGCCTCCACGTTGGACGGCGAGAGCGTGCGAGGACCGTCGTCCGCCGTCCACAGAGGCTTCTGCGTGCTCGGTCCCATCAGACCGAACCAGTCGGCCGGAGCCGCGCCCGGCACCCCGGCCTGAGCCAGATCGGCGAGCAGCGCCGCCGCCACTCGCGTCCGCTCGTCGGGTCCGCCGTCGGCGTCCGCGCCGGACACCACCACCGCCCGCAGTTCGGCGACGAGCGACGGCAGCGACAGCACGCGCCTGACACCGGGATCGATCGGCACTTCCTCGTCGGCGTCTTCGCCGCCGTCTGCGTCGGCGCCGTAGCCGCCGACCGCGTCGGCCAGTTCCGGGACGAACCGCGACGGCGATGCGTCGCCGCTGCCGTCCTCGACCGCCGTGACCAGCAACCGCGACCGTGCCCGGCTGCATGCCACGAGCAGCAGTCGCCGCTCGTCTGCGAGCATCACCGAACCGCGCGCGATGGTGTCGACGGCGTCGGCGCCCACTCCGCTCAACAGGTCGATCAACGCGGGTGTCCCCAGCACGCTGCCCCGGCTGCGCAGCGACGGCCACAGACCGTCGAGCACACCCGGCACCGCGACCACCTCCCATTCGCGGCCGGTCGCGGCGTGTGCCGACACCACCGCGACCGCCTCCGTGCCCGACACCGCGATCCGCGACTCGCGCGGGATCTGGAGTTGGCCGAGGTAATCGACGAAGCCCAATACCCCGGCAGCCGGAAGGTTGTCGGCGAAGGTCCCCGCCGCCTCGAACATGGCGAGCATCGCGTCCAAGTCCCGGTCGGCTTGGTCGCCGCCGCGTCCGCCCCGCAGCGATTGCGCGGTCCACCTCCGCTCGAGTCCGCTGGCCCGCCAGGCGCGCCACAGAGTCTCCTCCACGCCGACGCCTGCCGCCTCCGCCGCTCGCGCGGCGTCCACCGCCTTGCACACCTGCTTGAGAGCGATCGCCTCGAAGTCCGTGAGACCGGCCAGATAGACGTCCATCAGGTCGGCATCGCCCAGGGCCGCGGCGAGCGAGCTCAGCGAATCGGCATCTCGACCGCGCGCTTCGTCGATGCGCCGGATTCCCCTGCGGAGCCGACGCAGACCGGACGGATCGGCGGATCCGACCGGTCCGGTGAGCAACGACACCACCTCGTCGGCGTCCAGCGGCGGCCCGCCCCCAGCCACCCGGAGAATCAACATGAACGCCACGACCGCACGTTGCCGATGGATCGGGACGTCGGTGGCGGGCGTGGCCATCGGCACCCCCGCCGAGGAGAACGCCCGCCGCAGCGCGGGCAGCGCTCTGGGCACCGACCGCACCACGACCGCCATCTCCGACCACGGCACCCCGTCGAAGAGGTGGGCGCGCCGCATCATGTCCGCCACCGCCGTCGCTTCCTTCGCTGCGGACGAGAAGACCCGGACGTCGGCGTGTCCACGGCGGGCCGCGTCATCGCCTCGGTCGGCCGGTTCGGGATAGCCGTGGGGCCGGCTCCCCGGAAGCCGCAGCGCGAGCGCGCGGCCGACCGCGTTCACCGCGGGCGAACCCCGGTAGTCGGTCGTCAACTCCACGTCTCGTTCCGGATCGTCCTCGGTGAGCCCGTCCGCGAACGCCGGATCCGCGCCGCGGAACCCGAACACGGACTGATCGGTGTCCGACGTGACCACCGTCGAGTCGGCGCCGGTCCCGATCAAGCGCACCAGGAACGCAGCCTGGGGGTCGAGGTGTTGGGCGTCGTCGACCAGGACATGACGGATGCGCTGCCGCTGTCCGGCGAGGACCTCGGGGTCGGTGGCGAACGCCGACAGCGCGGAACCGATCAGCTCGGCGGCGTCGACCGCGGTCACACTCGCCTCGGGTGCATCGAGCCCGACCGCCCCGCGCAGCAGCATTCCCTCCTCGTACTGGCGGAAGGCATGTCCCGCGGCCACCCACTCCGGCCGGTTGTGCCGGCGTCCGAGCTCGGCGAGATCGTCCGGTCCCAACCCGCGTTCGGCGGCCCGCATCATCAGGTCGCGCAGGGCCTGCGCGAAACCGTCGGTCGTCAGCGCCGGTCGCAGCCATTCCGGCCAGTACTCGGCACCGTCCTCCACATCGCCGGCGAGCAGTTCGCGCAGGATGACGTCCTGCTCCGATCCGGTGATCAGCCGCGGCGGTGGATTGCCGTGCGCCGACGCCTGCAGCCGCAGCACCGCGAAGGCGTACGAGTGAACCGTCCGCACCAGCGGCTCCCGCAGGGCCCCGCCCAGACTCCCGCCTGCCGAGAGCACACGCCGGGTGATCTCCGACCGCAGCTCACCGGCGGCCCGACGATTCGCCGCCAGCACCAGCACCGACTCCGGGTGTACCTCCGGGTCGAGCAGCCGCGCCACCGCCGCGTCGACGATCAGCGACGTCTTGCCCGTTCCCGGACCGCCGTGCACGCGCCAGGGCCGCCAGGGCCGCGAGGGATCGGCGCGGTGCCGTCCCCCGATCACCGCCGACGCCGACGCCGGCCACGACCGCACGCCGTCCGCCGGGGCGGGCGCGGCGACGAGTCGGGTGCTGGGACGGGTCATGAACCTATGGAAGCACGCGCCTCCGACAGTCCCGGTGGCGGAAGTCCCCATTAGAGTCGAGGCATGCCCGGACCCGCCTCGCCGACGCGCACGCTGCACACGCACCTGTTCGGTACCGACGATCCCGGCGCGCCTGCGGTACTGGCGGTTCACGGCCTCACCGGGCACGGGCGCCGCTGGGAGCAGATGGCCGCCGACCACCTGCCCGGCACACGGGTGGTGGCGCCCGACCTGCTCGGTCACGGCCGCAGCCCTTGGGAGCCGCCGTGGAGCATCATCGAACACGCCGATGCGCTCGGCGCGGCCCTCGACGCTCATGTCCCCGTCGGGCAGGCAGTCGTCGCGGTGGCCCACTCCTTCGGATGCGCGGTGACCCTGGCCCTCGCCGAGCGCCGGCCGGATGCGTTTCGCGGCCTCGTCCTGCTCGATCCGGCCCAAGGTCTCGACCCCGAACGGGCCCGGTTCATCGCCGAGACGTCGATGGCGAACTGGGGCTACCAGGACGCCGACGACGCCAGAGCCGCCAAGCGGATGGAGGGCTGGAGTGCGGTGCCCGCCGACGTGCTCGACGCCGAGATCGCCGAACACCTGGTTCCGGCGGCCGGCGGACGCGTGGCCTGGCGAGTGTCGGCCCCGGCCGCCGCGACCGCGTGGAGCGAGATGAGCGGCGCCTTCCGTCTCCCGCCCGCCGGCATCCCGACGCACGTCGTGGTCGCCGAGCGGGTGCAGCCGCCCTTCGTCCGGCAGGAGTTCCTCGCCGCCTGCGCCGCCGAGCGCGCGGACACGGTGACGGTGCACCGCGTCGACACCGAGCACATGATCCCGTTCCTCGTCCCCGACTTCTGCGCCGCGCTGGTGCGCGACCTGCTGTAGCCGTGGCCGCGGTCACCGAGGATCAGGTGGAGGCGGTACGGGCCCTGGTCGCCGCCATCCCACCGGGAGCGGTGAGCACCTACGGCGACCTCGCCGCCGCCGCGGGACTGTCCAGCCCGCGCATCGTCGGGTGGATCATGCGGACCGACTCGGCAGACCTGCCGTGGCATCGGGTGGTTCCGGCCTCCGGCCGTCCATCGCCCGGCCTGCGTGCGCGGCAATTGACTCGACTGCGCGAAGAAGGCGTCCGAATCGTCGACGACCGCATCGATCTGAAGTCGCACCGGATGCGCCCCGACGGTCCGGGACCGACGGGAGTTCCGGACTAAACCATCATCCGGACGAGGTCGACGACCCTGAGAAGTCCGGGCAGCGCACCGGCGGTCGACCGCGGATGCATGCCGTGGACGGCGAGCCGGAACATGACCGCGCGCAGCAGCATCTGCGGCCACTCCGGGTGATTCGACCACCGCTCCACCAGGTCCTCGCCGGCACCGCCCCATGCGAGCGCGTCGACGACCACCACGGCCGCGGCCCACGACGCGGGACGCCAGTACGGAACGATGTCCGTGATCGCCGGAGCTGCGGCACCCGCGAACAACACCGTGCCGAAAAGGTCGCCGTGCACCACTTGAGACGGCAGGTCGACGGGTCGGCGGAGACTCCCGAGGATCTTCAGTTCGGCGAGACTGCGCTCCCCGTCCTCGCTCGTCGGCTCCGGCATTCCCGCGGCGCGTGCCGTCCGCAGCGGAACGTCCTCCCAGGCGGCCCTGTCTGCCGCGACGAAGACGTCGACGTCGTTGAACGGCGGCGCGGGCGGCTGCAGCATGAAGCGGGGTCGTTCGAGTTTGGCCGTCGCCGCGTGCAGCCGGTCAGCGAGCGCCACGACCTCGTCGTACCGGGGTTCGGGACTGCCCGCGACATAGGTGTCGGCCCGCCAGCCGGACACCACGTAACGGCCGTCGGTGGCGCGGATGGGCCGCGCGATCCGCATTCCCTCGACATACAGGTTCTCTCGCGCAGTGGCCGACCATGCGGCGCGCGCGTGATCGGGAACCAGCGTCAGGACCACCTCGCCGACGCGCCATCCGGTGCCGTCCATCGCGATGGGCGGATGCGCGGTGAGGCCGAACGTGGTCAACACCTGTTCGGGCGGCTCGACAATCATGGTCACGTCCGTCAGATTACCCAGGACGCCTGACGTTCCCGGGCAGCGACACCGGTCCAGTCAGAGGCTCTGCACCAGTTCGCTCACCACCGGCGGCACCGCACACGCCAGAGCGAAGCCGAGCGGAAAGACCAGTGCCAGCATGCGCGCGGTACCGGTCAGCCGAACGGCGATTGCCGCCGCCGACCCGGCCACGACCAGCACGCACGCCCCGATGTACGTCCACAGCGGGTCGAGGCCGGGCACGAGCACCGGGATGAGGAACCACAGCGGGACGGCAGCCATCAGGCCCGTCGCCACCCCGGCCGCAGCCACCGCCGCCGTGTTGAACGCGGCGGGCAGCAGTGCTCTCGGTCGCCTGGTCATGTCGCCGATTGTGACAGCCGCGCTCAGTAGACCGGCATGGTCGGATCGATCTGCGCGGCCCACGCCACGATGCCGCCCTGCAGGTGTGCGGCGTCGTCGAACCCGGATCTCTTGAGTGCGGCGAGCACCTCCGCCGATCGGATTCCGGTCTTGCAATACAGCACGATCGGCCGATCGTGCGGCAGGTCTCCAATTGCACGTCCCGACAGGATCTCTCCCTTCGGGATCAGCTGTGCGCCCGCGATGCGATTGATCTCGAACTCCACCGGCTCGCGGACGTCGATCAGCGCGGGCGGCGCCTCCGAACGCAGCGCCGCGTCGACCTGCGCCGGGGTGAGGGTGGACCCGGCGGCCGCCGCAGCGGCCTCGTCGGTCACCACGCCGCAGAACTCGTCGTAGTCGATCAGTGCGGTCACCGGCCGTCCCTGCGGATCCTTGCGGAGGCGCACGGTCCGGTAGGTCATCTCGAGCGCGTCGTACACCATCAGCCTGCCGAGCAGCGGTTCACCGATGCCGCAGATCAATTTCACCGCCTCGGTCGCCATGATCGAGCCGATCGACGCGCACAGCACTCCGAGAACGCCGCCTTCGGCGCAGGACGGCACCGAGCCCGGGGGCGGCGCCTGCGGATAGAGGTCGCGATAGTTGACGCCGCGACCGTCGGGAGCGTTCTCCCAGAACACCGACACCTGCCCCTGGAACCGGTAGATCGATCCCCACACGTAGGGCTTCCCGGCCAGCAGCGCGGCGTCGTTCACCAGATATCGCGTCGCGAAGTTGTCGGTGCCGTCGAGGATCAGGTCGTACTCCGAGAACAGGTCGACCGCGTCCTTCGCCTCCAGCCGCCGGTTGTGCAGCCGGACGTCGACGAACGGGTTCAGTTCGGCGATCGAGTCGCGCGCGCTCTCGGTCTTGAGTCGGCCGACGTCTCCCAGCCCGTGAATGATCTGGCGCTGCAGATTGGACGTGTCGACCACGTCGAAGTCGACGATGCCGATGGTGCCGACTCCGGCCGCCGCGAGGTAGAGCAGAGTCGGAGACCCCAGCCCACCCGCGCCCATCACCAGCACCTTGGCGTTCTTCAGCCGCTTCTGCCCGGTGACGCCGACGTCCGGGATGATGAGGTGCCTGCTGTAGCGCGCGACCTCGTCCCGGCTCAGTTCGGCTGCCGGTTCCACCAGTGGCGGCAAGGGCGACATTCTTCAGACCTCCGTCTCCGATCCCGAATACGTTCCAGCCATCCCGTCAGCGGGCGGTGGTCAGTTCGCGGGGAAGGGCCAGGCGTTCGGTTTGCAGACCAGCGTACGGTCGGCCTCCATGTCCGGGTCGAGCGCCATGATCTGCGCATTCGCGGTACCGAAGGTCTGCTGCATCATGATCGGCGCGAGCGCACCGTTCTCCTTGCACGGCTGGTGCTTCTCATATCCGATGCCGTGACCGGTCTCGTGGTTGATGAGGTACTGGCGGTACGTCAGATCGTCGCCCTGGAAGGCCTGCGCGCCGCGCACCCACCGCGCCTCGTTGATCACCACGCGCTTGTCGGGCGGATAGAAGCATGAGGTCTCCAGCTTGATCTGATATCCACACAGTTCGCGGGCGGTGTCGGTCGACGTGAGCGAGATCCGTAGGTCCGGCTCGCCGGTGTCGATGCGGCGGAAGGAGACGCGGCCGTCACCGATCCAGCTCTTCTTGTTCGCCAGCGTCGTGTCGACGAGTTTCGCGAAGGCCTGGTCGCCGCCGTAGTCCTGCGGCGACAGTCCCTTCTCCGCCTCGACCGTGTACGTGTAGACCTGCTTGGCCGTGCCCAGCTTGTCGCCGGTGCCGCGCACCACGCGGTAGACCTCGTCTCCCTTGCGCGTGAACGGACCGCCTCCGGGCAGGGCGCCGGCGGGCAGCGCCGCCTCCTGGATCTGCCCGGTCGGGGCGCCGATCGGCGTCGTCTCGTCCTGCACGTGGGTGTTGCGTACGTCGTCACCGGTAGCGGCGGTCTTGTCGACCGCGGTGTCGCCGTCGTTGCGGACGGTCATCACAAGCAGCACCACGGTGAGTACGGCCAGCACCGGAATGGCGTAGGCGCGCCAGCCGTATGTGCTGACGAACCGCCCCAGGGTGCTGCGCTTGCGCCGCTCCACCCGCTCGGAGCGCGACCGTCCGCTGTCGGAGATCGGATCCCAGCGGGCACGCAGCGGCTGGTCGGGCCGCGGGCGGCGGGGACGCTGCGCCCCGTTGTCTGGTGTACCGGTCACGCCACAACTTTCTCATAGATGTCCCCTCTCACCTCGCATCCACCCTCGGCCGCGATCCGGATGAGTGTGATCTGAAGCGCTCCGAGTATCCTTTGGGGATGTCGTCTCCCAGTTCCCAGACGTCGGCTCCGGCCGCAGCCGGGCGCTCGAGCACGCGCCTTCCGCGAAGTGCACGCCGCCGCCAGCTTCTCGACGCCGCCAGTGAGATCTTCGTCGAGCGCGGCTATCACTCCGCCGGAATGGATGAGATCGCGATTCACGCCGGTGTGAGCAAGCCGGTCCTGTACCAGCACTTCCCGTCGAAGCTCGACCTCTACATCGCCGTGGTCGATTCGCACGCGGAGAAGCTCGTCGCCGACGTGAACCGGGCGCTGCTGACCACCGTCGACAACCGCCGTCGTGTCCTCGCGGCTGTCGAGGCCTTCTTCGACTTCATCGACGACGACAACTCCGGATACCGCCTCATCTTCGCCTCCGACGCCATGGACCCGGCCGTGATCCGGCGTGTGGAAGGCGCCACCGAGGCCTGCGTCGACGCCGTCCACGGTCTCGTCATGCAGGATTCGGGGATGGATCCGTACCGGTCCCGGATGCTCGCCGCGGGACTGGTCGGTGCGAGTGTCGTGAACGCTCGGTACTGGGTGGACGCGAGCCGCCCCATCGACAAGGCCAGCGCGGTGGAGATCACCGCGGCGCTGCTCTGGGGCGGTCTGGCCGGCATTCCCCGCCAGACTCCGGGCGACGACTGAGAACTTCCGAGAACCGGTCCGTCTACACGGACCGGTAGACGGCGCTCTCGAAGTCGAGAGCGTGGCGCAGGGCGGCGGGGTCTGCGAACGGCAGTACTTGACAGGCCCACATCCCGGCGATGTCCGCGGACCGATCGATCCAGAAGTACAGGTTGGCCAGGCCGGCCCAGGCGAGTGAACCCGCACTCCGGCCCGTCGGCGCAGCGTCGTCGTTCACCATGAACGTGTAGGCCCACGACTTCGGCAGACCCGGGAAGAACTCGGCGTCGTGCGTGATCACCGGGTCGACGCCCCGCAACGCCGTGACCCGCTGCCCCTCGGCGAGACCGTTGCGAGCCGCCCACTCGACAGTGTCGCTGCGGAGCACGCGCCCACCGTCGCCCGCCCCGCCGCGCAGCCACATGCGGAGGAATCGGATGTAGTCCGGAACTGTGGAGTACAGGCCCTGACCACCCATCTGGACCTCGGGGTTCTGCGGCATGACGATGCCGGTGGCTTTGAGCGAACCGTCCGGCCTGCGCAGATGCACGGCGGCGCGGCGCTCCTGCATGGCATCGGTGAGCAGGAATCCCGAATCGTCCATGCCCAGCGGGGCGAAGACCCGCTCAGCGAGAACCTCCCCCAGCCGTGCGCCGCGTACTGCTTCGACCACGAGCCCGGCCCAGTCCATGTTCGATCCGTAGTTCCAGCGCGTACCCGGGTCGAACAGCAGCGGCGTCATCAGTGACGCACGCGTCGCCGTCACCACATCCGGGTAATGGCCCTGCCGCACCAGGGAGCGGTAGTTCTCGTCGAAGAACGGATAGGCGAATCCGGCCGTGTGGAGCAGCAGCATCCGAGTGGTGACCGGCGTCGCTGCCGAACGGATCCGCGGACTCCCGTCGGGCTCGAAACCGTCCAGCACGCCGATCTCGGCGATCTCCGGCACGTACTGCGCAGCCGGCGCGTCGAGGTCGATCAGCCCCTCCTCGACGCACTGCAGCACGGCCGTGCCGGTCAGCGGCTTGCTAGCCGAGTACAGGGCGACGACCGTGTCGGCCGTCATCGGGCGGTCGTCGGCGACGCTCGTGCTCCCCGCCGCGCCGGTGAAGACCGTCTCCCTCGCGTCGGTCACCGAGGCGACGACGCCCGGCACCCGGTCGGAGTCCGGACCGGTCACCGCATCGTCGAGCAACGCCCTGAGTCGGTCGGAGTCGACTCCGCTCATCGAGCTCAGGCCGCCCCGAAGCCGACCCGTCGGTTCTCGGCGCTGCCGACCTCCACGTAGGCGATCTTGGCTGCCGGGACCAGCACGCGCGATCCCTTGTCGTCGGTCAGCGACAGCACGGCGTCGGTTCCGCTCAGCGCGCGGTCGGCGGCCGCGTACACGTCATCGGCCTTGTCCGGGCAGGTGAATGCCAACTCGCGCGGGCTGTTCTCGATACCGATCTTGACTTCAACGCTCATAACTCCGGAATCCTACTCGTCACGCCAGCGACAGCTCGGCCATGCGCTGCCCGTGGCGAGCCGCCATGTTGTCGAAGAAAGCGGCGGCGTTGGCAAGCGTCGCATCACCTTCGAAGAGCAGCGCCATCACGTCTTCCTCCTCGGCGAGAACCCACTGCATGTGCGTGATCGCCTCACCCAGCAATCGACGGCCCCACAGCGCCAGCGGCGACGCCACGGCCGGATCGGCGGCGACCGCCGCCCGCACCTGGTCGACGGCGAACTGTGACGAACCGGTCTCGGCCATCACCGATTTCATCGTCGGACGCACCTCTTCGGGCATCACATCGGCCATCTCGGCGTAGAAGTCGGCGGCCAGACCGTCACCGACGTGCATCTTGACCAGCACCTCGAGCCACGACGTCGGTGTCGTCACGCGGTGATACTCGTCGAACACCCGGGCGTGCGCGGCCACTGCTTCCTCGGGTGCGCCGCCGTCGGAGCGGATCTGCTCGGCCAACACCTCGAAGTGGCCCATCTCGGCCGCGATCAGTCGCGCGATTGCGATGCGGTCGGCAGTCGTCGGCGCCATCGCGGACTCTTCGATCAGGCGATAGCACGCGGCGAACTCGCCCGCGAGAAGGACTTCGTAGAGCTTGCGAATGGCCGCTGCGTTGTTCGACATGCAAGTCAGAATATGCAAGGCGGTACACTCGGAGACAGACGAGTCGCCGTTCCGCTCGCCGAATGCACGTTCATGGGCACCGCGCGGCCACTTCGAGCGGCCCGTCGGACATTGAGCGCGCACCTGCGAAGGGCCTCCGGGCCCGGCCGCCGAGGGTCCGGACTAACGATCAGGACCCCGTGGCCTCTCTTGTGTGCGTGCGCGAACACCCGCGAGAGGCTTGAACTGCATATGACCATTGATCCCACGGTGGGCGAAGCCACCGACGACGTCCAGACGACGATCGTCGACGAGGAGCACACCGCCCCGACCTTCGCCGAACTCGGCGTCGACCCCGCGATCGTCGCCGCCCTCGAGGCCGACGGCAAGACCCGTACCTTCGCGATCCAGGAACTCACCCTGCCGCTGGCGCTGGCCGGCTCCGATCTGATCGGTCAGGCGCGCACCGGCATGGGCAAGACCTACGGGTTCGGCATCCCGCTGATGCACCGGCTCGCCAACGCCGAGGCGACCGGCCTGCGCGCACTCGACAACACTCCGCGCGCCCTCGTCATCGTGCCGACCCGCGAACTCTGCGTCCAGGTCACCGAAGACCTCGAGACCGCCGCCAAGGGCGTCGACGTCACGCTCTCGAACGGCACCGTTCGCCCGATGAAGATCACGTCGATCTACGGCGGCCGCCCCTACGAGCAGCAGATCGCCGAACTCCAGGCCGGCGTCGACGTCGTCGTGGGCACGCCGGGACGCCTCCTCGACCTCGCGCAGCAGGGACACCTCGTCCTCGGCAAGGTCGGAGTGCTCGTGCTCGACGAGGCCGACGAGATGCTCGACCTCGGCTTCCTTCCGGACATCGAGCGGATCATGGGAGCCCTGCCCACCGACCGGCAGACGATGCTGTTCTCGGCCACCATGCCGGGTCCGATCGTCACCCTGGCGCGGACCTTCCTGAACCGCCCGACACATATCCGCGCCGAGCACGCGAACGACTCCGCGGTGCATGAGCGGACCACCCAGTACGTCTACCGCGCCCACGCAATGGACAAGGCCGAACTGGTGGCCCGCGTGCTGCAGGCGGAGGGCCGTGGCGCGACGATGATCTTCACCCGCACCAAGCGCACAGCGCAGAAGGTGGCCGACGACCTCGCCGAGCGTGGCTTCTCGGTGGGCGCGGTGCACGGCGACCTCGGCCAGGTGGCCCGTGAGAAGGCGCTGAACAAGTTCCGTGACGGCAAGATCGACGTACTGGTGGCCACCGATGTCGCGGCGCGCGGCATCGACGTCGATGACGTCACCCATGTCATCAACTACCAGTGCCCGGACGACGACAAGACCTACGTGCATCGCATCGGACGCACCGGGCGCGCCGGGCGCACCGGCATCGCGATCACCCTTGTGGACTGGGACGAGCTGCATCGCTGGGAGCTGATCGACAAGGCGCTCGGCCTCGGCATGCCCGACCCGGCGGAGACCTACTCCACCTCCGAGCATCTGCGCGAGGATCTGGGCATCCCCGCGGACGCCAACGGCCGTATCGGCGCCCCGGAGCGTTCGTCCGACGAACGGCGGGAGCCGCGCGCGCCGCGCGCCGATCGTCCCAAGCGTGAGCGGCGCCGTACCAGGGGCGGCAAGCCCGCCGGCGCCGAGGGCGCCACGACCGCATCATCGGCGGACGACGCCGAGCAGGCGGAGAAGAGTCCCACCGCCTCGACCGAGCAGCCGGAGGCCGATGGTGAGGCCAAGCGGCCGCGCCGCCGCCGTCGTCGTCGCAGCGGTGGTGCGAAGTCCGGTGAGGGCAGTGACGGCGCTTCGCGCGACGCAGCGCCCGCGGCAGCGGCCGAGTAGCTCCGCCCGGACGCTTTTCGCATACCCTCGCGAGAATGGGACGGATCAAACCCGAACGGCGCACCCGCACCGACCTCATCGTGACCGCGTTGATCGCGGCGATCGTGGTCGCGGCGGGTGTCGCCGTCTGGTGGACCAGCCCCGCCCGCCATACCGAGTCGGTGACCGCGACGACACCCGCCCCGGTCCAGCTGCCGGCTGAGAATGTTCCGCGCGAGGTCTCGGTCCGTTGGTCCGCGCAGTCGGACGTCACCACGGTCCCGCAGATCACCCGCGACTCCCTGGTGACCGCGTCCGGCGGCACGGTGGTCGCGCATCGGCTGAGCGACGGAACCGACCTCTGGAGCTACCGGCGGAATCTGCCGCTGTGCGCGGCGGCCGCGGGATGGACCGGCGGCGACAACGACGTGCTCGCGGTGTACCGGAACAGCCGGGGTTGCAGCGAGGTCACATCGTTGCGAGGTTCCGACGGTGCTCGTCACGCCGCCCGCACCAGTGACGCCGACGACACCGTCCACCTCTCCATCGATACCGGCTACGCCCTCCTGTACGGCCCGACGCGCCTCGAGACGTGGGGTTCGAATCTGGTGCGCGGGATCGAGTACGGGCGTGTCACGGCACCGGTGAACCCCGACGTGGCGCCCGACCGGACGCATTGCCGGCTGTACTCTGCGGTCTCCGGTGCGGATCGGGTGGCGATCGTGGAGCGATGCGATGACGATCCCGGCTATCGGCTGACGGTGCTCAGTTCGAATCTGACCAGCGACGAGAAGATCCGCCAGTGGGGTTCGACCCTGATCACCACATCGGCTGCGGGTCCCGCTCCCCGAGTGGTGGCGGCGACCGATTCCACGATCGTGGTCTACGACGGCGGCGCCGACCCGTCCGGTTCCGTCGGCGCCCCGCAGGGACCGCGTCTGCGCCTATTCACACCGCAAGCCGAGAGCCGAAGCGAACACCCGGTGGCCGGTGACGCCCAGGTTCCCGAGCGGAGCGATCCGATCATCGATCAGGGTGTCGTCTCGTTCTGGACCGGCAAGGCCACCGTGGTACTGGACGCCTCGAATGGAAACCCGATGTTCCAGGTGACAGATGCCATCGGACCCGGGGCGGTGATGGCGGGGCAACTGCTGGTGCCGATGCCCGGGGCCATCAGCGTGCGCCGCGTGTTCGACGGCCACGAGGAGTTCAGCATTCCGGTGGATCGCGGTCAGGTGGTCGGACCGGTGGCGCTGCGCGTGCTCGGCGATACGATCCTCGAGCAGCGGGGCACGCAGGTCGTCGCATTGCGCTGAGTGTGACAGGGCCGCTGTCCTCTGCACTGCGAATTGCGGGACGCGACGACCGTCTTCCATCTGAGTCCGGCGGGTGCCGATTCTTCGGTTGTCCGGCGTGGTGGATGGGGTTCAGGCGCCAGGGGTGTTCGGTGGTGGCTGGCCGCCAGGCCATGCGTCCGGCATCGG
>NZ_KQ969308.1:0-32501 GCF_001578675.1 Gordonia sp. QH-12
CGGCGTCGATGCCGTCGGCGTCAATCGTTCCAGTCGGCGAGCCCGAGTCGGCGGGATTGTTCATCCCGGGTGCGGCCCAGGCGGTCAAGATCACCTCGAACTTCGCCCGCAACTCCGGAGTCATCGCGCCGCGGACTTTGCTCATGAGTTGTCGGTCTTGCGGGAGGATGGTGATTCCGCGTTGGCGTTGCCGGTCGACGTGATCGCTTTCCTGACCATCGGGGTCCAGGTGAGCGAGCAGGCGGTCACCGACCTTGCCCAGATCATCCGGATTCAACCCGGCCGCAGCCTGAGCGAGTTCGGCCTCCGCACGGGCCTTGACTTCCGGCGAGATGCAGCCGGGCACTTTCGCCAAAACGGCCGAGATCACCAACGCGTGTTCGGCGCCGACAGTCCCGGCCGCGACCGCGGCGGCGGTGGCGGGCTTCCGGGGAGGCAGCGTCTGCCCTTGGAAGTTGGAGAACTCGCCGATGGTCTCGGTCATCCGGAGCCGTCGACCCGCCTCACGGGTCCCCAGCCGCAAACCCTGCGACAGGTACTGATGCGGATTCAGATAGCCCGCGGTGCGGTGAGCATTGCGGTCGGAGACCTCCACCAACAATCTGGACGAAACGCCGTCCCAGCGTCGCCGGATGCGTTCGGCGGTCTGTGTGTGGGCCAGCAGTTCCGGTTCGGTCTCCGGTGACAGGGAGGTCTCGGCGAGCTTCACCGCCGCGGCATCGATCAACGCCAACAACTCCGCGGGCTGGTCCGGCAGTGCACCGGTGGCAACGACAGTCGCGATCGAATCGGTGATCGGATCGGTCATCGCTGCCACCTCCCCCGAGTGTTTCAGCTGGTCACACCATGTTTTCTTGGATATCTGAACACTACCAATCGGGTATGACACAACTGATTTCATAGACAGACGCACGTGCGCCGGCTCAACTCTGTTACGCCGTGGGGCATCGGTGACAGGCTCGATGGTTTCGGTGGGAACCCTCGAACGGCGGCCTGGGCAGAGCGTCGACTGCGAAGTGCCCCAGTTTCCAGGCGGACCCGGATTTCCGCGACGGACACGATCTCGGGCAAGGTGGGTCTGTGACCGACTCGACGGGTGAACTCACCGCCAAGGAGATCAAGAAGCGTAAGCGACGCCTGCCGCCACCGGACCCGGAAGCGCTGCCCGGGCTGGTCGACGCACACACGCACCTGGCGGCCTGTGGCGGGCGGACGGAGGCCGACGTCCGAGCCATCCTCGACCACGCCGAGTCGGTCGGCGTGGAGCAGGTGGTCACCGTCGCCGACGACATGGTCGACGCCCGCTGGGCTGTCGCCGCCGCGCATTGGGACCGACGAGCGTTCGCGGCCGTCGGACTGCATCCCACTCATGCCGCCGATCTGGATGACGAGGCCCGAGCCGAGCTGGAACAGATGGTCGACGACCCCCGCGTGGTGGCCGTCGGTGAGACCGGTCTGGACTACTACTGGACGACCCGTTCGGACGACTGCGCGGACCCGACCACCCAACGCGACGCCTTCGCCTGGCACATCGATCTGGCCAAACGATCCGGCAAAGCGCTGATGATCCACAATCGCGACGCCGATCGCGACCTGCTGGACGTCCTCGCGGCCGAGGGGGCGCCGGAGACGGTGGTGATGCACTGCTTCTCCGGCGACCGTGCGATCGCCCGCGAATGTGTCGACCTCGGGTATGTGTTGAGCTTCTCCGGCACTGTGACGTTCAACAACTCCGGCGAGTTGCGTGAGGCCGCACTTCTGACTCCCGACGAGCAGTTGCTGGTGGAGACCGACGCACCGTTCCTGACCCCGCATCCCTATCGTGGCCAGCCCAATCAGTCCTATTGCGTGCCCTACACCGCTCGCGCGCTGGCCGCACTGCGCGGCGTCGACGATCACGAGTTGGCCCACACGCTTGGAGCAAATGCGCGCCGGATATACAAGTTTCCGTTGCGGTAACCCACCCCGATTCGTTACCGTACCGTGATCCGTGCTGCCGACGCGGATAGCTATACCCAACCCGGCAGGGAACTGTATGTCTGTCTTGAAGAGAATCAACACGTCCACCTCCATGCGCGCCCGAGTAGCCCTCGGAGCCGTGCTGACCACCGTCACGGCCGGAGCCGTCACCGGAGCTGTCATGCACAAGGAGGTGACGCTGGCGGTCGACGGACAGACCATGCATGTGAGCACGATGGCCTTCTCGGTCGGGAGCGTGCTGCGCGACAACGGCATCGACCCTGCCGACGGCGACAAGGTGAACGTGCCGCTCTCGAGTGCGCCGCGTGACAACCAGACCATCACGGTCGACCGCCTCAAGAAAGTGCAGCTGGTGGTCGACGGCAGGCCGTTGAACATCACCACCAACGCGTCCACCGTCGGTCAGGTTCTCGCTGAACGCGGCATGGCGACCAGCGCGGTGACCGCACCGCTGAACGACGTGCTTCCGGTGGACGGTGCCGATCTCGACGTCACCCTGCCCAAGCGGGTCAAGCTCGACGACGGCGGCCAGAAGTCGACGCCGAGCATTGCGGCCAAGACGGTCGGCGACCTGCTCGCCCGTGCGGGCAAGCCGCTCTCGCCCACCGACAAGGTGGTGCCCGCGGCGCAGACTCCGGTCAGCAAGGACATGGACATCCGCGTCACCCGGATCAAGACCGAGGAGAAGACCCTCACCGAGGACGTCAAGCCGCCGGAGAACACCAAGGACGACGACAGGCTGACCCGGGGAACCAAGAAGGTCGAGGACCCGGGTACTCCCGGCAAGGCCGATGTGAAGTACTCGATCACCACCGTCAACGGCAAGGTCGTCAAGAAGACCAAGATCAGCGAGAAGGTTCTCGTGGAGCCCAAGGCTGCCACGGTCCGCGTCGGAACCAAGCCGGGTGCACCGGCGGTTCCGTACGGCGTCTGGGATCGTCTCGCTCAGTGCGAATCGACCGGCAACTGGGCCATCAACTCCGGCAACGGGTTCTACGGCGGCATCCAGTTCGACCAGAACACCTGGGATCGCTGGGGCGGCCAGGAGTACGCGCCGCGTCCGGATCTCGCCACTCGCGAGGAGCAGATCGCCATCGCGGAGAAGACGCAGGCCGCTCAGGGCTGGGGCGCGTGGCCGTCCTGCTCGTCGCAGATCGGCCTCCGCTGATCCTCGCCCGCGGTGCAGCCGTCCGCTGCGGCACCTCCCGACGATCATCAGTCACAATGTTCAGGTGAACATCGTCCCTGATTCGCCTCGTCTGCTCGGTCCCGCCGAGATCCGCGCACTCGCCGCAGAGCTCGATGTGCGCCCGACCAAGACGCTGGGGCAGAACTTCGTCCACGACGCCAACACCGTTCGCAGGATCGTGTCGGTGTCCGGCGTCGGTGCCGACGACGTGGTTCTGGAAGTGGGACCGGGACTCGGATCGCTGACCCTCGCGCTGCTCGCCGAGGCCGGCCGCGTGGTGGCGGTGGAGATCGACCGCACGCTCGCCGCGCGACTGCCACGGACGATCGCCGAGTTCGCGCCCGCACAGGCGGCGAACTTCGACGTCGTCACCGCGGACGCCCTCACCGTCACCCCCGCCGACCTCCCGTACGCGCCGACCGCGCTGGTCGCGAACCTGCCGTACAACGTCGCGGTTCCGGTGCTGTTGCACCTCATGGCGCAGTTCCCGACCATCCGCACCGCGCTCGTGATGGTGCAGGCCGAAGTTGCCGACCGTCTCGCCGCCGCTCCGGGCGGCCGGATCTACGGGGTGCCGAGCGTGAAGGCCCGCTTCTTCGGCGACGTGGCCCGAGCCGGTTCCGTCGGCAAACACGTCTTCTGGCCCGAACCCAAGATCGAGTCGGGCCTGGTCCGCATCGACCGCCGCGACGTCTACGGGACCGACCCGGAGCTGCGGGCGCAGACATTCGCCGCGATCGACGCCGCATTCGCTCAGCGCCGCAAAACCCTGCGGTCGGCGCTCTCGTCGTGGGCGGGCAGCGCCCCGCGGGCCGAAGAACTCCTCCGAGCGGCGGGAATCGACCCCGGGCTCCGCGGGGAACGGTGCGACGTCGATGACTTCGTCCGGCTCGCGCGCGCCGGCCACGCAGCCGGGATCGAGACCGGAGCCGCCCGATGATGGGTGGCGCGACCGCCCGGGTCCCGGCGAAGATCAATCTGCACCTGGGCGTCGGGCCGCTCCGCGACGACGGATACCACGAACTGTCGACGCTGTACTGTGCGCTGTCGCTCTACGACGAGGTCACCGTGCGCGGCGACGACGCGCTGTCGGTGACCGTCCGCGGCGAGAACCGCCGACAGGTGCCGTCGGATGCGACGAACCTCGCCGCGCGGGCCGTGGTCGCGTTGGCGCGGCATGCCGGGATGGACCCGCACGTGGCGATCACCATCGACAAGACGATTCCGGTGGCCGGGGGCATGGCCGGCGGCTCGGCCGACGCCGCCGGGGCGCTCGTCGCTGCGGCCCGGCTCTGGCGGCTCGACATCGCCCGCGACGAACTCCTCGCCATCGCCGCGGAACTGGGCTCGGACGTCCCGTTCTCCGTGGTCGGCGGCGCAGCGCTCGGCACCGGCCGGGGAGAGCAACTGCTGCCGGTGCTGCACCGCGGCGCGTTGCACTGGGTGCTCGCGGTGTCGGGCAGCGGGCTGTCCACTCCGGACGTGTACCGGGAGATCGACCGGCTCCGGGCCCGCGACGGCGATGACCAGCCCGCCGCCGCGGGCGTCGCCCGTCCGGACGAGCTGATGCAGGCGCTCGCATCGGGCGATGTGCGCGCCGTGGCCCCTTTGCTCCACAATGATCTGCAGCCGGCCGCGCTGTCGCTGCAGCCGATGCTGCGGCGCACCCTGCGGGCGGGCCGCGAGGCCGGAGCGCTCGCCGGGATCGTCTCCGGGTCCGGGCCCACCTGCGCGTTCCTGTGCGCCGACGAAGACGCCGCCGTCCGGGTGGCCGCCGAACTGTCCGGGTCCGGTGTGGCCAAGGCCGTGCGGACCGCGTCCGGGCCGGTGGCGGGCGCCCGCCTCATCGCGGTCAACTGACCTCGCCGACCACTGACCTCGCTGGACGACTGACCTCGCTGGACGACTGACTGAACGGAAAGCACGAATGCCCCCGCGTACCAATACGTCGCTGATCAACGCCGAACGCATCAGCAAGAGCTTCGGCATCAAGCCGCTTCTGGACGAGGTCAGTGTCGGCGTGCACGAGAGTGAGCGCATCGGCGTCGTCGGGCTCAACGGCGGCGGTAAGACGACCCTGCTCGAGATCCTGGCGGGCATCACCGAACCCGATTCCGGGCGCCTCTCGCGGGCGGGTGGCATCCACATCGCGACGGTCACTCAGGGCGGCGACCTCGATCCCGGCATCACCGTCGCCGACGCGGTGGTCGGCGCCGACGCCCCCGAACACGAGTGGGCCGGCGACGCCCGGATCCGCGGCATCCTCGCAGGTATCGGGGTCGACGCGATCCTCGACCGCAAGGTGGGCGAGCTCTCCGGAGGGCAACGTCGTCGGACGGCCCTCGCGGCCGCGCTGGTGACCGACTCCGACCTGCTGATCCTCGACGAACCGACCAACCATCTCGACATCGAGGGCGTTCACTGGCTCGCCGAACATCTGGTGAACCGGCGCAGCGCGCTCATCGTCGTCACTCACGACCGCTGGTTCCTGGACACCGTCGCCACCCGCACGTGGGAGGTCCACTCCGGGCGCGTAGACGAATACGAGGGCGGCTACAACGACTGGATCTTCGCGCGAGCCGAACGCGCCAGGCAGGCCGATGCCGCCGAGGAGCGCCGGCGCAACCTCGCGCGCAAGGAACTGGCGTGGCTGCGGCGCGGTGCTCCAGCGCGCACGTCCAAGCCGCGTTACCGGGTGGAGGCGGCCGAGAAGTTGATCGCGAACGTGCCCCCGCCGCGCGACACCGTCGAACTCTCCGCATTCGCCAAGCGCCGCCTCGGCCGCGTGGTCATCGAACTCGAGAACGCGCGGCTCACCGCACCGTCGTCGGACGGCGCCGAGGGTCGAGTGCTGCTCGAGGACACCACCTGGCGGCTGGCGCCGGGGGAGCGGGTCGGCCTCGTCGGGGTCAACGGTTCCGGCAAGACCACGCTCCTGCGGGCGCTCGCCGGCGAGGTGCCGGTGTCGCCGGGCCGCCGCATCGAGGGCAAGACCGTCTCGATCGGCTGGCTGCGTCAGGAACTCGACGACCTCGATCCCACCCTGCGCGTGCTCGACGCTGTCGAGGAGGTGGCCGGTCATGTGACGCTCGGCGACAAGGAGTTGTCGGCGAGTCAGCTCGCGGAACGGCTCGGGTTCTCCCCGGCGCGACAGCGCACGCCGGTCGGAGACCTGTCCGGCGGCGAACGTCGCCGCCTGCAGTTCACGCGTGTGCTGATGGCCGAACCCAATGTGCTGCTGCTCGACGAGCCGACCAACGATCTCGATATCGACACGCTCCAGCAGGTGGAGGATCTGCTCGACTCCTGGGCCGGAACGCTGGTCGTGATCAGCCACGACCGGTATCTGATCGAACGGGTCTGCGACAGCACCTGGGCGCTGTTCGGCGACGGCGCGCTGACGAACCTGCCGCGCGGAATCGACCAGTACCTGGAACGACGGGCTGCCGAGACCGATGCGCCTCCGGCCCGCCGATCCGCTCCGGCCGCCGAGCCGAAGCCCGCGTCCGGTGACGGCGGACTCTCGGCCGCCGAACACCAGGCGGCGCGCAAGGCACTCGGCCGCGCGGAGCGTCAGATGGAGAAGCTCAGTGCGCAGGAGGAGAAGCTCCACGCCGAGATGGTCGACGCCGCCGTCGACCCCGAGCGGCTCGCCGATCTGGACGCCAGACTCCGGGAAGTGGTGGCGGCCAAGGAGATCGCCGAGGCCGAGTGGATGGAGGCGGCCGAACTGCTCGATTCGTGACCGCGGCGCGCGTGCGCGTGCGCCGGCCCGATACGTGACGCGACCGCATCGCGTGACGGTGTCGGCCGGGGAGCCTGCGAGGGTCACAGCTAGTTGTTACGTTGTTCCAACCAAGTGTCGCCGACCTGGCGATCAGGCATGACTCCTGAGAGGTTCACATATGACGACTCCGCCTAACGATCCGTTCAACCAGCCCGAGGGCGAGCAGCCCGATCACGGACAGTCCCAGCCCGGTCAACCGCAGCCCGGCCAGTCCCAGCCCGGTCAGTCCCAGCCCGGTCAGCCCGACTACGGTCAATCCCAACCCGGCCAATCCCAGCCCGGCCAATCCCAGCCCGGCCAGACGCCGTACGGTCAGCCCCAGTACGGGCAGACGTACGGCCAGCAGCCCGGAGGCTACGGCCAGCCGTCCGATTACACGCAGCAGTTCGGCGCCTACAACCAGCCGACCTACCCGGTCGATCCCGGTGCCGCTCACCAGCCGCCGCCGGAGGAGTCCGGCTCCTTCCTGTCGGCGCTCTTCGACTTCCAGTTCAGCAAGATGGTCGCCACCCGGGTGATCCCGGTGCTGTACATGATCGTCACGATCGTGTTCACCATCATCGCCGCGATCGCACTGATCGGCGGCGTGATCTCCGGCTTCGCCGAGATGGGCGACAACGTCGGCGCGGGCCTGTTGACGGTGATCGTGGCACTGATCATCGTGCCGCTGGTGTACCTCATCTATCTGATCCTCGCGCGCGTGATCTTCGAGCTGTACATCGCGATCTTCAAGATCAGCCAGAACACCGCTCGTATCGCCGAGAACACCGGCCGCGTCGCGGAGAACACCTCCCGCAGCTGATCGGGTACTCGGGCGGGTCGAGCGGTCGCTCGACCCGCCCGTTCTCTTCTGCGGTACGGACGCTGCGCTACCGTGACTGAATGTCCTACATCCGCACCCAGGTGCGCGGCGGCGTCGGCGAGATCGTCCTCGACCGCCCCCGCGCGCTCAATGCCCTGGATCTGTCGATGATCACCGAGATGCACTCCGTGCTGGAGGAATGGGGCGACGACGATGCGATCGAGACCGTGCTGGTCACCTCCTCGAGTGATCGCGCCTTCTGCGCCGGCGGCGACATCCGCGTGGTGCGCGACCACGTGCTCGCCGGTGAGAGCGACGAGGTGGTCCGGTACTTCGCCGCCGAGTACCGGCTGAACCAGCTCGTCGCGGAGTACCCGAAGCCGTACGTCGCCCTCGTCGACGGTGCGGCCATGGGTGGTGGACTGGGCATCAGCGTGCACGGCGAGGTCCGGGTGGTCACCGAGAAGGCGTTGATCGCGATGCCGGAGACCGCGATCGGGTTCTTCCCCGATGTGGGGTCCACGTATTTCCTTCCGCGCCTGCCGCAGGGCGTCGGGATGTGGCTCGGGCTGACAGGCGCACGCCTGCGCGGCGCCGATGCCGTCGCCATCGGACTCGCGACTCATTTCGTGCCGTCGGAGCGGATCGACGATGTGGCGAACGCCGTCCGCCGCGGAGACCCGCTGCGGGACGCACTCGCCGACCATCGTGGGCCGGTCACCAGCGATCTCCCGCTGCGCAAGATCGCCGAGTACTTCGACGACGACAACGTCGTCGGCATCGTGGGCGGCCTGCGCGGTGCGGTCGGTGACGCGTGGGCCGAGGAGATGCTCGATCTGCTGGCGTCGGCGTCACCGACCAGCCTGTGGGTGACGGCCGGGCTGATCACCGCGGGGGCGACCTCATCGCTCGCCGAGTGTCTCGACCGTGAACTGGCCGCGGCCGGCCGCATCACCCGGCATCCCGACTTCGTCGAGGGCGTCCGCGCGGTCCTCGTCGACAAGGACCGGAACCCGGCGTTCTCGCCCGCGACCGTCGAAGAGGTGGATGCCGCGACCGTCGCCGCGATCATCGCCTAGCGCGACTGCGTCCGGACCTACTTCTCCACGGTGAACAGACCCGACAGCGCCGCCGACTCGGGTGGGGCCGCCGGGACCGTCGGATCGTCGTAGGAGACGTCGTCGTCGGGATCGAAGGGATTCGCCCGCGCAGCGAGCGCGTCGGGGCAGTCGAATCGACCTGCAGCCCTCGTCTCGGTCACGGTTGCGAGCCGCAGCGTGCACGTGGCGGATGTGAAGTACGTGCCGTCGAGCGAGACGCCGACGGTCGCGGTGATAGGCGCCCCGGGCTCCCGGGCCGACGCACCGGCCGGCCAGGGGAGGATCCCACCCGCGAGATCGACCGCCAGGAACTCCAGTTGCCCGCCCTCGCCGCGGTCTCCGGTGAAGGTGAACAGCAGCGTGTCCGGCGGCACCGCGGGGTCGGTGCGGCCGGACTTGGCGAAGGCGACGCAGCGCTGCGAGCCGGGACGCTTCACCGAGACCGTCATCGTGCCGCGCGAATAGTTCAGCCCGTAACCGCTCCGGACGATCCGGCCGGCCGCGGGTGTCGCCGAGCAGTCACCGTCGGCGAGCGTCTTGGTCGACCCGTTGTGCGGAGGCGGTGGGACCGATTCGTCGACGGTCGTCGCGTCGGTGCCGCAGGCGGTCAGGCCCAGGAGCATCAGGGGCACCGCGGCGCGGCGCAGCGGGACCATCAGTCGGCCGCGGCGACCAGCGGCTCCAGCAGCAGATCGGGGTGTTCCTTCTCGATGTACTGCAGGCGCCACTTGTCGGAGAACAGGGCGAGGATCGCGCCGTCGCTGCGGGTGAAGACCTCGACGCCGCGCTGACGGTTGAGCTCGGGTGCGCTCTGTTCGTCGGTGCGGCGGGCGAGGCTGTATCCGAGCGGTTCGATGATGGTGTCGACGTTGAACTCCGCCTTCATTCGCGCGGTGACGACCTCGAACTGCATCGGGCCGACGGCGGCCAGGACCGGCGAGGCGTCGCCGCGGACGTCGTTGCGCAGCACCTGGACCACGCCTTCGGCGTCCATCTGGTCGACGGCCTTGCGGAACTGCTTGTACTTGTCGGCGGTGGTGACGCGCAGCGACGAGAAGTGTTCGGGAGCGAACGAGGGGATCGGCGGGTACTGGATCCGGGGGTCGATGTACAGCGTGTCGCCGGGGGCCAGTGCCATCGCGTTCACCAGGCCGACCACGTCGCCCGGGAACGCGGTGTCGACGGTGGAGCGGTCGCGCCCGAACACCGCCTGCGCGTACTTCGTCGCGAACGGTTTGCCGGTCTGCGCGTGCGTGACGACCATGCCGCGCTCGAACTCGCCGGACACGATCCGCATGTAGGCGAGGCGGTCGCGGTGACTGGTGTCCATGCCGGCCTGGACCTTGAAGACGACGGCGCTGAACGGGTCGGTCACGGCGCGCTCGACGCCGTCGATCGACTCGCGCCCGCGCGGCGGCGGCGCGAACTCGACGAGGGCGTCGAGCAGCTGCCGCACGCCGAAGTTCAGCATGGCCGAGGTGAAGATCATCGGCGACGTCTGGCCCGCCAGGAACATCTCCTGGTCGTGGTCCTGGCCCAGCTCGGCGAGGAGTTCGCTCTCCTCCCGGGCGGCCACCCACGCGTCGCCCTCGCGCTCGGCCGCCTGGTCGGCGGTGAGGAGTTCCTCCGGCGCGATCTTCGCTCCGCCCGCCGTGCGCTCGAAGTGGATGTAGTCGCCGGTGCGGCGGTCGAGCAGACCGCGGTAGTCGCCGGCGATGCCGACCGGAACGTACAGCGGGGTCGGGATCAGGCCGATGCGCTCGCTGATCTCGTCGATCAGCTCCAGCGGGGTTCGGCCGGGGCGGTCCCACTTGTTCACGACGGTGATGACCGGGATTCCGCGGTGGCGGCAGACCTGGAACAGCTTCAGCGTCTGCGGCTCCAGTCCCTTCGCCGCGTCGATCAGCATGACGGCCGCGTCCACCGCCGTCAGCACCCGGTAGGTGTCCTCGGAGAAATCGGAGTGACCGGGTGTGTCGACGAGATTGATGACGTTCGGTGCATCGGCGGCGTCGGCGTCGCCCGGCGAATAGCTGAACTGGAGTGCGGTGGAGCTCACGGAGATTCCGCGTGCCTTCTCCATCTCCATCCAGTCCGAGACGGTGGATCGGCGGCCGCCCTTGCCGTGCACCGCGCCTGCCTCGCTGATCATCCGGGCGTGCAGCGCCAGGGCCTCGGTCATCGTCGACTTGCCCGCGTCGGGATGGGAGATGATGGCGAAGGTTCGACGGCGCTTCACCTCGCGTGCGATGACCTCAGAACTCACTCGATTACGCTATCTGTCTGCCGACGTCAGACGCAAAATCTCCGAGTGAGCGAAGGAATCCCCGTGCCGCTGCCCGATCCAGCCGTGCTGACCCTGTTGATCGGCGGCGCGGTGGTCGCGGGCTGGATCGACGCGGTGGTCGGCGGAGGCGGACTGGTGCTGATCCCGCTGCTGCTCATCGTCTTTCCGTCGATGGCGCCGGCGACGGCACTCGGCACCAACAAGCTCACCGCGATCTGGGGGACCGCGACCGCGGCGGTGCTGTACCTGCGGCGGGTGCCGGTCGACCGCGGGCTCGCCGCGGCGAGCGTGCCCGTCGCCGCCTCGTGTGCCGCGCTCGGCGCGCTGGCCGCCGGAGCCCCCAGTTCTGACGTGATGCGGCCGGTGGTCATCGTGCTGATGGTGGCGGTCGGTCTCTTCGTGGCGCGCCGCCCGGAGTTCGGGTCGGCGAGCGCCGCCGGTTCGAGACCGATCCGGCGCGGCCGCTACGCGGCGGCGCTGGTGGCCTTCGGCGTCATCGGCTTCTACGACGGAATCTTCGGTCCGGGGACCGGCATGTTCCTGATCATCACGTTGACGGCGCTTCTCGGCCAGAGTTTCCTCACCAGTGCCACGCTGGCGAAGGTGGCGAACACTGCCACCAACGGCGGTGCACTCGTGGTCTTCGCGGTGCAGGGCGACGTGTGGTGGACGCTGGGCGCGATCCTGGCCGCGGCCAACATCGCCGGATCGGTGCTGGGATCGACGCTGGTGCTCGGCCGTGGCACGGGCGTGGTTCGGGTGGCGCTGCTCGTGGTGGTCGTGGTGATGGCCGGTAAGCTCACCTAAGACCAGTTCTGGTGATCGAAGAAATTTCGGCTCCCGCAACGGTCTCACAGAGCGCTGCGGGAGCCGAAATTCTCGGAGCTCTCACTCGAACGGTATCGGCGGCATCGTGACGACCTGAGCGGCGTAGCTGAGCCCGGCGCCGTAACCGAGCAGGAGGGCCGTGTCGCCGGGTTTGGCCTGCCCGGTGGAGAGCAGGTCCTCCATGGCGAGCGGAATCGACGCCGCCGAGGTGTTGCCGGTCTTCTCGATGTCGTTCGCCACGACAGTCGACTCGGGGAACTTCAGACTGCGCGCAAGCAACTCGTTGATCCGCGAATTGGCCTGATGCGGAACGAAGACGTCGATGTCGGCGGCGTCGACCTTGGCGACGTCGAGGGCGCGCTGAGCGGCCTTGCCCATCTCGAACGCGGCCCAGCGGAACACGGCGGTGCCCTCGAGCCGCAGGTACGGCCGCTTCTCGATGTCGCCGGCGTCCATGTAGCTGACCCAGTCGATGTCCTGCCGGATCGCGTTGAACTGGGTTCCGTCGCTTCCCCACACCACCGGGCCGAGGCCCTGCTTCTCGGTGGGGCCGACCACCACGGCGCCCGCGCCGTCGCCGAAGATGAAGCAGTTCGTGCGGTCGGTCATGTCCAGAGTCACCGACAGTTGTTCGGCACCGACCACCAGTACGTGAGTGGCGCTGCCGCCGCGCACCATGTCGGAGGCCAGCGACAGCGCGTAGCCGAATCCGGCGCAGCCGACGGTGACGTCGAACGCGGGGACTCCGTTGGCACCGAGTTCGGTGGCGATCGCGACGGCGCCGGCGGGCGTCAGCAGCAGATGGGTGTTGGTGGCGAGGATGACCGCATCGATGTCCGCGCCCGAAAGGAGGGCGTTGGCGATCGCCTTGCGGCCGGCGTTGACGCCCATCTCCACCACGGTCTCGTCCCGGCGCGCGAACCGCCGGCTCTTGATGCCGGTGCGGGTGTAGATCCATTCGTCCGAGGAGTCGATGTGCTCGCAGATCTCGTCGTTCGTGACGACGCGCTCGGGGCGGTGGGCGCCGATCCCGAGCATGCCGATCATCTGTGTGCCGACGGCTTCAGGCAATTCGGCCATATCTGGGTCTCCGATCGCTAGGCATGTGTGCCGGAGCACACCTTTGTCTTCCACGCTCTCACGGCCGCGCAGTTACCTGGAAGTAACGCGAGGCGCCGAGTGGGTCGGTAAAATATTCATCAAGCGTTGACCAGAGTGGCTCGCAGTGGTCAGATGGTCCTATGCGCGCGATGATCCTCAAGGAGTTCCGCGAACTCAGGCGAGACCCCCGCACGATGGCCATGCTGATCGTCCTGCCGCTTCTGCTGCTGGTGATCTTCGGGTACGCGGCCAACTTCTACGTCTCCTCGGTCAAGACCGCGGTGGTCGGGCCGACGGCGACACAGGTGGCGCAGTCGCTGCCCGGGTACTTCGATGTCACCGATACCTACCCCGACCGCACGGCCGCAGACGCGAAGGACCTGCTGCGCGAGAACGAGGTCGATGTCGCGGTGGTGGCCCCCGCCGGTCCCGGGGAGCAGGCGACGGCGTTCGTCGACGGTCGAACATGTTCGCCGCCCAGTCGAGCGTCGGGGTGCTCAACAAGTTCGGCGACCGGATCCACGTCGAGGTCCTCTTCAACCCGGATCTGAAGACGTCGTGGGTGATGGTGCCCGCGATCATCGGTCTGATCCTCACGTTCATCGGCACCATCATCACCAGCATCGGTCTGGTGCGGGAGCGGGAGGCTGGCACACTGGAACAACTCGCGGTGATGCCGATCCGGCCGAGTCAGGTGATTCTCGGAAAGATCGTGCCGTACTTCCTGCTCGCGGCGGTCGACCTGATCATCGTGACCGTCCTCGGCATGCTGTTGTTCGACGTCCCGTTCAACGGGAACGTGCTGATATTCGCGCTGGGATCAGCGCTCTTCCTGTTCGTGGTCCTCGGGTTGGGAGTCTTCATCTCGACCGTCTCCCAGACCACCGGGCAGGCGATTCAGACCGCATTCATGCTGTTGATGCCGCAGATTCTGCTCTCCGGCATGATCTTTCCGCTGGAAGCGATGGCCGCGGGCGTGCGGTGGATCGGTTATCTGCTGCCGCTGACCTATTTCACGATGATCTCCCAGGGGGTGATGCTGCGCGATGCGCCGATCTCGTCGCTGTGGCTCCCGTTGGTGGTCCTGGCGGTGATGGCCGTCGTGGTGTTCACCGGGGCGACGCTCCGCTTCCGGCGTGATCTCGCTCCCAACGCGCCGAAGGTGCACAACGCGGCGAGCGAGGCGGGCGCCGAATGATCGCCGAGATCGACGGGGTGAGCGTGCGGTTCGGTGACCGGACGGCCCTCGACGATGTGTCCGTGCGGGCGCCGGCCGGGACGGTCGTCGCACTGGTCGGCGGCGACGGCGCGGGCAAGTCGACGCTGCTGCGCACCGTGGTCGGTGAACTCGCGCCGACGACGGGCACGGTGCGTGCGCCGCGGAAGAACCACATCGGATTCCTCGCCGCGGGCCCGGGCAGCTGGGCGGCGCTGACGGTGCGGCAGAACCTGGAGTTCGTCGGCGGGATCTACGGCCTGCGCGGAACCGAGCTCGACCGGCGGTGCGACGAACTGATCGGGCGTGCCGGCCTCGCGGACGCGGCGGACCGGACCGCCTCCGCGCTATCCGGCGGTATGCGCCGCAAACTGGGAGCAGCCATGGCGATGCTGCACCGGCCCGAGCTGCTGGTCATGGACGAGCCGAGCACCGGAGTCGATCCGGTCAGCCGCATCGATCTGTGGCGGATGATCTCCGAGGCGGCGGCGGAAGGCGCCGCGGTCCTGATGTCGACGACGTACCTGGACGAGGCCGAACGCGCCGGGCACCTGGTGGTCCTCGACTCCGGACGGGTTCTGACACAGGGCTCCTATGACGACGTGCGCTCCGGATTCACCGGAGTCGTCACTCGCTCGGCACAGCCTGCGCGACCGGAGTGGTCATGGCGCCGGGGACGCGAGCGTCACGAGTACTGGCCCGACGAACGGCCCGGCGGCGAGACCCGCCCGGTCGATCTCGAACCGGTGGACCCCGATCTGGAGGACATCGTCATCTCACTGTCGCTCGCCGACCGGATGCGACGGGAGGTGACGGCATGAGTGAACCGGTGCTGCGGGCGCGGTCGGTGACCCGGCGATTCGGCGACGTCACCGCTGTCGACGATGTGTCGATGAGCGTCGAAGCAGGCGAAGTGGTCGGGCTCATCGGGGCCAACGGAGCGGGGAAGACCACGCTCATCCGCATGCTTCTGGGCCTGTTGGCGGCGTCCGAGGGCTCCGTCGAGGTCCTCGGCGGCGCGCCGGATCGGGATCGTCGTGCACGATTGGGCTACGTTCCGCAGAACCTGGGGCTCTACACCGACCTCACGGTGGAGGAGAACCTGGAGTTCAGCGCCGACGCCTACCGCGCGCAGAACGCCGAACTGCCCGGCCGGTTCTCCGACGTGCGGCGCACCCTCGTGCGGGATCTGTCCCTGGGCGCCCAGCGGCAGGCGGCGTTCGCCATCGCCCTCGCTCACCGACCGGAAGTCCTCGTTCTCGACGAACCGACGTCCGGCGTCGACGCCCTCGCCCGCGCCCGGCTGTGGGACACCATCCGTCAGCAGGCGGAGGCCGGCGTCGGGGTGCTGGTCACGACGCACTACATGGAGGAAGCGCAGCAGTGCGACCGGCTGCTCCTGATGGTCGGCGGTCGGCTGGTCGGTTCGGGCAGCGAGGACGACATCATCGGCGACACCCGCGCGATCGCCGTTCGCACCGACGACTGGGCGGCGGCCTTCGCGGCGTTGAACGACGCCGACGTGCCGGTGATCCTGGCCGGCCGCGACATCCGAGTGCCCGACACCGATCCGGCGCAGATCGACGCGGTACTCGACGCCGCGGGAGTCTCCGCCGAGTGCGAACCCGTCCGAGCCACCATCGAGGAACGGATGCTGGTTCTCGCCCGGGAACGGCCGGCGCAGTGAACGCACGCACCAGGGGGCGGCCGCCGGGCGACGACGGAGCCGGCCGGACTCGCGGTGCGATCCTCGACGCTGCCCGGGAGCTGTTCGCCGCCAAGGGATTCGACCGCACGTCGATGCGCGAGGTCGCGCGGGCCGCCGGCGTCGACGCCGCGTTGATCCACCACTACTTCGGAACCAAATCGGGCCTGCTGGTGGCGGCGCTGACTCCGGAGCGCGATCCGGCCGACATCCTGGCCGGGGTCGCGGAGTCGACGGACGTCGGCGTCGCGCTCGTTCGCCGCGCCATCGGCTTCTGGGAGGAGAATCCGGAGCAGCGGCTGCGCGCGATCGCGATGCTGCGTGTGGCGGCGACGGACGACGAGGTCGCGGGCAGAGTGCGGGAGTTCTTCCTCGGTGCGGCCGGACGAGTCCTGCACGACGCGGCGCGAGGCGATCAGAGGCAGCGGAGGATCTCGCTGGTCGCGAGCCAGATGCTGGGCCTGGTGATGGCCCGCTACGTCTTCGCGCTACCCGAGATCGCGAGTGCGACGCCGGACGAGCTCGCCCGCCAGGTGGGGCCGGTGATGGATCACTATCTGACGGGCGACCTCTAGACACCTCCATGTCAGCTGTACTCCCCGGACATCTAGCGCCGCCGGGTAGTGCGTCCGCTCCGGCACTGACCGGATTACCGTGACAGGTATGTCCGTCACGACCACTCGGCTCCTGGTGCTCGGCGCGGTCGGATTGTTCGAGCCGGTGAACGGCTATCAGATCCGGCGCGAGCTGATGTCGTGGCAGGTCGACGCCTGGGCGAGCATCAATCCCGGATCGATCTACCACGCTCTGCGATCTCTGGCGGGCCAGGGGCTCCTGATCGATCACACGATCGGCGACGGCGGTCGCGACGTGGTGGTGTACGAACTCGCCGAAGCAGGCAGGGTAGTGCTGGAGGACGCGATCGTCGCCGGGGTCTCGGAGGTGAACGTCTACGACCGCCACGCTTTCCAAGCCGCGTTCGGACTGCTCCCGATGCTCGACGACCGGCGCGCGGAAGCGGCTCTGCGCGCCCGCCGGGACGCGGTGCGCCGGGCCATCGGCGACGTCATGCCACCGGAGGACGGGCAGGTCTACGCACCGCCGCACGCGTTGCGCTCTCTGGCACTGTGGAAGCAGTTCGCGGAGGTGGAACTGCACTGGCTCGACGGGGTGCTCGCCGACATCGCCTCCGGCGCGCTCAGCTTCGAGGACACCGGCCGGTGGGCGCCGCCCGCCGACGACCCCGGCTACCAGATCGTCGAGGATCGCGAACGCTATCGCGCGGCGCTGCACCGCGCGCCGAACTGACTACCCGCCGAACCGACCACCCGCCGAACATGACCGGCCATTGACACGCCGCCTGCCGTCGTCGCACTATTGACTAGTCAAATTTGACTACCGGAAGGAACCGGGATGATTCACGCACGCGGACTCGTCGCGACTTTCGTCACCGGCAAGGGCAAGTCCAAACGCGAGGTCCGTGCGGTCGACGGCGTCGACCTGGACATCGCCGAAGGGGAGGTGGTGGGCTTCCTCGGCCCCAACGGCGCGGGCAAGACGACGACCTTGCGAATGCTGACTACGCTCCTGCGCCCGACGGCGGGGACCGCGACGGTCAACGGGTACGACGTCACCACCGAGTCGGTTCAGGTGCGGCGCAGCATCGGCTATGTCTCCCAGATGGGTGCGACGTTCTCTCAGGCGCTGGCCGGAGACGAGGTGGCCGACCACGGCCAGTTGTACGGCATGAGCAGACGTGACGCCGTGCGACGAGGTAAGGAACTGTTCGCGCAACTGCAACTCGACGGACTGTGGGATCGCATGCCCAAGAACATGTCGGGCGGTCAGCGGCGCCGACTCGACATCGCGATGGGACTGATCCACGATCCGACGCTGGTCTTCCTCGACGAGCCGACGACGGGGCTGGACCCGCAGGCGCGCGCGAACCTGTGGGAACACATCTCCAAGCTGCGCACCGAGCGCGGTGCCACGGTGTTCCTGACCACGCATTACCTGGATGAGGCGGACGCGCTCTCGGACCGGATCATGATCATCGACAACGGCCGGATCGTCGCGGCCGACACACCGGAGAACCTCAAGTCACAGGTGTCCGGCGATCTGGTGCACCTGGAGTTCGGCGCCGGTGAACCCGTCGCACGCGCGGCGGCGCAACTGGAGTCGCTCGGTGCCACTGAGATCCGCGTCGACGGCGTCGGAGTCCGGGCCCGGCTCCGCGGGTCGGCGAAGGTGGTGCCGGGGCTGTTGCGCGAACTCGAGGCGAGCGGCAACACGATCGAGTCCATCGAGATCATGCGGCCGACCCTCGACGATGTCTTCCTGACCCTGACCGGCCGCAGTCTTCGCGATGCGGAGGCCGCTGCCGACACCGAGGAGGTGTCCGATGAGATTTCTGCGTGAGTCGTACATCGTCTTCCGCCGGCAGCTGCGGATGAATCTGCGCAATCCCGCGTGGGTTCTCATCGGCATCATGCAACCGGTGATGTATCTGGTCCTCTTCGGGCCGTTGCTGAAACCGCTGGTCGCGCAGTTCCCGGGAGTCGGCGACAACGCGTACACCTTCCTCGTTCCCGGTCTGCTGGTGCAGCTCGGAATGTTCGGTGCCATGTTCGCCGGGTTCGGGCTGATCGGCGAGTGGCGTGAGGGCGTCATCGAAGCCGAGCGCGTGACACCGGCCGGCCGGACCTCGCTGCTGTTCGGCCGGCTCCTGCGCGACCTCCTGCAGCTGCTCGTCCAGGCACTGATCCTCGTGGCTCTCGGCTACGCGATGGGAATGCGGGCCTCGGTGCCGGGCATCGTTCTCGGCATCGTCATCACGCTGTTGGTCGGCGGTGCCTGCGCCGCCGCGTCGAACGCCTTGGCGCTCACCACCAAGAGCGAGGACGTGATGGCGCCGGTCCTCAACATGCTGCTGATGCCGATCCTGCTGCTGTCGGGCATCCTCCTGCCGATGACTCTCGGGCCGGCGTGGCTCGAGCGCGTGTCGGACTTCATGCCCTTCCGCTGGATCGTGGACTCGGTGCGCAGTTCGTTCCTCGGCGACGTGATGTCGTCGCAGGTGGCGTGGGGTCTGCTGGCGGCGATCGTGCTCAGCGCCCTGGGCGGATGGTGGGGCACCAGCGTCTTCCGGAAGGAGAACGCCTGAGCGCGACCGGCGTCAGTCGACCCGTCAGGGCCGGCGTCAGTCGACGATGCCGGCCAGATGCGCGGCGAGGGGTCCCGGCTCGGCCTCGTCGAGCCCGTCGAAGGACGAGACGGTCGGTGCCGGCGGAAGTGTCGCCACGCAGCCGGCGTAGCTCAGACCCGCGCCGAAGCCGAGGATGAGGGCCAACTGGCCGCCCTGGGCCTTGCCGGTCGCCAGCATCTCCTCGATGGCCAGCGGGATCGAGGCCGCCGACGTGTTCGCGGTGTTCTCGATGTCGCCCGCCATCGGCAGGTCGTCGGGCAGGCCGAGATTCTTCCGCATCAGCTCGTTGATCCGGGCGTTGGCCTGGTGCGGGACGAAGACCTCGATGTCCGAGGGCCCCGCACCCGACTCGGTGAGCAGCTTGGTCAGCGCCTTGGGCAGGGTGATGGCGGCCCAGCGGAACACCCTGGGCCCCTCCATCTTGATGATCATCCGCCCGACGGGATCGGTCTGCGGATCCTTCTCCTGGTACTCGACCGATCGTGCCATGTAGTCGACGGTGTTGATGTTCTGTGCGATGGCCTCGGCGTTCTCGCCGTCGCTGCCGGACACCACCGGGGAGATTCCGTTCACCTCGCTCGGCCCCACGACCACCGCTCCGGCCCCGTCTCCGAAGATGAATCCGGTGCTGCGGTCGGTCGGGTCGAGACCGACGGACATGGTCTCGACGCCGATGACGACGGCATAGTGTGCGCTGCCCGCGCGGAGCGCGTCGGCGGCGACGCCGAGGGCGTAACCGAAGCCGCCGCAGCCTGCCGCCACATCGAAGGCGGGGATGCCGTTGAGGCCGATGTCGGAGGCGATGATCGGGGCTCCGTGCGGGACGTTCCACGGCCAGCTGCTGGTGGCGAGAATGATCAGATCGATCTTCTCGCGATCGACACCGGAGTTGACGATCGCGCGATCGGCGGCCGCCGCTGACATGCTCCGCATCGTCTCGTCGCCGCTGATCCAGCGACGGTTGCGGATGCCGCTGCGCTCGAAGATCCAGTCGTCGGACGAGTCGAGCACCCGGCACAGCTGGTCGTTGGTGATCAGTCGCTTGGGGCGGTATGCGCCGATGCCCAGCATCGCAACGTTCGGGTGGCCCGACGGGGTAGCCAATGTCGCCAAGATTCGTCCGTTCTCATTGCTCGATTCCGGCGACCGTGGTGCGCCGGACACTCGGGCGTAATTCTACTTCCGGGCCGAACCGGCGTCGGCAGAGGATGTCGGCTCGACGACCGCGGGGGCGGAGTCGGTGTTCCGGGCGCCCAGCGTCATCAGGCCTCCGACCACGGACAACACACATGCCATCGCGAAGACCAGCCAGAATCCGCCGACCGCGGCGACCAGTCCCGCTCCCAGCATGGGCCCGACCAACTGACCCAGGGCCGCGGAGACGTTGACGATGCCGAGGTCCCGGCCGTGATCCTCCACGTGCGGCAGCAGATCGGTGGCGAAGGCGAGGCCGACGGTCATGAACGCGCCGTAGCCGACACCCATGAGAGCCGCGCCGGCCATCGTGACCGCATACGTGGGATGCGCGAGGATCACCAGTCCCGAACAGGCCTGGACCATCGCCGCGACGACGGTGAGCGTCCGGCGGTGGCCCCGACGGTCGGAGATCATCCCGAAGATCACGGAGCTGCCGACCACGAAGATCGTGTACACGACGATCAGGATCAGCAGATTGTCCTCGGCCGCGTCCTTGTCCTGGTGCAGGCCGTAGAGGAGGAAGAACAGGAACAACGATGTTCCGAGTGCGTTGCCGACGTTGGCGATGAGTCGACCGCCGAGCATCCAGCAGAAGTCGCGGTCTCGCAAGGACGCCCAGCGTGGGCGGTCGGTGATGCCGATCGCGAGTTCGCTGCGCGGCGCCGGGCGGTCGGGCAGGCCCATCGACGCCCACGTGCCGACCACGACGACGAGTGCGGCCAGCACCAGATAACCGGGCAGGACATCGAGACCGAGGACCACCACCGTGCCCACGCCCAGGACGATGCCGAGGGCCTGTGAGGAACCGATGGCCGCCGAGGCCGCGCCGCGCTGGTCGGGCGCCAGCTGATCGGGGATCATCGCGGTGAACGCCGCCGATGCCACCGCTACTGCCACCGAGACCCCGACCCAGCAGATCGCCACCAGCCAGGGACGGTGGGCGAGCCCGGTCAGCGCGAGGAAGAGCGCGATGCCCCAACTGCCGCCGAGCGCCCAGACTCGGCGTCGGCCGCCCAGCCACGACGGGAACCGGGAGCCGTCGGTGCGGTCGGACGCGGCACCCGCGAGCGGACCGGCGACCACGCCCGCCAGGGCGCCGATGCCGAGGATGAGGCCGGACACCACCACGCTGTGGATCCAGCGGTCGCCGTCGTCGGAGGTCTGCGAGTCGAGCTGCAGCGGCAACAGCAGTTGCAGGGGTGTCAGCTGCGCCATCCAGATCACCAGCCAGGCGAGCGTGAACAGTGTCATCCAGCGGCGCCCGATCGGGGCGGGGCGGTTCACGCGCGGTTCCCCTCGATGACGCGGCGGTACCAGTCGTAGGAGGCCTTGGGCGTGCGCTTGGCGGTGTCGAAGTCGACGTGAACCAGGCCGAAGCGCTGGGTGAAGCCGTCGGCCCACTCGAAGTTGTCGATCAGCGACCACACCGTGTACTCCTCGACGTCGGCGCCGGCGGCGATGGCCGCTCCCACCGCGCGGATATGACCGTCCAGATACGAGATCCGGTCAGCGTCGTCGACGCGTGCGGCACGGTCCGGCTCGGGGAACGAGGCGCCGTTCTCACTGACGATCAGGGGCGGGAGGTCGCGATAGCGCTCGGTGAAGTCGACGAGCAGCGCGGTGAGCGCTTCGGGGACGATCGGCCACTCGTCGCCGAATCCGGTGACCGGTGCCCCCGGGGTGGGGACGATGTCGAAGGGGATCGGATTGTCCTCGCCCGTCGGAGCGGTCACCGTCGTCGGGTTGTAGAAGTTGACCGCGTAGAAGTCGGGCGCCTGGCCGATCGTCTCCATGTCGCCCTCGCGCACCGGCATCTCGTGGCCGAACGCGGACAGGTCCGGGTACGCGCCGGTGAGAATCGGATCGGCGAAGATGCGATTGTGGAGCAGGTCGTAGGCGTCCACGGCCGAACGATCGGCGGGGGACTCGGGATTCAGCGGCCGGACGTGCGTGTGGTTGTTGGCGACGCCGACGGCGTCGGCTCCGGCCGCCCGCAGCGCTCGGGTGGCCAGACCGTGAGCCAGCAGTTGGTGATGGGCGGTCGGGAGGGCGTCGAAGAGCAGGAACTCTCCGGGCGCGAGCGCGCCGACGGCGTAGCCCTGGAGGGTGGTCATCGCGGGTTCGTTGATCGTGTACCAGTTCTTCACCCGGTCGCCGAGCCGGTCGGCGACGAGTGCCGTGTAGTCCGCGAAGCGTGCGGCGGTGTCGCGTGAGCACCAGCCGCCGGCCTCGTGAATCGGCACCGGCAGATCCCAGTGATACAGCGTGGGAAAGGGCGTGACGCCCGCCGCGAGCAGATCGTCGACCAGTCGCGAGTAATAGTCCAGGCCCGCGGGGTTCGACGGCCCGGTGCCGTCTGGCTGCACCCGGGTCCAGGAGATGGAGAACCGGTAGCGGTCGAGCCCGAGGCCGGCGGCGAGCGCGACGTCCTCGGCCCACCGGTGATAGCTGTCGGGGCCTGGTTCGGCGGTGGAACCGTCGATCACCTTGCCGGGCGTCTGCACCCACAGATCCCACACCGACCGACCGCGGCCGCCTTCGTCGCGCGCACCCTCGATCTGGAACGCTGCCGTAGCCGCCGACCAGCGGATCGGGCGGGGCAGCCCGGGGATGTCGGTTCTGGTGTCGCCTGCGGGCGCCGTCATACCGATGACCTCCTTCATGTCGCGGGATTTGATCAATTGATCAAGAGTCGACTGAGGACATCATCGCCGACGGCGAGGGGATCGGGAAGGCGGTCGCGCAAATTTGTCCCGACGGCCGCAGGCTCGTCGGGCGGGTCCGGTGACGTCGGGCCGACTACCAGGCGTGAACGACGTTCTGAGCGGCTTCGAGTCCCTGCTTCACGAGCAGTTCGGCGGCGTCGACACCGTTGGCCACCAGCAGTTCAACCTCGGCCTTCGCCGAACCGGGAAACGGTTTGAGGACGTAATCGGCCGGATCCTGACGTCCGGGCGGGCGCCCGATGCCGAGACGGACGCGCAGGTAGTCGCGGGTACCGAGGGTCTGGCTGATCGAGCGCAGGCCGTTGTGCCCGCCTTCACCGCCGCCGAGTTTGAGACGCACGGCACCGAAGTCGATGTCGAGCTCGTCGTGGAGCACGATCAGGTCGCCGGGAGCGACCGAGTAGTACGACGCCAGCGGGCCGATCTGCCTGCCCGTGACGTTCATGTACGTCCGTGACTTCGCGACCAGTACCGGTTCGCCGCCGATGCGCACAGTGGCGGTCAGCGCGCCGGAGCGCTTGTGCACGGAGAATTTCTCGCCGTACGAGGAGACCAGGCCGTCGGCGACCATCGCGCCGACGTTGTGCCTGGTCTTCTCGTAAGCGGGACCGGGATTGCCCAGTCCGACAATGAGTTTCACTCAGAGCCGTCCAGCCGGGGAGATCACTCCGCGGCGTCCTCGGCGGCTTCCTCGTCGGCCTCCTCGCCCACGGTCTCCGCGGCGGTCTTGGCGGCCTCGATGGTGACCACGAGGGTCTCGGGGTCGGTGATCAGCTCGACGCCGGCCGGCAGCTTCAGGTCGGCGGCGGTGACGTTGGTGCCCGCGGGGAGGTTGTGGACGTCCACGACGATGTTCTCCGGGATGTGCAGGGCCTCGGCCTCCACCTCGACGGCGCTGGCGTCCTGAATGGTGAGCGTGCCGCTGGCGGCGACGCCCTCGATCAGGATGGCGACCTCGACGTTGACCTTCTCGCCACGCTTGACGATGAGCAGGTCGACGTGCTCGATGTAGTTGCGGATCGGGTGGACGTCGACCTGCTTGGTCAGCGCGAGCTGCTTCTGGCCGGCGATGTCGAGCTCCACGACGGCGTTGACGCCGTTGGCGCGCAGAATGGCGGCGAGCTCACGGTCGGGGAGCAGCAGGTGCTCCGGGTCGGTGCCGTGGCCGTACAGGACGGCGGGGACCTGGCCTGCGGCGCGGGCGCGGCGCGCGGCGCCCTTGCCCTTCTCTTCACGGACGGCGGCGGCGAGCTGCGGGGCGGTAGCCATGCGATTCTCCTCGGTTCGGGATTCTTCGTGGTGGCGCCTCAGCGTCGCCGCACACGGTCGAGGAGTGGACTGACGACGCAGTCCGCAGAGCTGGTGACCGTCGCGCCGATAACGGTGACTTCGCACCCTCGCCGAGACAACAGCGGCAAGAATACCATCGGGGCATGACCTCACAGAAACCGACGGATCTCGTCCACGCCTTCTTCGCCGACCTCGCCCAGGGTCGGGTCGAGGCGGCCCTGGAATGCGTGGACGACGAGATCGTGTACACCAACGTCTCGCTGCCGACCGTACGAGGCAAGCGACGGTTCGCGAAGGTGATGCGCGGGCTCAACGGCGATCGCATCGGATTCGACGCGCAGATCCGCGCGATCAGCGCCGACGACGACGGCGTGGTGCTGACCGAGCGGATCGATGAACTGCGGGTGGGGCCGTTGCGGATCCAGTTCTGGGTATGCGGCCGCAACGAGGTACGCGAAGGCCGGATCGCCGTGTGGCGTGACTACTTCGACTTCTGGAACTGCACCCGGGGATTCGTCCGCGCGCTCGCCGCGGTGGTCGTTCCGGGTTTGCATCGGCCGCTCGAGGATCCGGTGAGTGCGTACAGCGTGAATCGTTAACGGGGCCGAATCGTGAGCGGGGCTGAATCGTTAGCGGGCTACGGCAGGATCTCGTCGAGTCGGTCCATCGGCCGGGCGAGCCGGGTGCCTTTCTCGGTGACGACGAAGGGCCGCTCCACCAGAACCGGATGGTCGACCATCGCATCGAGCAGCTCGTCGTCCGAGGCGTCGGCGAGCCCGAGTTCCTTGTACAGCTTCTCGCGTCTGCGGACCGCCTGAGCGGGCGTCAGCCCGGCGGCGTCGAACATGGCCGTGAGCTGTTCGCGCGTCCAACCGGTGTCGAGGTACTTGACGACCTCGGGCTCGACGCCCGCCTCGCGCAGCCGGGTGAGTGCGTTACGGGAGGTGGTGCAGCGGGGGTTGTGATAGATCGTGGCGTCCACGTGGTCCAGGTTACTGGGTGCCGGCTTGCTGCGATCAGCTCTGCTGGGGCCTGATCTGCTGGGGCCTGAGCCCGTCGGCCACCAGGGCGATCGAGCCGCGGGCGTGGTCGGAGGTCTCGCTGAGAAAGGCGATGCCGGTCAGTACGCGCAGGATGTCGACCGGATCCACGTCCTCGCGGATGGTGCCCGTTCGCCGTCCTTCGCTGAGGAACCGGACGAGTGCCGCGATCAGATTGTTGCGTGTCTCGGTCCGGAAGTCGGTATCCGAGGCCAACAGCGGGCGGATCGCGTCGGGGACGGCGCGATGGGTGATCAGCATGTCGACGAACCTGGTCATCCAGCCCTGCAATGCGGCGTGGGGCGTCGGCTCGTCGGTGAGGAAGTCCTCGGTGGTGTCGCAGAGGGTGGTGATCCGGTGCCGATAGACGGCCTCGATCAGGTGCGCGCGTGTGGGGAAGCGGCGGTAGAGCGTGCCGATCCCGACGTCGGCTTCCGCCGCGATGAGGGTGAGCGGGGCGTCTGCGCCCTCACGATCGATCACCGTCGTCGCCGCTGCGACAAGACGGTTGTAGTTGGCCTGCGCGTCTGAACGCAGGCGGGTCCCGGGCTCGGGTGCGGCAGGCACGTCGGTGTCCCCCGTTCCTCGTTCTCGTCGTCGCCGGTGTTGCAGATACGACAGTAGCCGCTCTCGCATTGCTATCCGGAGGACCCTCCGGATAGTGTGTGGACACACTCCTCGCGAGCGGGCACCGACCCGCTCGCATTCGTATCGGATGAGGTCGTTCTTAGATGGTTGAACAGAAGACGGGCCCGGAGGCCCTGGAGAAAGCGCCGGCCACCGGCGCCGTCGTAGCGGTCCTGGCGTTGGCCGGCATCGTCGTCTCCTTGATGCAGACGCTGGTGATCCCGATCATTCCGCACCTGCCGGAGTACTTGAACGCGCCGGCGTCCAATACCGCGTGGGTGATCACCGCGACACTGCTGGCAGCGGCGGTCGCGACGCCGGTGATGGGACGGCTGGGTGACATGTTCGGCAAGCGGCGCATGATGCTGGTGAGCATGGGCATCATGATCGTCGGTTCGGTGATCGGTGCGCTGAGCACGTCGGTGGTGCCGATGATCGTTGGACGAGCTCTGCAGGGTCTCGCGGCGGGTGTGATTCCGCTCGGCATCAGCGTGATGCGCGACGTGCTGCCGAAGGAGAAGTTGGCCGGCGCGGTCGCGACCATGAGTGCATCGCTGGGCGTCGGCGGTGCCTTCGGGCTTCCGCTGGCGGCACTGATCGCCGAGTACGCCGATTGGCACTGGCTCTTCTGGGTGTCGGCGATCATGGGTGTCGTAGGCGCGATCGCTGTCGTGATCGTGGTTCCGGAGTCGCCGGAGAAGTCGGGCGGCGGCTTCGACTACGTCGGCGCCGTGACGCTGTCGGGCGGTCTGCTCGCGCTGTTGCTCGCAGTCTCGAAGGGCGCCGATTGGGGCTGGTCGAGCGGCACCACCCTCGGCTGCTTCGCCGCAGCGATCGTGCTCTTCATCCTGTGGGTGAGCTGGGAGCTGCGCAGCTCGCAGCCGATCGTCGATGTCCGCGTCGCCGTCCGCCCGCAGGTGCTGTTCACCAACATCGCCTCGATCGTCTTCGGTTTCGCGATGTTCGCGGCGAGCATGGTCTTCCCCCAGGTGGTCCAGATGCCGGAGGCCACCGGCTACGGTCTCGGCGGGTCGATGATGGTGGCGGGCCTGGTGATGGCGCCGTTCGGCATCATGCTCCTGCTCGCGGCACCGCTCTCGTCGTGGCTGACCAACACCTTCGGACCGAGGATCACCCTGATGGTGGGCGCGATCGTGGTGGCGTTGGGCTACCTGCTCGGCGTCTTCGCCCTGCACTCGATCTGGCAGCTCATCGTCATCGGCATCATCATCGGATTCGGAACCGGACTCGCCTACGGTGCGATGCCCGCGCTCATCATGGGAGCGGTTCCGCCGTCGCAGACCGGTGCGGCGAACAGCTTCAACACGCTCATGCGTTCGCTCGGCACGTCCTTCGCCAGTGCGCTGGCGGGTGTGATCGTCGCGCAGATGACCATGACGCTCGGTGGCGTGGCAGTGCCGTCGGAGAGCGCGTTCCGCTGGATCATGGCGCTGGCCGCCGGCGCCGCCGTGGCCGCGCTGGTGCTGGCGTTCTTCATCCCCGGACGGTCCGACGCTCCGGGTGGCGCGGCGACCGGATCGGAGGAGACCGTCGACGTCGCGATCGAGGGAATCGAACAGACCGTCTGAACGGGCGGGTCACGCCGCTTAGACGAACGCGAGACGCCATGGCCGGTTTCCCGGGCCATGGCGTCTCGCGTCGTGTCTTTCGCGTCGTATGCGGTACTGGTCAGGCGTTCCCGTTGAACAGGCTGGTGACCGAGCCGTTCTTGAACACCTCGAGGATGGTCTGCGCGAGCAGCGGTGCGATCGACAGGACCGTCAGGTTGTCGAAACGCTTGTCCTCGGGGATCGGCAGCGTGTCGGTCGCGATGACCTCCTTGGCGCCGCAGGTGGCGAGGCGCTCGGCGGCGGGATGCGAGAACACGCCGTGCGTGGTGGCGATGATGACGTCGCCGGCGCCGGCCTCCTTGAGAACCGACACGGCGCCCGCGATGGTGCCGCCGGTATCGATCATGTCGTCGATCAGCACGCAGGTCTTGCCCGCGACCTCACCGACGACGCGGTTCGACTTGATCTGGTTGGGGACGTCGGGGTCGCGCGTCTTGTGGACGAACGCCATCGGAGCTCCGTCGAGCGAGTCGGCCCACTTCTCGCCGACCTTCACACGGCCGGCGTCCGGAGACACCACGCAGATGTTGTCGGTGCCGTACTTGTTGCGCACGTACTCGGCCAGCTGGCCCTGTGCGTGCATGTGGTCGACGGGGCCGTCGAAGAAGCCCTGGATCTGGTCGGTGTGCAGATCCACCGTCACGATGCGGTCGGCGCCCGCGGTCTTGAGCAGATCGGCGATCAGGCGCGCCGAGATCGGCTCGCGGCCGCGGTGCTTCTTGTCCTGGCGTGCGTAGGGATAGAACGGGATGATCGCCGTGATGCGCTTGGCCGAGCCGCGCTTGAGCGCGTCGATCATGATGAGGGTCTCCATGACCCACTGGTTCATCGGGTACGGGCAGCTCTGGAGCACGAAGGCGTCGCTGCCGCGGACCGACTCCTCGAAGCGGACGAAGATCTCGCCGTTCGCGAAGTCGCGCGCCGTCTGCGGGGTGATGTGAACGCCCAGCTCGTCCGACACGGCCTGCGCCAGTTCGGGGTGTGCCCGTCCGGCGAACAGCATGAGGTTCTTCTGATTGTCGGTCGTCCAAGTCATGGGTGACTCATTCTCTCCTAGGCGGTCGGCTTCTGTACTCGGAGTGTGAGCGCCGGGGCGGTTCGTGGCCGCCGTCGGCGCAGGGTGACGCTATTCGGTCTGCTGGGTGTGATCGTGCTGGTTGTGATTCTGCTGGGTGTGATTCTGCTGGGCGGCGCGGGCGGCGTCGGCGGCAGGGGTGCCGGGGCGCTTGGCGATCACCCAATCGGCGATGTTGCGCTGGGCGCCCGCCGACACCGCGAGGGCTCCCGGCGGCACGTCGTCGCGCAGCACGGTGCCCGCGCCCGTGTAGACACCGTCGCCGATCGTGAGAGGGGCGACGAACATGTTGTCGCTGCCGGTGCGGCAGTGCGAGCCGATGACCGTCTTGTGCTTGGCCACGCCGTCGTAGTTGACGAAGACGCTCGACGCGCCGATGTTGGTCTTCTCGCCGATCTCCGCATCGCCGACGTACGTTAGGTGCGGGACCTTGGTGCCCGCGCCGATCTGGGCGTTCTTGGTCTCGACGAACGTACCGATCTTTCCGTCTGCGCCGAGGACCGTGCCGGGTCGCAGATACGCGAACGGGCCGACGGCGGCGCCGGGCCCGATCTGCGCGTCGGAACCGTGGGTGCGGATCACCGCAGCTCCCTCGCCGACGGTCACGTCGGTGAGCGTCGTGTCGGGGCCGATCACCGCGTCGTCGGCGACGGAGGTCCGGCCGCGGAGCTGGGTGCCCGGCTCGACGCGCACGTCCCGGCCCAGCGTGACGTCGACGTCGATCCAGGTGGTCGCGGGGTCGACGACGGTGACGCCGGCGAGCATGTGCTTGCGGACGATCCGGCGATTCAGTTCGGCTCCGAGATCGGCCAACTGCGCGCGGTCGTTGCAGCCGGCGACCACGCTCGGATCGGAGACGGTGAGTGCGTGCACGGCCCGGCCGGCCTCGCGCGCGATGCCGACGAGATCGGTGATGTAGTACTCGCCCTGCACGTTGTCGGTGGACAGACTGGTCAGGCCGGTCCGCAGCATGTCGGCGGCGAACGCGTAGATCCCCGCGTTCACCTCGGTGATCGCACGTTCGGTCTCGGTCGCGTCCTTGTGCTCGGTGATCGCCAGGACGTCCGACGACGCGATGTCCAGGCCGGGACCGCCCGCCCGGACGATTCGTCCGTAGCCGGTGGGGTCGTCGGCGATGAAGCTGGTCAGCGTGACGGCGGCCGGTTCGCCCGCGTCGTCGCGCAAGTGTTCGGCGACGAGCGCGGACAACGTGGAGCCGTCGAGCAGCGGGGCGTCGGCGACCGTGACCAAGACGGTTCCGGAGAAGTCGTCGGGGAGTCCGGTCATTCCGGCGCGGGCGGCGTCGCCGGTGCCCAACGGCTCATCCTGAACGGCGACGGTCACCGGCCTCCCGAGTTCCTCGGCGATCTCTCCGATGGCGGCGGTGACCCGCTCGCGTTCGTGACTGACGACGGCGACGAGGTGATCGGGGTCGAGTTCGGCGGCGCCGTGCAGTGCGTGGCCGAGCAGGCTGCGTCCGCCGATCTCGTGAAGGATCTTCGGGGTCTTCGACTTCATCCGGGTACCGGCACCCGCCGCCAGCACAATGACGGCGACTTCTTCGTTCGACTGGGCCGGTCGTCCGGTCATCCGAGTCCCTCCGCATCTCAAGGTCGCGAGCGTCGACGCACTCCTGCAGAGCTTTCCATCCCGCGGAGGTACGCCGGGGCAAATCCTACGCAGCCGGTGCGGTCAGGTGTTATTCGGCGAGGTGCGCAGTGGCGTGCGCGACAGTGCGGTGCGCCGTCATTAGCTATTGAATTTCGATAGATTTCCGTCGATAATCGACACATGGACGGTGCTGTCACACTCGCTTACTGGCCCTTGCGGGCGACCTTGGTGCTGCTGTTCGCGGGGGTCACCGTTCTGCAGACGCTCTCGTTTCCCGGACAGTTCCGCTATCGCGAGAGCATCGGCGAGATGACCGGAGGCGAACGATGGTCGGCGACCTTCCTGGTCGGCTACGAGTTCCTGTGCCTGCAGGTCGTCCTCGTTGCGACATGGATGCTCCTCGGTCACGTCCGTCGCGACCGGATCTTCGACCGATCGTCGTTCCGGTGGGTGGACACGATCATCTGTGCGGTCGCCGCCGCGGGTCTCGTACCCGCCGGGCTGTTGGCGGCGTTGGCGCTGTTCGGAGAGCTCGACGATCCCGGCCTGCCTTTCCTGCTGACCGTTGTCGGACTCGGTTGCCTGCTGCTCGTGCTGCTGATGGTGGTGATGAGATCGCTGCTGCGCCAGGCGACGACGCTGCGTGCGGACATGGACGCGGTGATCTGAATTGGCCATCGTCGTGCGCCTGGATGTGGAGTTGGCGCGTCGCAAGATGAGCGTGGGCGAGTTCGCCGAACGCGTCGGCCTCACGCCGGCCAACGTCGCGGTTCTCAAGAACGGCCGCGCCAAAGCGGTGCGATTCTCGACGCTGGACGCGATCTGCCGTGTTCTCGACTGTCAGCCCGGGGATGTCCTGCAGTGGGTGGACGACTGACGGTGCGCGGTCGCCCATCGGCCCATATGAAACAACGGAGCGACACTTGCAACACGGCGTCGCCGGGGTCGGACGCCTCGGGATTCGGAGCATGGGGCGGTCGTCCGATGCCGTAGCGTGAAGGAGTCGGGTAGGTACTGGAGAGGAGTTGAAGGCCAGTGGTGATCCCTGCGGCCGGGCGGGTCGAGGCCACGCTCTTCGAGCGTGCGATGCAGCAGGCGGTGCAGACCGACACCGTCGAGACCGACCGGACGCGGACCAGACTGCTCGACGCTGCGTATGAGCAGTTCTGTGAAACGGGGATCGGGCGCACGTCGATGGAAGAGGTAGCCCGACGTGCCGGGACGGCTCGGATCACGATCTACCGCAAGTTCGCCACCAAGGACGCGCTCGTCGACGCGGTCATGGTCCGCGAGTTCCAGAACTACTTCATCGAGTTTCTCGACGTCATGGCGCAGGCGCCGACCCCGGCCGACCGTGTGGTCCAGGCCTTCGTGACGTCGTTGCGGACCATCGGCGGCAATCCGCTGATCCGAAAGCTGCTCGAGACCGAGCCGGCGATGGTGCCCGGCTTCGTCGGCGGCGGCGACGGTCGTACTCTCACCGTGGTGCGCGACTTCGTAGCGCACCAGATCCTTCGCGAACAGACCGCAGGGAACATCCCCAAGCGGGTGCGGACCATACCGGCTGCCGACCTGGTGGTCCGGATCGCGGGGTCGTTCCTCACCATCCCCAGTGACCTCATGGACTACGACGACATCGGCGAGCTCTCGGATTTCGCGCGCGAGTTCCTTCTTCCGGTGCTGGGTCTCAAGTAGCCGTCGCCCGGTGCGCGCCGGAGGGTGGGTCAGTGTCGCGGATCGGTGATTCCGGTGGTACGACTTTCTGCCGGATGTACCATCCGGTTGGGTCGCATCGATCGGTGCGGTCGGGTGCCGGAGTGCGGCGAGGGGTGGTTCTCCGGCACCCCGGGGCGAGTGGCGGAGAGGTGCGAGAGCCCGTGGGGTCAGCGTTGGTGGCGGCGTGGTGCCCGGCGTGGTGGTGTGCGGTGGGCCCTGTGGCAGAATCGTCTCCGCGGCAATCCGCCATGGTGTAATGGCAACACTCCTGATTTTGGTTCAGGCATTCCAGGTTCGAGTCCTGGTGGCGGAGCAACAAGAACATGCTGGTCACAGTGTGTTCGCCATATTGCCTCGTCGGGGGGGGCTGCTGCACGGATAGGTGACA
>NZ_KQ969309.1:0-29817 GCF_001578675.1 Gordonia sp. QH-12
CCGCCAGGTGCGGCACAGCCTCGGCGGCGAGCCGCACGAGTTCGCCGATCGGGATGCGGGTGCCGGTGGCAGCCAGGGCGATTCCGGCGTGGCCGGCGAGTTCTTGATCGGTATCGGTGATGACCAACTCCGCCGGTATCCGACTCGGTGCACCCAGCCCGCCGTGGGCGAGAACGTAATCACACAGGGCCAGCAACGCATCGTGTGTGCGCTGAGCGGCACTGCGCAGATCCCGCCCCCGCGCCGCCGCCAAAGCCTCGGCGTCAATGCCGTCGGCGTCAATGGTTCCAGTGGGTGAGTCGGGGTCGGCGGGATTGTTCATCCCGGGCGCGGCCCAGGCGGTCAAGATCACCTCGAACTTCGCCCGCAACTCCGGAGTAATCGCGCCACGGACTCTGCTCATCAACTGGCGGTCTTGCGGGAGGATCGTGATTCCGCGTTGGCGTTGCCGGTCGACGTGATCACTCTCCTGACCGTCCGGATCCAGATGGGCGAGCAGGCGGTCACCGACCTTGCCCAGATCATCCGGATTCAACCCGGCGGCAACGTCGGCCAACTCCGCCTCGGCACGCGCTTTGACCTCCGGCGAGATACAGCCCGGTACTTTCGCCAGCACCGCAGAGATCACCAACGCGTGTTCGGCGCCGACAGTCCCGGCCGCCACCGCTGCGGCGGTCGCAGGCTTCCGCGGAGGCAGAGTCTGCCCTTGAAAGTTGGAGAACTCACCGATCGCCTCGGCCATCCGCAGCCGTCGGCCCGCCTCGCGGGTTCCCAGCCGCAGCCCTTGCGAGAGGTACTGGTGCGGATTCAGATAGCCCGCGGTGCGGTGCGCGTTGCGATCGGAGACCTCCACCAGCAGCGCAGCGGAGACGCCGTCCCAGCGGCGCCGAATCCGTTCGGCGATCTGCGTGTGCGCCAGCAGTTCCGGTTCGGTCTCCGGCGACAGGGAGGTCTCGGCGAGTTTGACCGCCGCGGCATCGATCAACGCCAACAACTCTGAAGGCCGGTCCGGCAGCGCGAGACCAGTGACACCTGTAACGATCGAAGCGCTCATCGCTGCCACCTCCCCCGAGTGTTTCAGCTGGTCAAGCCGTCTTTACCTGACTAACTGAAAGCTATCACCCGGGCGTGACAGAGATCACTGACGGCCGGCACGACTCACCTTCGCGACTTCGCCGCCTCGACGAACCTGCTGATCGCGGCCAGATCCTTGACGCCCGGCGCGGACTCGACGCCACTGGACACATCGACACCCCACGGGTGCGCTTGAGCGATCGCGTCCGCGACGTTGTCCGGAGTGAGTCCGCCCGCGAGCAGCCACTGGCCCGACAGTCCGCGGTCAGTGAGCATCGACAGATCCCAGCGCTCCCCCGACCCCGGCTTCGGCGCATCGAGAAGCAGCCGCTCCTCCCCGTACGCTCCGACCGTCAACGGCGGCTCGTGCACCAGCGATGTCGCGCGCCAGATCCGGCCGATCCCTTCCGCCGCCGCACGAAAGTCCGCTTCTCCGTAGCGACGCCCGTGCAGTTGCAGAACGTCGAAGCCGAGGTCGACGGCCAGGGCCGCGGCATCGACCGCGGGCTTGTCGTTGACGACGAGAACGATGTCCAGGCCGGGCCCTCCCGCGCTTCGTCCAGCGCGCACCACCGCGCGCGCCCGGTCGCGATCGACGGCACGGGGACTCGTCTCGTTCATCACCACACCGATCGCATCGGCTCCGGCCGAGACCGCCGCACCGACAGCATCCTCCGACGTCAGGCCGCACACCTTCACGTACATGCCGTCCATGCTAGCCACCGGGCGATTAGGTGACCGGCCGGTAACCCGTGCTACAGTGCGATAGAAATAAGCGATCGCTTAGAAATTTCCCGGCGGAGCGGAGGTCAACCATGGCGAAGCACTCGGCCGTCGACCCCGACGAACCGACGACCAAGTCCGAGCAGACGCGCAAGCGTCTCCGCGAGGGCGCGATGGCGTCCTTCTCCGAACTCGGTTTCCACGGCACGGGAACCCGGCACATCGCGACTGCCGCGGGAATGAGTCCCGCCGCGGTCTACGTGCACTACAGCTCGAAAGAGGAACTGCTCTTCGAGATCTCGCTCGCCGGCCACGAGGCGATCCTCCGGATAGTGCGCGATGCCGCGGCGGGCACGGACGATCCCGTCGAGCAGTTGCGCCGCTTCATTCGCGAGTTCGCGATGTACCACGCCGACCGGCACGTGAGCGCCCGCGTGGTGAACTACGAGCTCCGCGCACTCGAGCCCGACCACCGTGCGCAGATCGTCGACCTGCGCAAGCAGATCGAAGACGTGCTCGCGGCGATCCTCCACCGCGGCATCGACCAGGGAGTCTTCGACACTCCCGATCCGCGGATGGCGGCAGTTGCGATCGTCGGCAGCAGCGTCGACGTGGCCCGTTGGTTCCGCGACGGCGGCACCTGGTCGACGACCCAGGTGGCCGACTTCTACGCGGACGCCGCACTCCGCATAGCCGGAGCCAAGTCCTGAAACACCCGCAGCCCTACCCGCTGTGACCCATCGAAGAAGGAGGTGGCGCGATGCGCCGCGAAATCTACACCGAGGACCATGAAGCTTTCCGGGAGACGATCCGGGCGTTCATCGAATCCGAGATCGTGCCCGTCTACGACGAGTGGCTCGAGAACGGCATCGTGCCGCGCGACTTCTACCTGAAGATCGGCGAGCTCGGCGTCTTCGGCATCGAGGTGCCCGAGGAGTACGGCGGCGCGGGCGTGGACTCGTACAAGTACGAGGCCGTCCTGACCGAGGAGATGGCCCGCGCCGGCGTCAGCCTCGGCGGCTCCGCGGCACACATCCCGCTGTGTCTCCCTTACCTCCTCAAGCACGCCAACGAGGAGCAGAAGAAGCGCTGGCTGCCCGGCATGGCGTCCGGCGAGACCATGTTCGCCATCGCGATGACCGAGCCCGGCACCGGCTCCGACCTCGCGGGTATGCGCACCACCGCGAAGCTCTCCGAGGACGGCAGCCACTACGTCCTCAACGGCGCCAAGACCTTCATCACCGGCGGCGTCAACGCCGACCGCGTGATCGTCTGCGCACGCACCTCGGCTCCGAGCGAGACCGATCGCCGCTTCGGCATCACCCTCCTGGTCGTCGACACCAAGTCGGAGGGCTACGCCGTCGGACGCAAGCTCGACAAGCTGGGTCTGCGCACCTCCGACACCGCGGAGCTGTCGTTCACCGACGTCAAGGTCCCCGTGGAGGACCTCCTCGGCGAGGAGAACCAGGGCTTCTACTACCTCGGACAGCACCTGCCGCGCGAGCGCCTCTCGATCGCCGTCGGCGCGTACGCGCAGGGTGCGGCGGCGATCCGCTTCGCCAAGGAGTACACGCAGGAGCGTCAGGTGTTCGGCAAGCCCGTCGCCGCGTTCCAGAACACCAAGTTCGAGCTGGCCGCGTGCAAAGCGAAGGTCGACGCGATGGAAGCGGTCGTCGACCGCGCACTCGAGGCCTACGACAAGAACGAGCTGACCGCCGCCGATGCCGCGTCCGCGAAGCTGTTCTGCACCGAAGCCGCGGCCGACGTGATCGACCGCTGCCTGCAGCTGCACGGCGGCTACGGCTACATGAACGAGTACCCGATCGCCCGCCTGTACGCCGACAACCGAGTCAACCGGATCTACGGCGGTACGAGCGAGGTCATGCGCTCGATCATCGCCAAGGACATGGGTCTGTAAGGGGACATCCGACCTCCGACGCTCTAGTCTCGGGCGCGTGAGCCATCGACTGCCCGAGCCGGAGCCGAGAGACGACCCACCGCCGCGTGCGGAGCGACGCCGAAAGGCCGACGTTCCGCACGCGGCGGCGCATTCCGGCCATTCGCACGGCCATCATCACGGCGGCGGCGACCTCCCGGGCCAGCTGACTCGCTACGCGAAACCGGTGGTGATCGGACTGCTGTCCGTCGCCGCACTCGCGGTCGGCATCGGGATGATCGTGCTGTGGCCGGGCCACGCCGACCGCCCGATTCCCATGCAGTTCCGATCCGCCACGGGCGGTCCGATCCAGGTGTCCGATGCCGAGGTGATCTCGCAGATCAAGGCCGACTGCTCGTCACCGGCGACGGGCGTGGCGTCCGCGGAGTTCCCCACCGTCCCGACCACCGGTGGCCCGTGCCGGGCGTCGATCCTCAAGCTGACGTCGGGCCCTGACTCCGGGCGCTACACGGTCCTGATGATCGCGACGAACGCCGCTCAGTCTGCGGACGTCCCCGGTGCGCCGGCGGCCGACCCAGCCACCGCAGACGAACCGCAGCCCGGGCAGCCCACGCTTGAGAAGGGCGACGCGATCCGCGTCAGTGCGATGCCTGGCCCGGACGGCCGCGCCCGCTACGGCTTCTACGACTACCAGCGGGGAACCGGCATCATCGTCTGGGCCATCGCCTTCGTGCTCGCGATCATCGCCGTCGCGACGTGGCGCGGCGCCCGCGCGATCGTCGGTCTGATCGTGGCCTTCGTGGTCCTCGGCTTCTTCACTCTGCCATCGATCCTCGACGGGCATTCCGTGGTCGGCGTGGCGGTGGTCTCGGCGGCCGCGATCCTGTTCGCCGTCCTCTATCTCGCGCACGGCTTCAATCTGCGGACCAGTTCGGCTCTGCTCGGCACCCTGGCCTCACTCGTCCTCGCGACCGTCCTGAGCCGTCTGGCGATATCGACGATGAGTCTCACCGGACTGTCGGCCGAATCAACCGCCAATCTGCAGTTCTACCAGGGCACCATCTCCCTCAACGGACTGCTGCTGGCCGGATTCGTGATCGGCACCATCGGAGTCCTCAACGACGTGACGATCACCCAGGCGTCGGCGACCTTCGAGCTCGCCGCGATTCCGGGACAGACCCGCCTCGGCGCATTCCGCTCGGCGATGCGCGTCGGGCGGGACCACATCGCCTCGACGGTGTACACGCTCGTCTTCGCCTATGCGGGCAGCGCCCTGCCCCTGCTCCTGTTGTTCTCGGTGGCGGCTCAGCCCTTCAGCTCACTGATCACCAGCGAGGAAGTCGCGATCGAACTGGCGCGCGCCTTCGTCGGCGGCATCGCTCTCGCGGGCAGCGTGCCGCTCACCACCGCGATCGCCGCGGCACTTGTGAGGCCGGGCGCACAGGCAACGGAGAAGTGAACGAGTTCACCTTGCACGGAAAGTGGTACTGACTAACAATCGTTAGCATGTCATCGATTCTCTACCGCGTCGGACGGTTCTCATTCCGGCACAAATGGTGGGTGCTCGCCACCTGGGTGGCCGCGCTTGTGATCGTCGCGGGAGCCGTCGGCGCACTGCAGCCGAAGTTCGCGCAGGACTTCGACCTGCCGGGCACGGACGGCGGCGTCGCGATGGAGCAGCTGCAGGAGAACTTCCCCGCGCAGAACAAGCAGCAGGAGGAACCGTCGACGATCGTCGTCGTCGCGGCGGACGACGGTCTCGCCCGCCATGCCGACGAGATTCAGTCGCTGGTCGCCGACCTCAAGACGCTCGACGAGGTTGACGCCGGGACGGTCTTCGACCCGCTCGCCGTCGCGGCCGCTAAACCGGAGATGGCCTCCGCCGTCATCGGCGACGGCGGCAAGATCGGGCTGATCAGCGTTCACCAGAAGATCAATCTGATGGACGTGGACGTCGCGACCAAGAATCAGCTGCTCGACGTGCTGGAGAAGCATCGCGGCGACGGCCTGAAGGTCGAGGCCACCGGCGGCGTCATGTCGGCGCAGGAGCCCGCGGGCAAGGCCGAGCTGATCGGCTTCGCCATCGCCTTCGTCATCATGATCATCGCCTTCGGCGCGCTCATCGCGGCCTTCATCCCGTTGGTGACCGGCATCGTCGGCGTCGGACTCACGATGATGCTGGTGACTCTCTCAGCCGAGGTCCTCTCCATCAATCAGGCCGCCACGGCGATCATCACCATGCTCGGAATCGCGGTCTCGATCGACTACGCACTGTTCATCGTCTCGCGCTACCGGTCCGAAGCCGCGCGAGGCGGTGACCGAGCCGACGCCGCGGGCCGCGCCGTCGGCACCGCCGGATCTGCGGTCGTCTTCGCCGGCCTGACGGTGATCATCGCGGTGGCCGCCCTGATGGTCATCGGTATCCCGATCATCACCCAGATGGGCCTCGGCGCGGCCGTGGCCATCCTCGTCGCCGTCCTGGCCGCGCTGACCTTCATTCCGGCGCTGCTGGGCGCCTTCGGTCGCTTCGCCTTCACACCCCGGATTCCGTGGATCAGGCACGCCGAGGAATCGAAGGACTCCGACTCCCTCGGAGTCAAGTTCGGCCGGACTCTGGTCAACAAGCCGATTCCGTTCGTCGTCGCCGGCCTCGCGATTCTGATCGTCGCGGCCATCCCGATCAAGAACATGACCCTCGGTATGGACACCGTCACCGACGACCAGGTGGCCGGACAGGAGTTGATGGCGAAGGGCTTCGGCGCCGGTGTCGCAGGTCCGCTGGTGGTGGTGATGCACACCGACGAGGGCACCATCGACGCGGCGGCGAACACCGCCGTCGCCAAGATCAAGGCGCTGCCCGGCGTCGCGGCGCCGGAAATGGTGTCCTGGACCGGCAATGGCCCGTCCCCGCAGAACCCGAACGCGGGCGCGGATTCGGCGATGATCATCGTCACGCCGCTCAGTTCGCCGTCCTCGCCGCAGACCCACGACCTGGTCGAGGCCATCCGCGACACCTCCGGGGCGGTCGAGGCACAGGGAGCGGAGATTCATGTCGGCGGCCAGACGGCGATCATGTCCGATCTCTCGGCGAAGCTCGACAAGGCACTGATCCCCTACCTCGTCGTCGTGGTGGGTCTGGCCTTCCTGATCATGATCGGGGTCTTCCGCTCCATCTGGGTTCCGCTGATCGGCACCATCGGTTTCGTGTTCTCGATGCTGGCGACGTTCGGCATCACCACGGCCATCTTCACCGACGGCACCTTCGGCCTGATCGACCACACCAAGCCGCTGCTGTCGTTCCTGCCGATCTTCCTGATCGGCGTCGTCTTCGGCCTCGCGATGGACTACCAGGTGTTCCTGGTGACCCGCATGCGTGAAGAGTTCATTCACGGCATGAGCGCGAAGGACGCGATCGTCGCCGGCTACCGCCACGGCGCCCGCGTGGTGGTGTCCGCCGCAGTCATCATGATCAGCGTCTTCGCCGCGTTCATGCTGTCGCCGGACACGACCGCCAAGATGATGGGCTTCGCCCTCGCGATCGCCGTCTTCTTCGACGCCTTCCTCGTCCGAATGGTCATCGTTCCGGGCCTGCTGGCGTTGCTCGGCAACCGCGCGTGGGGTCTGCCCCGCTGGCTCGACAAGCTGGTCCTCAACTTCGACATCGAAGGCGAGAAGGTCCGCGACCGCGGCCTGCCCTCGACCGAGACACCGGTGGCGGTGGGCGGCAACAGCCCCGAGCCGAGCCCGAGCGGGACGGCATAGAGTACGGACATGAACGACAATCCGACCGCCGCGGCCCCGAGGACCTCCTCGGGGCCGCGGCCCGGTTTACGCGAACGCCAGAAGGCCCGGACTCGGGCCGACATCCGGGCGGCAGCACTCGAGCTCTTCGACCGGAACGGCTACGAGGCGACCACCGTCGCGCAGATCGCCGAGGCGGCGAATGTCTCGCACACCACGTTCTTCCGCTACTTCCAGTCGAAGGAACAGGTCATCATCAGCGACGACCTGGATGACGAGCGCGACGCGATCCTCCAGGAGATCCCCGCCGGTCTGAGCCACTTCGGTCTCGTCCGCGAACTCATCACGCGGATGTACCGGATCGCGGAGAAGGACGAGTGGGCGGCCAATCCCGAACGGCTCCGGATTCTGCACAGCGAGCCGAGCCTGCGCGCGACGTACCAGTTCGAGTCCGACCGCGTGATCTCAGCGGCGACCGACTACTTCGCCGACTATCTCGGCGTCGCGCACGACGATTTCCGGCTCCGCGTGTTCGTCTCCGCAGTCTCCGGAGTGATGTTCCATCTCACCGACATCACCCGCACCGGCCTGGCCTCACTCGACGAATGCCTCGCAGCCCTCGACCTGATGGAGCAGGGGCTGCCGGTCTGACGGGTCGGCTGGGGGTCGGCTGATGGGGCTCCGGCTACCCGGTGCGGTCGGCGCCCCGCTCGAGACCGGTATCTCGGCCGCGTCCGCAGTACGCTGAATCCGTGGGTGGCGTGATGGGTGCGATCGGACACTACTGGTGGTTGATCTTCGTCTTCGGCGGAACGATCGGCGGTGCCGTACGTGCGCTCGGGGCATGGAACGAGCGTCGCGCCGAGCGACGGCTCGAGCGCTACCGCCTGCGGCAGGAGGCCAAGGTCGCGCTCGCCCGGGCCCAGAGCCGGGCCCGGGTGGATGCCGAATCGCTCGAGCGCGATCTGCGTCGCGCGGTCACCGAGCACCAGACCACCGACGATCGATGGTTCGGGTACGAGACGGATCTGGCGACCATCCTCGACTACCCGATGCTCGTCGACCTGCGCGAACCGCTGACCGCGGAGTTCCATCGCGCGCGCAGCCGCGCCGAACTGCTGCGTCCGTCTCCCGACGACACCTCACCCGAGGCCGTCGAACGCTATCGCGACGCCGTCCACGATTACGCGACAGCACTCGACGTGGCCGAGAAGGAGGCGCGCAGGCGCAGGCGCGGCGATTTCAATCCGGCCGAGCAGGAACGTCTCGCCCGTGCCCAGCGGCTGCTGAATCTGGCGGGCGACGAGGCTGCGAGTCCGCAGGAACGACAGCAGGCTTATGCTCGGGCGCGGCGGGAACTCGACGGGCTGATCGACCTCCCCGCGGCCGGCGCCGCGGAATTGGAGCAGCGGCTGCGCGTCGCATTGGAGGGACCGGCCCGCCCCGACAGTTGAGGACGCCGATGACCAGTGCTGACCGATCCGATTCGACCATCGGGCCGTATCGGCTCGTCCGACTCCTCGGCCGCGGCGGGATGGGCGAGGTGTACGAGGCGATCGACACTGTCAAGGACCGGACGGTGGCACTCAAACTCCTACCTCCCGGCCTCGCCGGCGACGACGCCTTCCGAGCGCGCTTCATGCGCGAATCACAGACCGTCGCCAGGCTGAACGACCCGCACATCATTCCGATCCACGACTTCGGTGAGATCGACGGTCGGCTCTTCCTCGACATGCGGATCGTGCACGGTCGCCACCTCCGCGCGCGGATCGACGACGGTCTGCGCGATCCCGGCCTGGCCGTCCATGTGATCGAACAGGTCGCTGCGGCGCTCGACGCCGCACACGCCTCCGGTCTGCTGCATCGAGACGTGAAGCCCGAGAACATCCTGCTCGACGGCCGGGACTTCGCGTACCTCGCCGATTTCGGACTCGCCCAAGCCGCCGGTCAGACTCGTCTCACGTCGACGGGAATGGCGATCGGTTCGTTCGCATACATGGCGCCCGAACGGTTCGGCTCCGAGACTCCGGTCAGCCCGCGCAGCGACGTGTACGCCTTGGCATGTGTCCTGTACGAGTGCCTCACCGGTTCCACGCCCTATCCGTCGACGAGCATCGAACAGGTCATCGCCGGCCACCTGAGCCGTCCGGTGCCACCGACGGGCACACCGTTCGACGCCGTCATCGCCGCGGGCACCGCCAAAGACCCGGCCGACCGAATCGCGTCCGCGGGTGCGTTCGCCGCTGCCGCCCGAGCGACCCTGACCGGGCAGCGCCCCGCGGCGCCGATCCCCGCGGCACCGATTCCCGCGGCACCCATTCCCGCGCACGCGCCGACAATGGTCGCTCCGAAACCGGTGCCGACACCGACGACCGCACCGCGATCGAACCGCGCCCGAAACGGCGTCATCGCCGCCGGCGTGGCCGCCGTGGTCCTCCTCGCCGCTGGGACGATCGCCTGGCTCTACTCGTCTGGAACCGGCGGTCCCGATACGGCCGCGGCGACCAGCACCCTCAAGCCCGCGCCGGTCACCCAGACTGCGACGGTCGGAGGCACGGGGACGGTCGGAGGCACGGGGACGGTCGACGGCACGGGCGATCGATCGGAGTCCACACTGACCGAATCGGCTCACGCGGAGCCGACGCCGGTCGACGAAGTCAGTCCCGTCCCCGGCCTCGGCGCCGGAGATCTGGGCCTGCCGACACCCATCAGCCGGCCGTCGTGCAACGGGCAGGCCGTCACCGTCGTCTACAACGCGGTCACGCCGGGTGCATATGCGGCTGAGATCGCCGCGGCGCTCACCCGGTACCCGGGTGCCTCCTATCTGCGTACCGATCACTCCTGCGCATCGCTCAAACAGTCAGAGAACGGGAACCCCGTCTACGCCGTCTACTACCCCGGTTCGTCACCGGCCGCCGCATGCGCCACCACCTCGCGCCTCGGCGGCGGAGCATACACGCGACGTCTCGATGACGTGACGCCCGTCGGTACCGACATCTGCTGAGGAGTCAGCGCGTCACCGATTCACCGGAACCCGCCACGACCTGCGGCGATGCACACCGGCCCGACTCGAGTCGCCGACCGGTCGAAGGCGTTCACCTTGAGGCGTTACCATCCTGCTGTGCTGGAAGATCTCAACAAGAAGGCCAAGAAGGCCGGACTCCACGTCGCCGACGCGAAGAAACGTGACCGTTACAGCATCCGAAAGGTCAAGAACGGCAAGCTCGTGGCCAAGAATGTCGACGCCGAGGAAGCTCTCCGAGTCATCAAGCAGTACAAGTGAATCCGATGTTGCACGCCGTCCGTAGCGCCCTGTTGAATCCGCCGCAGACCCTCGATGAACTCCGGCACATGCTCGGTGGGCGGCAGCGCGACCTGCACGGCGCCACCGTCGTCATCACCGGCGCTTCCTCCGGGATCGGTGAATCCGCGGCGCGGCTGTTCGCAGCGCGCGGCGCCACGGTGATCACCGTCGCACGACGGCCCGATGCTCTCGACGCGGTATGCGACTCCATCACCGTCGACGGCGGCACGGCCTTCCCGGTCACCGCGGACCTCTCGGATCCCGACGACGCCAAACGCCTCGCCGACGAGATCCTCGCGCGGTTCGGCGTCCCCGACATCCTCATCAACAACGCGGGGCGCTCCATCCGCCGATCAGCCCTCGACACGGTGGAGCGCTTCCACGACTACCAGCGCACGATGGCCCTCAACTACTTCGGGCCGGTCCAACTCGTTCTCGGTCTGCTGCCCGCGATGGTCGAGGCCGGGCGCGGACACATCATCAACGTCGTCACCTGGGGTGTCAGTGCCGGCGCGATGCCCAAGTTCAGCGCGTACCACGCGTCGAAGGCCGCGCTGGCCGCCTTCGGCCGGTCGCTCGACGCCGAGTGCCGGGGCACCGGAGTGGCTGTCACCAATGCCGGTTTCCCGCTCGTCCGCACTCCGATGATCGCACCGACCGCCGACTACGCCGACGCCCCCGCTCTGACCAGCGATGAGGCAGCGGCCTGGCTGATCCGCGCCGCCGACACCCGGCCCGCGGAACTCTATCCCCGGTACGCCCTGGTGCTGCGCGCCGTGGCCGCCGTGTCACCGCGGCTGGCCGGTCGGCTGACCGCCGGTCTCGGAATCTGACGGCTCGCGCGGCCCGCGTCGGTCAGTCGGGCGGCGTCCGGCCCTCGGGACGGTGCGCTGCGATCCACTCGGTCACATCGCGCAGAACGGCGTCGTGCTCGGGCTCGTTGAAGATCTCGTGTGCGAGTCCGTCGTAGATCTTCACTGTGACGTCGCCGCCGGCGAGCCTCCCGACCATTCGGGTACCCTCCGGATTCGCGAGCCTGTCGCCGCCGCCGTGCAGCGCGAGCGTCGGCGTCGTCAGACTCGGCAACCGATCCGGGAATGTGGCCATCGTCGAGATGAGGGCGCCCCCGAGACCCGCCGGGATCTTCCCGTGCCATACCAGCGGATCGGCCTCATACGCTGCGACCACATTCGGATCGCGGCTGACCGCCGACGCGGGCAGTGCGGTAGCCGGCAGTCGCGGCACCAGCCTGCCGATCACCGGGGCCAGCCTGACCATGAAGCCGGGGAGATCGTCGCCCGGCACGAGTGCGGCCCCCGACAGCACCAGCCCGTCCAGAACGCCGGGATGCTCGAGCGCGTAGTCGAGTGCGATCGCGCCGCCCATGCTGTGCCCGATCAGGAAGGTGGGGCCGTCGCCGCGGTCGGTCTGCTCGATGACCGTGTGCAGGTCGCTGGTGAAGTCGCGGAAGTCCGTCACCCCGAGCCGTCTCCCGCCCGATCTGCCGTGTCCCGCATGATCGGGAGCGACGACCACGTAGCCGAGGTCGGTGAGCCTTTGCGCGACGTGCCGATAACGTCCGGCGTGCTCCCCGAGACCGTGCGAGATGATGACGACGCCCACCGCCCCGGACTCGGGACGATGGACGTCGTAGACGATCGAGACGCCGTGGACGCCTGCCACGGACAGCGTTTGAGATCTCACTCCATCATTCTGCGTTACGCCGAGTGCCGACCGCGAGCTTTCCGTTCTCGAACAGCAGCGGATACAGCACGCCGCCGATCAGGCCGCCGATCAGCGGAAACACGAAGAACGCCCACAGCTGGCCGGGCGCGCCGTCGCCGTTGAAGAACGCCACACCCATCGACCGCGCGGGATTCACCGAGGTATTCGAGATCGGGATCGAGATCAAGTGGATCAGGGTCAGCGTGAGGCCGATCGCCAACGGGCCGAAGCCCTTCGGCGCGCGACCGTCGGTGGCGCCCAGGATGACGATGATGAAGAAGGCGGTGAGCAGCACCTCCGCGATCGCGACCGCGGCCAGAGAGTAGCCGCCGGGAGAGTGATCGCCGAAGCCGTTCGCCGCCATGTTTCCGGTCGCGTCCCAGCCGGGCTTGCCCTGTGCGATACCGAATATCGCGGCACCCGCGATCAGACCGCCGACGAGCTGCGAGATCCAGTATCCGGGGACGTCGCGCCACGGAAGTCGCCCGCCGACTGCGGCCCCGAGAGTGACGGCGGGGTTGAAGTGCCCGCCGGAGATGTGACCCACCGCGTACGCCATGGTGACGACCGTGAGACCGAAGGCCAGTGCGACGCCGAGGAAGCCGACGCCGACCTGGATCTGCATCACGTCGCCGCTGTCGTTGGTGGCGTCCGCGACCTGTTTTGCGGCGAATACCGCGGTACCCGCGCCGCCGAATACGAGCCAGAATGTTCCGAACAGTTCAGCCAGCCATTTGGCCGGAGTGGAGACGGATTCCGTCATAGGGCCCTCCTCGTTCGATGTCCCCTTGTCGGGCGACACTACGAGATCTCGGCCACAATCGGACGAATCGTGTTTCAGCTGAGACCAATTCGCGATGCGATGCCCCGGCCCATCGCCTCGATCGTGTGCCCCGCGTTCTCGATCATCTCGATCGGCCGGAACGCCGGTTCCGCCACGGCGACGATGGTCTCGACACGTCCGACGACCTTCTCCAATCGCACCACCACGGCGGCCATCCGGCCGACGGTCTCGTCGACCTTCGAGAGGGTGGTGTTGAGCTCGTCGAGGGTCACGTTGAGCTTCTCGATCGTGGAGTCCAGACCGTCGATCGTCTTGCCCATCGAGCCGAGCACCGGCCCGACATCGCCGAGGATGCCCTCTACCTGATCCACCGTCTGATCTGCGTTGAGAGCGGCCTGAGCCAACTTCCGCAGACGCTGACGATCTCCGCCGCGGGACGGGCGGTCGACGATCGGATTGATAGCCATGACTGCGAGTATGACGGGTTCTTCGCGGAGATGGAACAAATCTCGGCACGATGGCGTTTCAGATGAGTGAAGTCGTTCAAATCTGAACTACTCATCCGATCAGGAGGACGCCATGCCCGCCGTCACCGCAGACACCTCGACCCTGCCTCGACTCTCGGAGACCACACCGACCAGCACCGACCGCACCGTCACCGGCATCACCACCGGCCCCCGCGGCTACGAGGGCGAGGGCTTCCCGGTGGTCCGCGCCTTCGCCGGAGTGCCCGCGCATCGCCTCGACCCGTTCGTTCACATGGACCAGATGGGCGAGGTGGAGTACGAGCCGGGCGAGCCGCGCGGCACCGACTGGCATCCGCATCGGGGATTCGAGACGGTCACCTACATGATCGACGGCCGTTTCCAGCACCAGGATTCCACCGGCGGCGGCGGGCTGATCGAGAACGGCGCCACCCAGTGGATGACGGCGGGCTCGGGCATCCTTCACATCGAGACCCCACCGGCGGAGCTGGTCGAGTCCGGCGGTGCCTTCCACGGCATCCAGCTCTGGGTGAACCTGCCCGCAGCCGACAAGTTCCTGACCCCGCAATACCAGAACCTCGAGGGCGGACAAGTCGAGTTGCTCGCCTCCTCCGACGGCGGCGCACTGGTGCGCATCATCGCCGGCGAGATCGACGGCCACCACGGTCCCGGGTCCACCCACACACCGATCACCTTCGCCCACGCAACCGTCCAGCCCGGGGCTCGGCTGTCGGTGCCCTGGCGCACCGACTTCAACGCGCTCGTCTATGTTCTCTCCGGGCGCGGTCGGGTCGGCGCCGAACAACGCCCCATCGAGGGCGGACAACTCGCGGTGCTCGGCGCCGGCGATCGGATCGCCGTCTCAGCGGACGCCGCTCAGGACTCGAACCGCCCGGCTCTGGAGGTCCTGCTGCTCGGCGGTCGGCCCATCCGCGAACCCGTCGTCCAATACGGACCGTTCGTCATGAACACCCGGCAGCAACTGATCGAGGCGATGGAGGACTACCGGGCCGGACGATTCGGCCTCATTCCGCCGAACGCCCTGATGCCGCACGTTGCACGATGACCGATCCAGCCGCCCGGGCGGCGTGGCGACTGTTCATCGAGAACTCCGCTCGACTGCAGACCGAACTCGACCGGCGACTGCGATCGTCCGCGGGCATGTGTCTGGCCGACTATCACGTGCTGCTCCTGCTGCACGAATCTCCCGACCGCCGACTGCGGATGAACGAACTCGGTCGGCGCATGGTGTTCTCCGCGTCGCGGCTGTCGTATCAGGTGGACGTCCTCTGCCGTCGCGGCTGGCTGCGCCGGGAGAACGCCGCCGAAGACCGTCGCGGCAGCTATGCGGTCATCACCGAGGACGGTGCCGCGGTATTCGAGGCCGCGGCACTCGTCCACGCGGCCGACGTCGACGAACTGTTCTTCCATGCCATCGGCGACGGCGACGCCGCCGCGCTCGCCGGTGTGATGCGCCGCCTCGCCGACCACCTCGACCGAAATGAGAACCGATGACTGTCACCGTGATTCCCGCCGCCGATCGCCATTTCTGGGCCAACGAATGGCTCAGCTCCCGGCAGTCGTTCCCGGGAACGGGCAACTTCGACATCTTCGCGAACGCACACGGCGTGCTCGCGATGCACAACGACGACGTCGTGGATCCCGGCGAAGGACTCGACGCCCATCACCACCAGAACATGGAGATCGTGACCTGGGTGGTCGAAGGCTCGCTCATCCATCGGGATTCGCACGGTCACACGGTCACTCTCGAAGCGGGTCAGGCCGGAGCCATGACGGCCGGGCGGGGCATCACCCACTCCGAGCGCAACGCCGCCTCGCGCGCGTCGGGGCGACGCCTGCGGGTGATCCAGATGTGGGTGCCACCGCATGCCGATGAACTGGAACCCGACCACGGCTACCGCGACTTCGGCTCCCGGCTTGCCGCGGGCGACCCGGTGGTCGTGGCGTCCGGACGACCGCAGCACGCCGGATCCGACGCGTTGACGATCGCCAACAGGTACGCCGCCCTGCACGTCGCGCGCCCGCGTCCGGGACGGGCGATCACCCTGCCGGCCGCCCCGTTCGCCCACCTGTTCGTCGTGCGCGGCGAGGTCTCCGCGAGCAGCCGCGAGCTCCCCCGGGCCCCGATCGCCGAAGGGGACGCCGTGCGGTTCACCGACGGCGGCGAGGTCACGCTGGAAGCGAGCACCGACGCCGAGATCCTGTACTGGGAGATGCACGCGAGCTTCGACGCGGCTCGTCCGGCGTGAGAACGGCCCGCGTGCCATCCTGGATGACATGAGCCTCGTGGACCTCACCCCGGAAACTCTGGCCTCCCGCGTCGACGACCTGATGGATCGCGCTCGCGCCGACCTGGCGCAACTGGTCGCGTTCCCCTCGATCCACATCGATCCCGCTCGCGCCGATGCGAGCCGGGCCAGCGCCGAATGGGTGGCGCGGGCTTTCTCCGAGCTCGGCTTCGACACCGAGGTCATTGTGACCTCCGACGGCTCGCCCGCCATCGTCGGTCATCGCGCCGGCCCCGCAGGCAGTCCCACGGTAGCCCTCTACAGCCATCACGACGTCCAGCCCGCGGGCGATGAATCCTTGTGGCGGACACCGCCTTTCGAACTCGTCGAGGACGGTGGACGGTGGTACGGGCGCGGCAGCGCCGATTGCAAGGGAAACGTGGTGGCTCACCTCACCGCGCTGCGTGCCCTCGGCGACGGGGCCGCGTGCAACGTGCGGTTGATCATCGAGGGCTCGGAGGAGGCCGGGGGCGAGGGACTCGATGAACTCGTCCGCACCCGCCCGGACCTGTTCGACGCCGACCTGATTCTGATCGGCGACACCGGGAACATCGCGGTCGGTGTCCCGACCCTCACCACCAGCCTGCGCGGCGTCGTGAACGTGAAGGTGACCGTCTCCGCTCTGGAGAACGGCGTCCACTCCGGAGCTGCGGGCGGCCCCGCGCCCGACGCGATGGCGGCGCTCGTCGCCGGACTCGCGTCGCTGCGCAACGCTGCGGGCGACACCACGATCGACGGCCTGCGCAGCGACCAGAAGTGGGAGGGCTTCGCATTCACTCCCGAGCAGTTCCAGGAGACCGTCGGCGCACTGCCCGGCACCGAGGTCCTCGGCAGCGGCACGCCTGCCGACATGGCGTGGGCCCGCCCCGCGGTCACCGTGATCGGGCTCGACGCTCCGAGCACGGACGAGTGCGCTGCGGCGATCATGCCGACCGCCGCGGCGATGCTCAACCTGCGCGTGCCGCCCGGCACCGATCCGCGGGAGTCGTACGAGTTGCTCGTCGCTCATCTGCGCAAGCACATCCCGTGGGGTGTGCGCGTGGAGTTCGAACCGGACGCCTTCGGGGGTCCGTTCTCCGCCGATCCGACCGGTCCGGGCTACCGGCAACTCATCGATGCGATGTCGACCGCGTACGACGGTCTGCCGGTGCAGTTCTCCGGTCAGGGCGGATCGATTCCGCTGTGCACGGTGCTCGCCGAAACGGTGCCGCGCGCAGAGATCGCGCTGCTCGGAGTCGAGGAACCGATGTGTGCGATCCACGCTCCCAACGAGAGCGTCGACCCCGGCGAGATCCGTCGCGCGGCCCTCACTGAGGCGATTCTCTTGAGTTCGTTCGGTCGCTGAGCCGCCCGGGGACACGCCGGGGACGCAGCCGGGTTCAGCGCACCGGATTCGCAGCCGGCGGGCACTGCCCGGCCGGCATGTTCTTCAGGTTTCGCTGCACCCAGTCGCCCAGGCGAGTCAGCATGGCGGCACCGTCCTCGAAACGTCCGCTCGCGGGGACGGCCACCAGGCTCACGCCGACCCGGCCACGAGGCGTGGTCGCGACCGCGAGTTGCCGCACGACGTACTTGCCGGTCGCGTCCGACACCGGGCCCCAGCCGCCCTTCACTGCCGTCTGAACGCCCTTCTTCCCGTTCGCCAGCCCCCACCGCTGATTCGGTCCCACCGAACTCATATAGGCGAGGAGCGGATCTGATCCGGCCAGGCAGGGCAGATTCGCCGCGAACACCGATTGATCGGTGGTCGCCCACTGGGTGGCGCCGGGATAGCTCGCGGGGCGGCTCAGCTCGGACGAGATCCGCGTCCGAGAGTCACCGCCCTCGCGCAAGACCGCACTGACGGCGTCGATCGCCTGTCGCGTCGAGCCGAGTGAGTCCCAGATCGCCTCGGCCGAAGCGTTATCCGAGTCTCGGATCGACTTGGTCTCCATCGGCTCGAGGCCGGCGACGTGGGCCCGTTCCGCGGCCACCGCAACCGGCGCCTTCAGCGTCGACCACGCCCGCGCCGTCCGCACCGTTCCGAAGAACAGCGGCTCACCGGTTCCCGTCGCGGTGACGGCGAGACCCACGCGCCCAGGATTCGCCTTGACGATGCTCTTGCTGAGCTTGTCGAAGCTCTTACCCAGGTCGACCGGCGGCGGCGGACTCGGAATCCCCGGAATCGCGGGCAACGGCGGAAGCACATTCGGCAACGGCAGCGGCGGTGCGGCCTGCGCCACCCCGCTACCCGCGGCCGTCACCGCAACCGCCGCGCAGACTGCCGCACACCATCGAACCATTCGCAACACAAGCACCTCTTGCAACATTGACAACTTCAGTCACATTAGTGCAGGGCAATCGCCACCGACAGCGTCGTACCGCAGACGCAATCGCAGCGTTGCGGACGTGTTACCGGGGCGGCGGTGTCAGACGGCGGAAGTCACGAGGGGCACCGTCCACCGGGCAGCGCCCCGAGGTGCTTCGAGAGCCACTGGGCGACACCGTCGAGCACCTGGGTTCCGGGCTCCATCGATCCCGCCGACGCCTGGGTGCTCATCGCGACCCCGACCTGCCGGCCGTCGCGCAGCGTGAGCAGACCGATCTGGCGGACCAGGTAGCCGCCGGAGACACTCGGTCCCCAGCCGCCCTTCACCGCGGTCTGGCGGCCCGGTACGGACTCGAGCCCCCATTGCTGGTTACCGGCGACGTTCCGCATCAACGAGACGATCCGCCCGGTGTCGGGCAGGCACGGCAGATGCGCCGAGAACACCGCCGCATCCGCCAGACGCCACGTGGTCTGCCCGAAGACCGTGAACTCCGGGCGCAACCGGCGCGAGGGCACCGTGGTGTGTTCGTCGCCCCCTTCGCGCAGTACGCGCGTCACGGCCGCCGCGGCCTCCGCCGGCGACCCCAGCGACGCCCACAGGGATTCAGCGGCGGCGTTGTCGGAGGCCACGATCGCGGCCGTCTCGGCGTCACTCGGCCCGTTCTTCCGCTGCGCGGCAACAGCCAGAGGCACCTTGATCGTCGACCACGCGACCTGCGGTGACTGGTCACCGAAGGTCATCGCCGCACCGCCGCCGACCGGAACGAGAGCGAGCCCCACGGGAGCGGCCAGCGTCTTGGCCATCGCGTCGAAGCTCGCGGTCAACGCCGCATCGGTCGTCGCCGCCTCGGTGCGCGACGCCGGGCCGACCGGGTCGGACGACGCAACCGGTGAGCCCGCGGTCTCGGTCACCACGACGGTGGCCACCGCGTGTCCGTCGCCGTCGGACGTCCCGCACGCCGCGGTCGGGACCAGGCACGCCACCGCAGCCGCCACCGCGGCCGCCCGGCGTACCGCGGTCCGCCTCGTCACCGTGATCCGCCGAGTCAGAAGATCACCACCACTGCGTTGTTGCCTCCGCGGCACACCACTACTCCATCCTCTGGATTGCACGACATCGTGTAGCTGCGACCGGTCACCGGGCTGTCCGCCACCACGGTGCGAGCCTGTCCCTTCGGCCCGGCCGCGAGATAGGCCGACTTCACGTTGAACGCGAACTCACAGCTGGTGACGCTCGAGGCGACGCCCACCTCCGAATCGCAGTTCGTGGTACCCGGCGGAGGGGTGGCCGCGACAGTGGTCGGCGGCACGGTGGTGGTGATGGTGGTCGACGACGGTGTCGCGGTCGTGCCGGCGCCGCCGGAGTCACGGAAACCGAACCAGTAGACACCCAGACCGATCAACGCCAGCACCAGCAGACCGATCAGCGCCCCGAGCACGACGGGCAGCGCGCGACCGTCGCCGTTCGGCTGCGGCGGATAGTACTGCTGGGGTTGGGAGAACTGGGGCTGCGCGAACTGGGGCTGGGAGAACTGGGGCTCCGGGTAGGCCTGCGATTCCGGCAGCGGCGCCGTCTGCGGGCGGGCCCCGAGGACCGTCGGATCGTAGGCTCGAGGACCCGTCTGCACGGACGTGGTCGGCGCGGACGCACTGTCCGGCCAATGCCCCTCGAGCGCGGCCCGAGCGGCCGCGGCCATCTGTCCCGCCGAACCGAATCGCGCTGCGGGATCCTTCGCCAGACCCCGAACCACCACGGCGTCGAGCTGCGGCGACACCGAAGGCGCCGACTGCCGGGGCGAGGGCACCTCGTTCATCACGGTGGCCCGCACGATCTGGCTGACCGTGGCCCCCGGGAACGGCGGCTTGCCGGTGAGTGTCTCGAAGAGCACCGCGGCGAGCGAGTACACATCCGACATCGCACCGGACGGAACACCGTCGAGTTGCTCCGGCGCCATGTACGCGAGCGATCCGATCGCGGTCCCGGCCTGAGTGAGCCGCGTGTCCGCCGCCTGATGCGCGATGCCGAAGTCGACGAGGTAGGCGAAGTCGGTGGCCGTGACGAGGATGTTCTCCGGCTTCACATCGCGGTGCACCAGTCCGACCGAGTGAGCGGCGTCGAGCGCCTCGGCGATCTGCGAGATCAGCCCCACCGCGTCGGCGGGCGCCATCGGGCCGGTCCGACGCAGCCGCGACCGCAGATCCTCGCCGTCGACGAGCCGCATGTCCAGGTAGAGGACGCCGTCGATGGCACCGTAGTCGTGAATCGGAATGATGTGCGGCTCGCCGAGCCGTGCGACGGCCTGCGCCTCACGCCGGAAGCGCTCCTCGTACGTCTCGTCGCCCGCGAAACGCTCGTGCAGCAGCTTCACCGCCACCTCGCGGTCACGCACCGTGTCGTACGCCCGGTACACCTCGCCCATGCCGCCGTACCCGAGAAGAGCGTCGAGCCGGTAGGGCCCGAACTGCGTGCCGACCCGAGAACCCTGTTGTGCCATGCGGACCATCCTTCCTCATCCCTCCGACAGGGCGTGCCGGGAAGGTCCGGATCTCAGTGAGAGGGCCTCCACGCCGACATGCCGAGGAAGACCATCACCAGTTGTTTCTCGGCGCGTTCGACCAGCGCGCGCTCGGTGGACTCCCGGCCGTCGCCGTCGAGAAGCTCGGCCACCGTGGTCATCATGATCGTGACGATCAGATCGGCGGCGACTTCGAGATCGTCCACGCCCCAATCGGCGAGCGCGGGAACACGGGCCAGGTCGATCGCCAGTTCACGCGAGAACAAGCGCAGCTCGGTCGCGATCGCCCGGCGCACCTCGGCGACGCCGCCGTGGCGTTCACGCACCAGGAAGCGGAACTGCGCCTCGTCGCCGTGGACCTTCTTCAGCAGGGTCGACAGCGACTCGCGCGCGGTCGGCATGCCTCGCCCGGCCAGATCCCGTCTCGCCTCCCGCAAGGCGCCGCGCAGCACCCGCATGGCGTCTTCGACGAGTGTCACGCCGAGGTCTTCCATCGACGCGAAATGCCGATAGAACGCGGTGGGGACGATGCCCGCCCCGCGCGCCACCTCGCGCAGGCTGATGCTTCCGAAAGAACGGTCGTCCACCAAGTCGATCGTGGTGTCGAGCAGCGCCTGCCTGGTCTGCTCCTTCTTCTCCGCACGACTGCCCCCGGACCCCGGCCGCGACCGCTTCGCGCGCACCTTGCGCGGCGTCGTGCCTGGTGAGTCGGGAGAGGAAGTCACAAACCCGAGTCTAGGCGGTCGGGATCGGCGCCCGGTCCCGCGGTGGGCGAGCGCACGTGACGGCAGACACACCGGCAATGCCTTGACACCCCGGCGCGGTCATATGTCATGCTCGTTTGTGTACAGACGTTCACTGAAAGTGAACGACGATCCTCAAAGGAGGAACGATGGCCAGCAAGATCGCCCGCCTCGTCGAGACGATTGTCGAGGCGACCGCCACCCCGTACCCCGTCGATCGTTACCTGGAACTGATCGATCCGATGATCACCTGGCGCGACACACGCGCCAAGGTCACCGACGTCCGCCTGCAGACCGACCGATCGGTCACCCTCACCCTGCGCCCCACCCGCCAGTGGTCAGGCCATCGCGCAGGGCAGTACATCGAGGTCAGCGTCGTAGTCGACGGCGTCCGCCACCGTCGGTTCTTCTCCCCGGCCAACGCCGAGCAGAAGGCCTCGGAGATCGAGTTGACCGTGACCGCGCACTCCGGCGGCTTCATCTCCCGCTACCTGCGCGAGCAGACCCGCCCCGGGACGGTCCTCACCCTGAGTTCGGCCACCGGAGAGTTCGTCCTCCCCGACGTCCGCCCCGACCGGACCGTGCTCGTCAGCGGCGGCAGCGGGATTACACCTGTCCTCTCAATGCTGCGGACACTGATTGTCGAAGGACACGACCGCCCGGTCACCTTCGTGCACTATGCGCGCACACCGGAGGACGTTCCCTACCGCGCGGAACTCGACGCGCTCGATCGCACCCTGAACCACGTTGACGTGCGACTTCACTACACCCGCACGGATACTCCCGAGCACTTCCACGACGACCACTTGGACGGCGTCGCCGACGTCGACGGTGCACAGGTGTTCCTGTGCGGACCCCCGGCCCTGATGAACGCGGTTCGCGAGTACGCGGACCGGCGCGACCTGGCCGACCGACTGCACACCGAAGCATTCACCGTCGACACCTCGCCGGTGCTCGACCCCGACCAGCCGATCACCGGCGACGTCACTTACACCGCGTCGGACGTCACCACACCGAACGACGGTCGCACGCTGCTCGAACAGGCCGAAGCGGCCGGGCTGCGTCCCGAATACGGATGCCGCATGGGCATCTGCTTCTCCTGCACCAAGGTCCGCAAGACCGGGTGCACCCGAAACATCCTGACCGGAGAGCTCGACTCCGAGCCCGATCAGCACATCCAGATCTGTGTCAACGCCCCCGTCGGCGACGTGGAAATCGAGGTTTAGCAGCAATGGCCATCAATATCAGCGACTACTTCCGCACCGAGACCGCCCCGGCGGCGGGCACCCGAGTCGACCTCAGCTACGAGCAGGTGGAGCAGTTGGGCCGGGAGCTCGACGAACTCCGCGCACGTATCGTGGCCGACCTCGGCGAGTCCGACCGCGAGTACATCTACTCGATCATTCGCGCGCAGCGGAAGCTCGAGTTCGCCGGCCGCGCGGCGATGTTCGTTCCGTTCCTTCCGCCGGTATGGCTCGCCGGCGTCGCGTCGCTCGGGATCGCGAAGATCCTGGACAACATGGAGATCGGCCACAACGTGATGCACGGCCAGTACGACTGGATGCGGGAGGACACCTACAACTCGCGCGAATTCGACTGGGACAACGTCTGCCCCGGTGACCAGTGGAAGCACAGCCACAACTACCTGCACCACACCTTCACCAATGTGCTCGGCGAGGACCGCGACATCGGCTACGGAATCCTCCGCATGGCACGCGACCAGAAGTGGCACCCGTACTTCCTCGGGAACCTCGCCTACGCCACCGCGCTGATGGTGCTGTTCGAGTGGGGTGTGATGCTCCACGATCTCGAGGCCGAGAACGTCATCCAGGGCAAACGCAAGTGGAGCGACGTCAAGGGGCTGCTGGGCGGAATGTGGCGCAAGGCACGCAAGCAGGTCGCCAAGGACTACATTCTCTGGCCCGCGCTCACCGGACCGTTCTTCGTCTCCACCCTGGTCGGCAACGCCGGCGCCAACCTGGTCCGCAACATCTGGGCGTACTCGATCATCTTCTGCGGTCACTTCCCCACCGGCGCTCAGACCTTCACCGCTGAGGAATGCGTCGACGAGACCAAGGGCCAGTGGTACGTGCGGCAGATGCTCGGGTCGGCCAACATCACCGGCGGCCGGCTCTTCCACATCATGAGCGGCAACCTCTCCCACCAGATCGAGCACCACCTGTTCCCCGACGTCCCGGCCAACCGCTACCCGGAGATGGCGGTCGAGGTCCGCGCGATCTGCGAGAAGTACGGTCTGCCGTACAACACCGGTCCGCTCCGCAAGCAGCTCGGCTCCACGTGGATGAAGATCGCGAAGCTGTCGCTGCCGAACTGGATGACCCGCGACGACAACGACATCGTGGTCAACATCGAGCGTTCGAAGGCCGTCGACGCCGCCTGAGGGTCGGACACGCCTGAGATCGTCCCGTCGACGGTGCACCGAGGGCAATATGCCCTCGGTGCACCGTCTGCGGGACGTTTTCGGTCGCCGGCGGATACATTCGGCGCATCCCCACCGGCCGTGACCGGTGTCCTCCGACAGTCAGGACTCTCCCGTGGCACTCACCGAATTGACCTTCACCTCCCACAACGGGCGCGACACCGTGCACGGCTGGATGTACCGGCCCACCAGACCGGCCCGGGCCGTCGTCCAGCTGATCCACGGTCTCGGTGAGCACTCCCGCCGGTATCTGCATCTGATCGGCCGGCTCCTCGATGCCGGATTCGCAGTGGTCGCCGACGACCACGCCGGACACGGCAAGACCGCGATGGAGTCGGGGTTCTGGGTCGACACCGGCGACGACGGGGCCGCGACCGCCGTCGCCGACGAGCTCACGCTCATGGACATCGCACGCGCCGAGTATCCGGACCTGCCGCACGCGGTGTTCGGCCATTCGTGGGGATCGATGATCGCCCGCGGTCTGGCCGCACAGCGCGGCGACGATCTCGACGCCCTGATCCTCTGCGGCATCGCCGCGCAGATCAGGGGTATCGAGACCGTGGTCGATCGCGGGGCGCTCGCCGCCGAGCCCGACCGCAGCGCTGCCGCCTCCCCGGAGATCGTCGGCGCCGTGTTCGACGGATTCGTCTCCCGTTACGGCGACGGAGCCGGTCCCACCGACTGGGTGGCCCGCGACCCCGACGTGGTGCGCGATCACTCGGTGGACCCGTTCAACAATTTCGGCGCGCCCATGAGTGTCCGGTTCCTGCAGGGATTCATCGACCTCTACGACCAGGTGAACAGCGACGAGTGGTATCCGCAGATCCGCCGCGACCTCCCCGTCTTGATCCTCGCGGGCGACCAGGACCCCGTCACCGACTACGGTGAGGGCGCCTATCACGTCGCCAACCGGCTCGTCGCGACCGGCCACGCCGACGTGCGCACCCGCGTCTACACCGGCTTCCGCCACGAGGTGCACAACGAGCCGGAGATCCGCGACGAGGTCGAAGGCGAGATCGTGGCATTCGTCGAGAAGTCGCTTCGGCGGTGAGGCTTACCATTGGTCTTCAGCAGGGCACCGGCAGGAGGGACGAGAAGTGGTCGGACGTGCAGAACGGAACAAGGATCTGATCCAGGAGGTGGTCGAGAGCGCCGCGCATCGGGTCGGCAACATCACGTCGATCATCACCACCGCCGTCGCCGACGTCGCGCGAGAGATCGGCGAGTTGGTCACCGACGGGTTCGAGATGCGCGAGGCGGCCAAAACCGCACGGAACGACTCCGAACCGGAGGCGAAGCCGAAGACCCCACCGGAGGAACTCGACTCGCTGAACGGCTACGACGACGACACGGACGAGGATGCGGACGCCGACGACGGCGGCTCCGGTCGAGAGGACCACTGAGCGACATCGTGCCCGACCAGTATCAAGTCCTCCGGGACGTCTTCGGCTACTCGGAGTTCCGCGGCGACCAGGAGCAGATCGTCTCGCACGTGATCGGCGGAGGCGACGCCGTCGTGCTCATGCCGACCGGCGGCGGCAAGAGCCTCTGCTATCAGGTGCCCGCGCTCGTCCGTGAGGGGTGCGCCGTCGTCGTCTCGCCGCTGATCGCGCTCATGGCCGACCAGGTGGGAGCTCTGCGCCAACTGGGCGTCCGCGCCGCCTACCTGAACTCCACTCAGCTCCCCGAAGAGCGAGCGGAAGTCGAAAGAGCATTCCTCGCAGGCGAACTCGACCTGATCTACGTCGCCCCCGAACGGCTGAGCCAACGGGGGACTCGCGAGTTCCTGGCGCGCGGCACGCTGTCGCTGATCGCGATCGACGAGGCGCACTGCGTCTCGCAGTGGGGCCACGACTTCCGGCCGGACTATCTGGCGCTGGGAGAGCTGGCGGACATCTGGCCGGACGTTCCGCAAATCGCGCTCACCGCGACCGCCACCCGCCGCACGCACGAAGAGCTCACCGCGCGGCTGCACCTGGAGGGCGCACGCCACTTCGTCTCCAGCTTCGACCGGCCCAACATCACCTACCGCATCGAGCCCAAGGCGCAAGCCAACAGGCAACTGCTGGAGTTCATCCGAACGGAAGGCGTCGTCGACGGCGAGCCCGCGACCGGCATCGTCTACGCGCTGAGCCGCAACAGCGTCGAGAAGATCGCCGAGTTCCTCCGCGCGAACGACGTCGACGCGCTGCCCTACCACGCGGGACTCGACCGCCGGGTGCGGGAGGACACGCTGCACAGGTTCCTGCGCGAGGACGGGATCGTGGTGGTCGCGACCATCGCCTTCGGCATGGGCATCGACAAACCCGATGTGCGCTTCGTGGCGCACGTCGATCTTCCGAAGAGCATCGAGGGTTACTACCAGGAGACCGGACGCGCCGGCCGCGACGGCCTGCCGTCGGTGGCGTGGATGGCCTACGGGCTCGCCGACGTCATGAACCAGCGGCGCCTGATCGACCAGTCCGACGGCGACGCCGCACGGCGCCGGGTGCAGTCGCAGCTGCTCGACGCGATGCTCGCACTCTGCGAGACGGCGACGTGCCGGAGGCAGCAGTTGCTGGGGTACTTCGACCAGCGGATCGAACCCTGCGGCAACTGCGACACCTGTCTGAACCCGCCGAAGACCTGGGACGGCACGGTGCCGGCGCAGAAGCTCCTGTCGACCATCTTCCGGCTCGACCGCGACTTCAACCGGTCGGCCTATGGCGCCGGTCATCTCATCGACATCCTGCTGGGTGTGGACAACGCTCGTATCCAGCAGCAGGGCCATGATCGCCTCACCACCTACGGCATCGGCACCGAACTCGACGCCAGCGGATGGCGAAGCGTGGTCCGCCAGCTGGTGGCTCTCGGAATCATCGCTCCGCAGGGCGATTACGGAGTGCTGCGCCTCACCGAGAAGGCCGCCCCCGTTCTGCGCGGTGAGACCACGGTAATGCTCCGCGAGGACACGAAGGCTCCGGCACGCTCCCGGAAAGCCGCACGCTCGAGCGCACCGGACCTGCCGGACGCCGACCGCGGACTCTTCGAGGCACTGCGCCGCTGGCGCTCGTCCGTCGCGAAGGACGCGGGGCTGCCCGCCTACACGGTGCTCGGAAACAAGACCCTCGAAGAGCTCGCACGTGCGAAACCGTCCAATCACGAAGAGCTGCTGGCGATCTCCGGTATCGGGCAGAGCAAGCTCGAGAAGTACGGCGACCAGGTCCTGGAGGTCCTGGTCGATTTCGAGTCCGCGTAGCGGTCAGTCGACCGCAGTGCTGAGATCAGTACCGTCACTGCCGTCCTCCGGCGATGTTCCCTCGCCGGTCGACATAAGTACTGATCTTTGCAGCATCGCCCGGTGCTTCGCCGAGCGTGCCCGGTGCCGGTCCCTGGCGGTGACGGCTTTGATGTCGGCGAGGACCGCGTCCCAGCCGTAGAGCACGTCGTCGTAGGTCAGGCGCAGCGTGAGCCACCCGTCCACCAGAGCGCGGCGGTCGCGGCGGCGGTCGTTCGCGTACCCAGTCCGGGTGGCGTGGTGCAACACGCTGTCGCACTCGATCAACAGTCTCCCGATCCGCAGATCCGCCCACCCGACGCCCTCCACATACGGCTGGACCGTCACATCGAACCCCGCCGACCGCAGCCGGACACGGGCGATGCTCTCCGTCCCGGACTGCGCCCGCCGATCAGTCTTCGCTATCCGCCGTTCCACCGTCCGCCCGGCTCCGCGCAGCTCGGATCGAAGATCCGCACGCGTCTTACCCGTGAGATTCAGGTACGAGTCACCGACCGCGATCCATTCCTCGTCGGAGAGGCAGCGTGCGGCGTACGCCAACGCGACGGGAACCGGATCGACAGCCCGCGTCGCCGTCCGCAGTGAGCCACCGAAAGGCCGACAGGCGACGTTGACGCCGGTCAGGTTCGTGCTCCTTCTCAAGTGCAGACCGCCGTGTCCCGGCGGCACCCACAACTCGTGAAAGCGGAGAGCGTCGACGCAGGTGAGCACTCCACCGTCACGGACCGCCGCAGCCGCCCTCTCGTCGTGAGCCGGGAGCGCGAACCACCCAGCCCGCAGACGCACCAGCGATCCCCCGCGTACCGCCCGCCGGATGGCCGCGTCGTCGTATCCGGCGGCGAGAAGACCGCGCCGCGAATGAACTCCCGAATCCCTCATGTGTCTTTGGACGCATGACGCCGCGTACCGGTTCCGGCACGCACCGTCGTCGAGCCACGACCGCGCCGCAGGCCTTCGGCTCACGGTGAGTCAAAATCTTGGATCCGAAGTCCACCGGTCTTATCGTGAAGCGTCATCGCTTGATTGGAGTACCCGTGACCGACTCAGACGTCTTCACCCAGGTCGATTCGTCGATCGCCGTCGCGGAGACGCCGTCGTGGCACCGCGGTGTGTTCGACTTCCCCAACCCGGTCAACGACTACGCGGCACGCTCGACCGCCGGTCTCGTCATCGCGCTCGCGATCGTGGCCATCGCCGTCGATAAGCCTTGGCTGTACGGGCTCCTGGCCCTCGGTTTCGCCCTGCGGGTCGCGGGCGGCCCGCGGTACTCGCCGTTCGGCAGGCTCGCCGTGCATGTCATCGTGCCGCGCGTCTGGAAACGCACGAAGATGGTTCCCGGACCACCCAAGCGGTTCGCTCAGACCATCGGCCTGGTCTTCTCCGGCTGCGCATTCGTACTGTCTGCGGCGGGTTTCGGTCTCGCGGCACAGATCGTCGTCGGGCTGTTGATCGTGGCGGCGTTCCTCGAGTTCGCCTTCGGTCTCTGCCTCGGCTGCATCGGATTCGGACTGCTCCAGCGCGCCGGAATCATTCCGGACAGCGTCTGCGAGGCCTGCAACGACTTCGGCCGTAATCGGGCCTAGGGCGTGTCTGACAAATAGGCGGGGCAGGTTCTGAGAGGCTGAGGTCATGTCGCGGTTTCAGGTGCTCTCGGATGCTCAGTGGTCGTTGATCGAGGACATGCTGCCGAAGCCGACGGGCCGTAAGGGGCGTCCGTTCTCCGATGCTCGGACGATGGTCGAGGCGATCGTCTACCGGTATCGGTGCGGTATCGCCTGGCGTGATCTGCCGGAGGTGTTCGGTCCGTGGCAGACAGTCTGGACGTGGCATCACCGGATGGCGAAGGCGGGGACCTGGGATCAAGTCCACGCCAAGCTCACTGCCGCCGCCGACGCTGCAGGACTGGTGGATTGGTCACTGTCGGTGGACTCGACCATCGCTCGCGCCCATCAGCACGCCACGAACACCACGCGCCTCACAGGGGGCTGGATCGAATTACACGAATCCGGAGACCGAGCCGCCTGACCACGCCGTCGGCCGATCCCGAGGCGGACTCTCGACGAAGATTCATCAGCTCGTCGACGGCAACGGACTGCCACTGGTCACCTTGCTCACCGCTGGCCAGGCCGGTGACGCTCCGATGTTTCTGCCGCTGATGAGCCAGCTGCGGGTCGGCCGCGAACGAGGTCGGCCGCGCACCCGTCCGGACGCGGTCCGCGGTGACAAGGCCTACTCATCGCGGGCGATCCGCACCCACCTGCGAGCGCGCGGAATCAAAGCCGTCATCCCCGAGCCCGACGACCAGAAGGGCCACCGCAAGCGGCGCGGCTCCCGCGGCGGCAGACCTGTCGCCCTCGATGTCGCCGACTACAAGAACCGCAGCGTCATCGAACGCCGCTACTGCCACACCAAGCAGTGGCGCGGACTGGCCACCCGTTACGACAAACACGCCGTCAACTACCGAGCAGCGGTCGTCCTCAACGCCGTGATC
>NZ_KQ969310.1:0-25128 GCF_001578675.1 Gordonia sp. QH-12
GCGGCCACAAACGAATCGGGTCCGGTGATTCCGGAATTGTGATCTGGTATTGCCGGACACCGATCTGCACGACCGCCGGACCGGCATCCATATCCGGTGTCGTGAACTCACCGTTCTCCGCGTACACCGAATGATGCTGCAACGTCACAATGCCGTCGCCGCTATCAGATTCCCGCAATTCAGGAGCCCAGAACACAATCGGCGTGTGCTCAGTCGCACCCGCGATGTCACTCACCCTGTCGAACAGAACAGTCATGACAGCCTCAATCCTGGATCTGAAAATCAGTCGAACGCGTGATGTGTTGCGCGGTAAGACGGTTCAACTCAGAGCCACCTTGAACAGCGCGGGCCGCCGCAAGATTCGTCACCCACACCTCAGCCCGATATCCGGCCGAGGGGATCACGACAGTCGTGTTTATCTCGCGCGAGTTCACCGCAGTGTCCTCGACCTGATCGCGCTGCACTGAGAAGATCGACCCGTCACTGTCCTTGACGATTCGGATTTCCCAGTTGATGACCCCGTTGAGCGGCGACAGGGTATAGCTGAACCACAACCGGGCCCGAATATCCCACAGCCCTTTGTCGTCCAGAACGATCCCATTTGAGGCGAGGTGGCAGCCGGTCATAGGTCCGATCTGCTGGTTGAACGGGACCTTCCCCATAGTAACGAGACCGCCGACGCCCTTGGCGTAGCACGAGCCGTAGTCCTGCAGCGGGCTCAACAGGTCCACGCTCTCGTTCAGGGCAAGCTGCCCGTCGACGATGTCATTCGACCAACGATCGAGATCACCGAGCGTGCCGCCGAGAATCCCCGTGATCGCCTCCACGATGGACGTGATCCCGTCCGCAACGGCACTGACCGCGGACGCGAAACCGCCCAGGATCTGGAAGAAGAAGTTGTTCTGCATCAAGCCGAGCAGAGAGTTCATCTCGGCGTTCTTGCTGCGCCCGATCGCCGAATTGTCGGCGTTCTGGTAGTACGGGCCGACAGTCGTCCCGATCTGCGTCCCGTCAGGCCTCAGGTGATCCGGTGACGTCACGACTCATCACCGCCGTCGAGACCGAACTTCTCGCGCCGCCACTTCTGCCACTCGGTCTCGGTCGGCTGCGCCTGCGCATCCATCGCCGCCAGACGAGCATCGTCCTCGAGACGCTGATCGACCTTCGCCTGCAACGCCGCGAACTGCGCCTCCGTCAGATCATCCACGTCCGGGACGGCGGCCAACTCGTCCTCGTCCATCTCCGCAGGCACCGCAGCCTCGGCCGGAACCGCGTGCGCAAGCCACGTTTCGCCGTTGCCGCCCATCGGCTTCGAGTCGCCCGTAGGGTTCACCAGCCGGTACCGCGACGACCCGACGTCCGCGACGTGATTGCCGTCCGCGTCGGTGATCGTCCACGACTCCCCCTCGGCCGGAGGTTCCGGCAACCCCGGATAGAGGTTGTCGAAGACGTGGATCGCGATGAGCTGCTTCATCTCCGCCGGCATGTTGAACGGCGGCATCCCCGGATAGTCGGGGTTCGCAGTGGGGATCGCGGTCAGCAGATGACTGTGCGGATGCTGAGTGCGGCGGCCGACGACGACGCCTTGGTCGTCGCGGAGGATGCCGCGCTGCAGCGGAGACTTCTTTCGGCGGGACAACCGAGCACACCTCACACCTCAGGTGGCTCGGCCCCTACCGCCAGCAGCGCTGCACCCAGTGTGTCACGAAACCGCTGCAGCGCTCACGAGGAGACGCCGACGGCCTGCACTATCTCCTTCACCGACGCCAACTGCCGCGACAGCATCGCGCCCGGGGTGTCCTCGATCTGCCCGTCACCGATCGTGACCGGGTAGTCGACGTCGGAGTCGCGTGACCACTCGCACCCGATCGCCGACACATGGTCGGTCCACAGGCGGCCGGTGTTGCCCATCTCGACGTTGACGCGGTCGCCTTCGATGAAGTGCGCGCCCGGCCAGTACGGGCGGCCGGCCTGCACGGTGGCTTCGAAGACACGGTAGGCGCGGGTGCGGTAGAAGCCGACGCGGATCGCCTGCAACGCGGACAGGCTGAATCCCTTACCGCCGGTGGATTCCCACCGCTCACCGTACGGTGGCCCCCACTCCCCCATCTTCTCCGCTCGCACCGGGTTGTGGACGCGATGGAACGCGAGGACGACGTCCTCGACCTGCTTGTCGAAGATCCCGAGCGCGAGACCCGGGTTCCCGAACAGGGCGCCCAGATAGCCGAGGGCCGCGTTCATCAGGAGCTTGATGCCCGCGTTGATCCAGTCCGGAGAATGGCCGCCAGTGATGATCGTCGACGCGGTCGCCTTGTTGACCTTCGACTTCCACGACGTCACCCCTGAGATGCCGTACGTGCTGCTCGGCGCGCGGAAGGTGACCCACGGGTTCTCGCGCGTCGTGCCGAGCCACCCACCGACCGAGTACTCCGGGGACTCTTCATAGGTCCACTCGTTGACGACCTCGTTGATCATGTCGTCGGCGACCTCGGACACCAGACGCAGCGCTCCGTCGAGGAGGGTGCCCGTCGGGCCGACGTATCCGGACACGTCCTCGACGTCGATCACGAGTGTCGACTTCGTGAGCGTGTAGTGATTGGGCGCGGGTTGCGCCATCCCGGGGAACCACCGGTACACCCGCAGACGCAGGCCGGCGTCCTTGAGTGTCGGCGCGACGACGTCGTAGACGTTCCCGAAACGCGTCGCCAGCACCGTCCACCCGGACGTGTCGGTGAACACCGGCTTCGGGACGACGACAATCGGCCAGTTCGCCGGGTTGAAGTTCGCGACCCACGACGCCGGGTCGAACAGGTTGTCGCTCATGGTCCACGGCAGCGCGAACCGTCGCAGGAGGTTCAGGAAGATCATCGCCGTGATCCCAAATTGGGACGGGCCGGCGTACGCCCAGATCTTCGGCCACTGCAACTCGGCCGGGAAGAACGGATTGCAGTAGGCGATGATCTTCTTGACGTGCTCGAACTCGTGCAGGAACTTGATCGAGATGTACTCGAACCCTTCGGCGTCCTCCTCGTGCTCGATGCTCGAGGCTTTGCCGGTCCACTCCCAGTAGCCGGTCCGGACGCGGACGTGGAGGTCTTCCCATTCGCCGAGTTCGTCGACGATATACTGCCGGGCCGCCGCGGACCCGAAGATGACGAGCGTGCCCTCCCCGGTGTCGTTGTGCTTGCGCAAGAAGCTGGCCTGCGTCTCCGACAGGATCGGGATCGACGACTCCCAGTTCTTGTCGTAGATCTCGACGATCGGCCGGGACCGGGCCGTCGTCATCCAGTCCTGGTAGTCCGTCATCAGCTGCGCGCGCATCTCCTGCGCTGTCGCCGGCATCAGGCGCTCACCATCTGCGCAGCCAGCGGGAGTTCCCCGCCGAATGGGCGGTCCCAGCGCCGCGGGATCGTCAGCAGCATCTCCGACGCCGGGGTGCCGCCCACCAGACGGGCCCGGATCGGGCGTTCGTGCGGGGTGTTCGCCGCGATCGCCTTCGTGAACGTCCGGCTGCGCATGCGCGCCCACTGTTGCGACGGTTCACCGCCGTCGGAGCGACGCACGAACAACTGCATCTCGGTCGGATACGTCTGCACCCAGAACGCGGCGGTGACCGGCGGCGCGAGCGGCGGAAGCGGAATCATCGCGGGACCGCCGTTGTCGAGCGTCAGTTCGCCGTCCTGGAACGACCAGGTCTCCGTCGTGGTGAGTTCGCCGCTGTTCCACTCGATGAAACCGAGTTGGTCGGTCGGGTTCGTGATCGGGACGTCGATCTCCCAGCCGCCGTTCACCGCGGTCATGTCGGCGCGCGTGAACCGCTTCTCGTACGGTGGCCCGTACCAGAACGGGTCGCAGGCGAGGAGTTCACACTGCCACTCGGAGTAGGTGATCGACCCGTGGTAGCGGCGGACCTGATCATCCGGCTCGTTCAGCAGACGGACTTTCAGTTCACGCCAGGTGCCGTCAGGCTCGAACGACCGCAGGTAGCAGTCCCACTTCACCGACAGGACTGTCCACAGCAGTGTCTCAACCTGCGCGTACGCCTCGGGCGTCGATGCTTGCGCATGCAACGTGACCTTCGGGCGGCGTTCCTTCTTCCGGGGGTACTGCGACGGCGTCGCACCTTCCTGGTACGCGGCCGATTTCAGCGGCTGATCGATCGGTACCCGATACAACCCGCTCATGTTCTCGCCGAGCGTGATCCCCTGAAACCCCGCCGAACCCAACGCCGCATGCGGCAAGACATCGAGAACGACCAGGTCCTCCCTCGTCCTCGGGTCCCGCAGGATCAGCTGGACGACCTTCGCTGCGTTCGTGATGCCGCTCGTACACGCCGCCATCGATCAATCTCCCCTGTAGGTGTCCATCACCGCGGTCATCCCGGCGGTGGTCTTCTGCTTCGTCTCCTGCGGGTCCCCGTAGTTGTTGACGGTGTCGGCGAGCTTCACCGTCGACGGCGCAGGCTTCCTCTCCGCGATCTGCTTCAGGTAGGCGACGGCCTGATCGATCCCCTGCTCGACGTACGGCTTCACGCCGATCAGGTCGCCGAACTCGCCGAAGGTCTCCTTGAGGCCGGCGACGCCGATGTCCTGCAACGCCGGGCCGAGGTTCTGCTCGCGCAGGTATTGGTCAGCTCGGGCCTTCCCGTACGGCATCGACTCCGACAGCGGCTTGTCCGCGGCGGGCGTACCGCCGGGTGACAGTCCGGCATCAGCAGGCGGGGTCGTCGTCGCGGGCGGAGGTGTCTGCGGCGCCGTCGTCTGGTCATCGGTGACAGTGACCGGGACGGTGCCCTGCGGAGTCACTGGCACCTGCCCGACGAGGTCCTTCGCTTCGCCTTGGCGGGACTGGATCTCGGACAGGTACGCCTGCCGGCCGTTGCCGTACGCGGCCTCCGCCGACGACTCACCCGGCCGCTGCTGCAGCCAGAAGATCCGCTTCCAGATATCGCTGTTCGGGTCGGCCTTCGTCTTCTCGTCGAGACGGTCGAGGAACCCGTTGACGTTGCCCTCGGGGTCGTCGCGGTCCGGGTAGGACTCGTCCTGCTGGAAGTAGCCGTGCCACGCTCCACCACCACCGGACGCGTTGGCGTCGAGGTTGGATTCCTGGATCGCCGTCGACACGATCGCCAGCGCCTCTTCGTGGCTGTAGCCGCGGTCGCGGGCCTTCGCGTAGATCGCCGCCGCGACGTCCTTCTTCGACGACGATGCCGTCAGCTTCGGCGCCGGTGGCGTCGCTGCGGGCGCGACACCGGCGTTCGGTGTCGTATCGCCCACCGACAGACCACCGGTGCCACCGCCTCCGCCGATCTGGGCGGGCCAGTTCTCCACCCACACCGGCGTCAGACCGATCCGCTCGGCGTCGGCTGCACTGTTCGCCTTCGACGAGCCGCCCGAGTTGCCCCACGACGCTCCGCCGCCTGGCCCGGAGCCGATACCGGACCCGATCGGCGTCGACCCGCCACCGCCACCGGTGCTTCCCGGGGTCAGGCCGCCGCCGAGTGCACCCGAATCGGTGTCGCCGCCCATCGGCAGCGACATCACGTTCGGCAGGCTGTCCGCGCCCTTCGCGTCCGCACCGAACGATGCCGGCGCACCCTCGGGTCCGGTGTGCTCGATGTTCTCGCCGGTCGGCAGCGTCGCCGCCGAATGGGTGTCAGACCAGCCGACCTGCAGGGCACCGGGAATCGCACCGTCCTGGAAGTTCCTGGCTTCCAGGAACGCCCGCATACCGCCGGTCGCGGTGCGCTCACCCTCACCCGGGCCCGATGCGCGTCCGGTCGCCATGTTCGCCAGGCTGCTGGTGAGGCCGGAGCAGTCGGTGTTCCAGCCGTTGCCCCAACCGCCCCACACGTAGCCCGACTGCACGGCTTGGCGGGCGCGGTCCCGTAGCTCGGTCGGGATCATGCCGCCCGGCGCGAACGCAGGCAGCAGCCCACCCGCAGCCCTCGCCAGCGCGACGGTCTTCTTCCCGGCGTTGACCGCCATCAGCAGCGGCAGGATCTGCGCGGCATCCTGCGGCGGCGCGTACCACTCACCCTTCGACACTCGAGCGACCGCGCGCCCGTTGTAGCGGCCGGTGATCGAGTCCGACGTACCCGTGCCGGGGCCCGACAGGACACGGCCGCGGGGCGACAGTTGCTTCAGCAGGGCCTTGTTCTTGCGGGTCGCGGCAGCGTTGACGATGAATCCACCCGGCCGGATCGTGGTCGTCGCTCCGGTGACCTCACCGCCGCCGAGCGCATCGAGGATGCCGCCGGCCGCCAGTCCCGGCACCAGGCCGCCGAGTGCCAGACCGAGGACGCGGCGGACGGGGCCCTGGATGATCGACGGGAAGATCGAGACGATCGCGTTCCCGAGCGAGGACAGCATCGACTTGATGCCGTCGATGAGGCCGCCGATGATCTTCTTGCCGGCGTCCCACAGCCACTTTCCGGCGTCGGCGAATGCCCCCATGATCTTGCCGGGGAGTTCCTTCACGAAATCGACGGCCTTGCTGACGCCCTCGGAGAACCCCGTCGTGACGCGCTGCCACATGTCCGTCACGAACGAGATCGCGCGGGAGACGAGGTCGCCGAAGAACCCCAGGATGTTGCCGACCCATCCCGACACCGTCGACACGACAGTGGTCACCATGTTCAGGAATCCCGCGATGATGCCTGCTACCCAGCCGAGGATCGTCGCGAGTGCCTGAGCAGCGAAGTTGATGATCGTGCCGAGAAGCTGCACGAAGAACCCAATGACCTTCGCGATGATCGCGACGACCGGCATCACCGCGGACACCAGCGACGCGAACATGGATGCCAGTTGCACGAGCACCGGGACCAGGGACGCGATTACCGACATCAGTGTCGGCAGCAGTCCGATGATCGGCTGCAGGCACGTCAGCACCAATTGCAGGAGGATCGGCACCAGCGGCATGACGGCGTCGAGGATCTGCATGAATGCCGACGCGATCTGCGGGATGAGCGGCGCGATCGTCTGGATCGCCGCGCCGAGTGCATCGCCCAGCATCGTCGCCAACTGCTCGATGAACGGCGCAACCGCCGAGATCGCGCTCACCAGGGCCTCGCCGATCACTGGAATGATCGGCGACAGAGCCGCGAACAGTTGACTCACCACGTCGAGCCACGTCTGGAACAACGGCATCAGCGCGGTAATCGCAGACGCGAGCACTTGCCCGAGCACGGTGGCTATCTGCGCGATGATCGGCGCGAGCGTGGCGAACAGGTTACTGATCGGCGCGATTGCAGGCATGAGAGCTTGGAACGCAGCGATCAGCGCCTGACCTACGGCCTGCAGGATCGGAGATAGTGCCTGGGCGAGGGCTCCTAGGATCGGCCCCGCGAGCTGCACGAACTGTGCGATCAGCTGACCCAGGATTGGCAGGACCGGAGCGAGCGCTGCCCCGATCTGCGAGAGCGCGGCGCCCAGCGGTGCGATCGCGGGCTGGAGCGCGGCTACCCCGTAACCGAGTTGGGTGACGATCTCCCCGACAACCGGCCCGATCGTCGTGACCAACTGCGCGATCATCGGGGCAACCTGGCCTCCGATGATCCCGGCGACCTGCAGCAGAATCGGTGCGAGTGTCGACGTGACCTGACCGACCGAGGTAAAGAACGATGTGAGCGCTGCCTGGCCGGGCCCGTTAACCCAGTCCGACACCGCAGTCAACGTCCCCATGATGTTGCCGAGTGGGTTCCCGTTGCCGGCCGCAGCAGCAGCCCGGAACACCCCGCCGACGATCTCGCCGACCTTCATCAGCGCCGCGCCGACCTGCCGAGCGGTGTCGAGCAGACCCTGCATCTTCGCTTGCAGAGTCCCGTCCTGCTGCATCCGCAGCATCGACTCCGACCAGCGTTGCGCCATCGCGCCGATGCCATCAGTCAGCGGCGAGATCACCGAGGATGCCGCGGACCCGAGGGATAGGAACCCAGGGATCGATGCGGTGACCGCGGCCCCGAGGTTCGCGCCCATGTTCCCGGCGTCGGCGAGAAGTGACTTCACCATGGACATGCCGGACGCAGAGTTGATCATCCGAAGCGCGCCGTTGGCGCCGTCGTTGAATCCTTCAGCGACTGTGCGCAGCGATTCCCGAAGCGGCACTATGAGGCGACCGAGACCTGCGATCTTCGGTCCGAGGCCAGCGAACATCGCCTCCTGTACCGCGGCTTTGACCCCGGCTTCCTCCCAGGCTTGTCCGAGTCCGCGTACCGATCTAGCGACCGACTGGGCTGCCGGAGACAGACCTTCGATGGCCTTGGCGAAGTCTTCTGGCGATGCTTCCGGGTCGAGGGCGGATTTGATGGCGTCGCCCATCCCGTTGAATGCGACCATCACCGCCGCGCCGGCCGCTCCGAGCGCGAACAATCCGCCCACCGCCACCGTGCCGGCCGCCCCACCGATAGCGACAAGACCGGAACCGAGTGCGCCGATGACAGGAACGAGTGACCCCGCAGCGATCGTGGCACTACCGAGGATGCCCGCCCACTTACCGAGGAACTTCGCCCCCGTCAGTGCCTTCCCACCGACGGTTCCGAGCATCGATCCGATGCTTCCGAGGGCTGCACGCCCTAGCCCTCTGCGATCAACGTCGATATCGACCTTGACCTGGCGGCGGGACGTTTCGCGTTGGAGAGTCCCGAGAATCCCTCCGAGAGCGGACCGCGCGCCGCGGTGGTCCACACTGACGCCGAACTCGATCGGGTTCGCAGACGCCCAAGCCTGCATGGCGCGGTGTGCCCCGCGGACCTGCCCGACTGCCTGCGTGTCGTCGACGTCGACGTTCAGCGTGATGTCGCGGTCGCGGATCTTGCCGAGGTTCTTGTTGACCTGCCGGGCCGCGACGTCTGAGCGTCGTTCCATCGCCCGCATCTGCGAGTCGAAACCGCGCTCCACCTTGTCGAAGGTGCGTTCGGCGTTCGTGGCGATCTTGTCGAGATGCTTGTTGACCGCTCGCTGCGCGATCTGGGCTGACCGCTCGAGACGGCGAATCAGTTCCTCGTCGAGGTTGCCCCAGTCGAGTTCGACGTCGACGTGTGCGGAGGCCCAAGCGCCGCCGGGTGCGGTCATGCTGCGGCCTCCTGGACCTACAGCACCCGGCCCCTACCGCCAGCAGCGCAAAGCTATTTCTTGCTCAGGATACGTGGTCAGGCATCGTGATCGTGGACTCCGGCACCGCGGTCGCCGGTTTCGGTTTCCGCGCTGTCAACGCCTGCAGTTGACCGAACACCGCCGGGTCCATTGGCTTGGACGCTTCCCGTTCCAGGATCCGGCGGGGTTCCCGGGTCATGTCGCGGGTGAACTTCTTCCACGCCTGCTCGTCACGGCCGAGGTTCTGCCTCCACCATGAGTAGGCGGTGTTGGTGGCGCGAGCGGGTGGGATCGCGGTGATGTCGACGCCGCGGCTGGTGAGGTCGCCGTCGACGATGGGCCACGCCTCGATCGTCTTGCGCCATACGAATGTCGCTTCCCACCGCTTCCAGCCGATCAGTTTCTCGACGAGAGTGTCGGCGACGTCATCGAGGACATCGAGGTCGGTGCCGTCGACGAGGATCGATTCGATGATCACCGACCGATCAGCAGGATGAGTGCATTCGATGGTCGTCCAGAGGCCAGGGCCCCGATCCTCGGGGACGATCAGCGCCATGACGAAACCGGCGGTCGCTGGCTCTCTCACTCTCAGGAGGTGATGGTCCAGCAACCACCGGTCCGGTGGGGGCGCCCACGGCGCTCCGAGCGCCAAGGGACGCTACTTGGCGCGTGCTGCGGCGCGACGCTGTTGCCGGGACGCCTTCGGCTTCGACGACGTATCGAGGTCCGCGGCGTCGAGCGTGTACGGCGCCCACTTGTTGATGATCGTCGCGACGAGCTTCCCCAGGAGTCCGTCGTCGAAGCTGTTGTCGCGGGCGAACATCCTCGCGCGGACGAGACGCTCAGCTTCGGAATCGAGGCACTGGGATACCAGGTTCAGCATGGTGCGGAGACGGTCCTCGATCGGGGCCTCGGCCGACAGGCTTCCAGCGACCAACATCAGCAGCGCGGTCGACGGCTGGTACAGGTACGTCGGCTTCCCGTCGATCGAGATCAGCAGCTTCTCGGGGTCGCGGCGTTCGCCAGAATCGGTCGAGAACGAGAGGTCGCCGGGGACCTGATCGGCGAGGCGCTCGTCGGGAGCAGGCCGGAAATACTCGAGCGAACCGGCCTCGGCCGGCGCATCAACGTCGCCGTCATGGTCGTCCTGGTTCAGTCGCCACAGGTCGATCATGTCGGCGCGAGTCGCGCTGTCGGGGACATCGATGCCTTGCTCGTTGAGGAACTTCGCCCAGCGTGCCTTCGGTGCGGTGCGAGCGGGAGCAGTAGCCATTCGGGGTGCCTTCTTTCTATCGGGTGCGGCGTCGGACGACGCCCATGACGGACTGCAGTGCGTCGGCCAGGAACGGATTGGGCTTGATGCCCTTGACGGACTTGGCGAACACGTAGCCGCGTTTGTCCTTCGAGCGGGTCGCGCCGCCGGGCCCGTCCCACTTGAACTTGAGGGCCTGGCGGGTGACCGGCGTGATCGGTGTGCCCTTCGGCCCGTAGATGCCGGTGCCGGTGTGGAAGTACTCGGCGTACGGCAGCGGTGACCCGACGACGACCTTGGCGGATCCGTCTCGGACTGTGGTGACGTGAGTGATCGACGCCCGCAAGGTTCCCTCATCGACCGGGCACCGCTTCCGTGCCTCGTCGACGACGTCGTTGCCGACCCGGTCAGCCCAGCGGCGGCCGGCGGCCTGAGTCGCGCGCTGGTAGTTCGCGCGGTTGAGGCGGACGCTAGCCATCGGTGTCCTTGTCGAGGCCTGCGAGCTTCTTCACCCGCTTGACGCGCGGCTGCTCCGACTGGGCCTCAGCGGTTTCCGGCTGCGGACTGTCGTCGGGCACCGGTTCGGGGTCGTCGCTCGTGGTGCCGACGTCGGTCGTCTGGACCGGCTGGTCCTGGACGACGAGACGGCCTGCCTTGATCGCGGTGTCGATGCGGGGTGTGCGTTCGATGGTGACGACGTCGCCGTCGGCGAGGCCGAGCACGGGCTGGATGGCTTTGACGGTCACTTCACTCATACGGTCCACAGTAACTGTTGAACTGTCACTCGTGCGGTATCGTCGGTGGTGCATCTGGTTCTTGGTCGAGTTTGGTGCAGAGGGCCCGCACGGTTTCAGGGGAAGCGTGCGGGCCCTCACCGTTCTCGTCACGGCTGACGCGGGTCTCCCGGCAGCATCGGCGCCCGCGGTTCGGTGTACGCGCCCCAAGCCATTTCGACCTGGACGTCCATCCGTGATCCATGCGACCCGCCCTGCGGCGGGACCGGCCGCCATCCCGTGATCTGGGGCTGCTCGTCCTCGAACGCTGACGTGACCGCGCGGCGCATCGCTTCGCCGTCATCGAGGATGTCGCGGGCCGCTGAGTCCACCGCGGCCGCATCCGGTGCCGATCCGTCCTCGGTCACCGGGTAGCAGCGGTGCACGCCCATCGTCAGCGTGAGTCGCCACGTGAGAACTCCGCATCCACCGACGGGTTTCGTCTGCGCTGGGCCAATCGCACCGATACCGACCCATGCCATCGAGTCGCAGAACTCGACCGCCGGTTCCTGGTGCGGGTACACCGCGATACGGTCAGCGGCACCGGCCCGGGTGTCGGCCAGGTTTGCCTGCAGGTTCGCAAGCAACGACGCCGCGAGCACGTACGGGGAGCATTCCATCACTGCATCCTCACGACGGTGCGGCGACGATCCGGCGACGTGACTCGGGCTGGCCGCTTCGACCTGTTCGGGTTGACGGCCATGATCCACAGGTCGACCTCCGCGACGCCGGTGACACCGTTGGTGAACCACTCGCGGATGTCTGCCAACTCGATGGATACTCCCTGCCGGGACACCGATGTCGCGCGGTCCGGGAGCTTGCACGCCCCACCCGCCATCCCTTCGAGGAACTCGACCGCCAGGCGCCCGGCGGCGGCCTTCGCGTCATCAGTGAGCGGGATACCCCGCTGGTAGCGGATCGTGAACGCACCCAGACCGTCGTCCGGGGCATGAAGATCCTGGTGCGTCGGCCACAGTTGACCGTCAACACGGTGCACCCACCGACGATCCTGCACCCGATAGGTGGCCGGATCGATCGTGACGCCATCGATCATGACCTCGTCCACCGCGGCGACCGGCCCCGGCAGGGACACGCGGTCATAGCCGACCTCGGTGCAGCCGTCGGAGCAGCCGCACGGACCGGATGCCCCCGGTGTCACCGACACTCCGGGCCAGAACCCGCGGTACAGGGAGCCGCCGCGCTGCGGCTGAAAGCACGGCCGCACCGTCGCCGAACACACCCCGAACACCTGCCCGGTCAGCGCCCACAAGACGCGGCCGGCGAGCGCTGTCGCCCGGTCCTGCTGCTCGGGCGTCGCCTCGGCCCACCGCTCCGCGTACTCGGCCGGGATCGTCACCGGCCACCCGCAGAAACTCATCTACTGTCTCCCTCTGATCCGATACGACGAGAGGGCACGCACCGGCCGTCCGGCCAGTGCGCGCCCTCCGTGGGTGTTCAATTACGGTCCGGTCGGCGGGGTCACCGGCGTCAGTTCCACTGCGCCGTCCGTCGGGGTCGGCGGAGCCACGGTCACCGTCTGCATGATCGCGTGATCCTGCGGTGTCAGCGCCTCGAGCAGCGGCACGGCGGCGTTGTCCTCGTCGCGGACAACCGCGTACGGGCCGACGCCCCACCCGGTGCCGGGCTTGGTCTGCGCCGACAGCGTGAACTCGGCGGCCGACACGGACAGTTCGATGTCGCCGACCTTGCCCGACCCGACGAACGGGAGCAGGAAGTATCCGAACGGCTGATTGCCTCCCGCACCGCACGCGGCGCCGGGAACATCGGTCCACACCTCCAACGCGAAGTTCGCTTCGATCGGCGCCGAGCTGATCTTGATGCCGGCCGCATCGCCCGCGCCGTCGAGGACGAGTGGCTGCCCGGTGATCATGGACCACGCTTCGGGGTCGACGCCGCAGAACTCGATCTCGGGGGCGAGGTACTTGATCTGGTCGGGGTCCTTGTGCTGGACGCAGATCTCGCCGTTGCCGTTCTTCTTGACGGTGTCCTCACCGTCCTCGGTTTCGGCGGTGATGCTGATCTTGACGATGCCCTTCGTGACGAGCATCGACTTGTTGGATGCCCCGGTGATCGGCTGTCCGCAGCTGTCGAGCTTGGTCAGGCGCATGATCTTGGCGTGGATGGAGGGCCATACGTTGTTCGGCATGACGGGACCTCTTCTGGTCGTTGTCGATGCCCGGCCCCTACCGCCAGCGGCGAATCTCGATGTTCAGTTGTTGGTCGATCGGACCGTTAGTCGGTGGTCTTCGCGCTGGTCTTGCGTGGTGCGCGCTTCTTCGGCGCCTCCGGCGGCGGTGCGTAGTCTCCGGTGCCGACCGCCGCGGCGAGTTCGTCGTCGACGACGAACGCCAGGCGCCCGCGCGGGTTGATGGTGCGGACCCGCTCCGGTCGATCGCCGGCCGCGTCGAGCAGCGCGCGAGCGAGACGCTGCGAATCAGCGCGGTCCTTCGGGATGATCGTCGGCATCAGGGAGCCTCCTCGAGAGTGATCTGAACAGCGGCGGCCAGGTGTTCCCAACTGACGACGTAGAGGCGTTCCGCCAGGCCGATCACGCTGTTGTCGCGGTGGTCGAAGTAGGCGGCCCCGTTGTCGGTGCGGACCTTGGTTTCGGAGCGTCGAACCTGGACCGCGGCGGTCGCCGAGATCCACGCCGCGCCGGCCGCGGGCTCGGCGGCGGATGGCCCGGTCCCGGGATAGGCTCCGGCGCTGACCTTGGTGCCGAGCACGGTCGTCAGTGAGCCTCCACTGCCGACGACGATCTGCTTCGCCTTCACCAGGAACGGCAGCGCGCCGCGGGGCACGTGGATCACTCCGGTGCCGCCGTACGACTCGTAGAGCCACGCTTCGAGGTCGCCGAGCCCTGCGAGCAGCGACACCGCACCGGTTCCGGCGATCGTGGTCGCGTCGGCGATGATCGTCGGCCACACACCGCGCTCGACGGCGGGCCCCTCACCGGCGGCCAGCTTGTTACGCGCGTACGCCTGGATTTCGTCGCGGGTCAGTCCGGGGTGCTTGCATGTGAATCCGGTGTGGACACGGAGCGGGTCGTCGGTCACGACCGGGACGCCCTCGGGAAGGTCGGCCGGGTCGATCGGGTCGCATGACACTTCGTCGGCGACACCGCCAGGCGTGGGATTGGTGGCGTACTCGACGCCGTTCTGCCAGTGCAGATCCCCTGGGCCGACGATGTCGGCGACCGACAGCAGGCCGCCCCGCGGCGGCGCGAGCTGCGGGGTGGGGATCAAGAGGGGCGGGGCGACTGCCATCAGATGTTCCTCAAGTCAGAAGGGGCGGTGGTTGCCGGGCCGGGTACCGGACGGGGGCGGTCATCGGTACCCGACCCGACGTCACTACGGCGTCGCCGGGACGACCTTGCCGTTGCTATCGAGGACCTGCGCGGCACCGACGGTGCCGTTCACCCCGAGCGCCAGCTTCACCTTGAGCGAGCTGTACGCGCGCTTGGCGACGAGCAGCTTCTCCTCCATGAACATCTGCAAGTAGTCGTTCTTCTGGACCTCGGCCGAGTCGTAGACCATGTCGAGGTTGACGACCTCACCGCGGCCGCGGACGAACGTGCCCGACACGTAGATCAGTGCCTCCACGCTGGTCGGGTACTCGGTGATCGCAGTCGTCGACCCGAAGCCGCCAGTGACACCGGTGTAGGCGTCCTGCCAGTCGTAGACCCACTGGACTCGGCCGCCGCGGTCGGCGATCCACTTCGCGATCATCTGATCGGTGACGTTCTCGAGCGGGATGCCTTCGCGCAGGCTGTAGTCGGCGCGTGCGACTTCCTTGGTCCAGATCGGGAGGACGACGTCGAGGACCAGCGATTCCGGTGCACGGTACTTGTACCGGTAGTCGGTGATCTGCAGGCCGATGCCGTTGAGGATCGACCCGGTCGCCGACGGGCCGATCTTGCCGGTCAGGTCGACGGCGGTCGACGCGGCGGCCATCCGCTTGATGGTCTCGGCGTTGAAGCGGTGCGCGTGCACCGCGGTCACGCCGGCGAGCGCGTCCTTCGTGGTCTCGGGGTAGGCGTCGTTCTGCAGGAACCCGACAGTCATGCCGGAGTACATGACGTCCGCGCGGACATCGGTGAACTCGGGGCAGGTGGGCCGGTACAGCGCCTTGGTTTCGTTCGCTTCGGCCTGCGCTTCGGTCTGCATGAGGCCGGCGTTGCCCGCCCACACCGATGCGAAGTCGACTCCCTGGGTGAAGTTGATGCCGCCACGCTTCACCTGCGTCTCGGGGACGTCGATGAGTCCGGCGTTGGGATCGGCGAGCATCGGAGCCAGGTCGTACAGCGTCTCGCTGGGTGCGCACCAACCACCGGATGCGACCAGTCCACCGTCGAGACGGTTCTGGTCTCCGGCGTGATTGATGACTCGGGTGTCGTCACCGTCGCCGGACGCGACGAGGTCCTCGGGGAAGGTGACCGCGATCTGTGCGACACCGTCCTTGACGTAGCCGTTGCCTCCGCGCGGCATGCCCTGGATGCGGGCCTGGACGGCGGCGACGAGGCCGTCCATGTCGAGGTTGGCGCCGTTCTCGACGCCGCGGACGCCGGCGGCGGCGGTGATCGCCAGTCCGGACGGAGTCTCGACGGGCTTGGGTTCGGGCGCCTTGCCCTTGATGGTGGCGAGGTTGATCCGGGGCAGCGGCTTCGCCGATGCGGTCACCGGTTCCGGCGCGGCCTCCGGGGTTGCGGCCTCGTCAGCAGTGTCGGCCGCGGTGTTGTCGGTCTGCGCGTCGTCATCGCTGGGGTCCTCCGCCTCGGCGGGGGTCTCGGCGGTCTCGTCGGTGCCGAGGACCTTCGCCGCGAGTTCGTCACGCTTGGCCTTCGCCGCGGCGTCGGCCTCAGCGAGTTCGGTCTGTACGGCGCGGGTCGCGGTGATGACCTCGCCGATCAGTTCGAACGCTGCGAGGTCGTCACCCTTCAGGTCGTCCTGATCGTTGAGCGCCTGGAACTTCTCGACCGCCTCGTCCATGACTGCGGTGATCTGGTCCCGGTCGACGCCTTCGGCGGATGCTGCGGCCTTGACGATGCCAGCAACGTCTTCCGCGGTCTTGCCCGCGGTCTGATCGAGGATGGCCTGGAGGTTGAGAGTAGCCACGGGGTGCTCCTTGAGGCTCGGGGAGCGCATTTCGCGCGTGCCCGGCCCCTACCGCCAGCGGCTATCGAGTCTCAGAGTAGCGCGTTCACCGCACGGTCTGCGTCACCTGCCGCCACGAGCCACCGTTCTTGGCCACATCAGACTCGGCCTCACGCTGAGTGAGATACCGCTTCACCGTCCCGTTGGAGCGCGTCGCTTCGTACACGACGACCTTACGGCCCGACCCGCAGTTACATCCCACCGCGCGCCCTTGCCATCATGGCCTCACGACGCTCGGCGACCATCTCTCGACGTGCATCCCGCCATGCCCGCGCGAGAAGACCTGTGTACGGGCAGGCGTCATCGAGCGACGACGTTGCCCCGGCGTGCTGCGCCTGCGCAAACTGTTCCCGGGTAGTAGTCATTGGAGGTAGTCCCCTCGACGGAATCTGGTCTCCGAGTTGGAAAACGCTGCCTGGATAGAGTCAGGCTCGAAGTTCTCACTCAGCTTACCCTGCTCTATCAGCGCGACCACATCTGATTTGGTGACGCGTCCACCGATCGAATCCAGGTACTCGCGAGCTTCAGGAGACAGGTACTTGCGAGCCTCAGCATCAGTCATCGAGAACAGTGATTTCCCGTTGTTGTTCCACCACTTCCAGAACTCGGGGTTGTTCTTGTGCTCAGTGGCGATGAAGTGCCCGTTTGTGGCGTCCTCCATCCGGAGTTCCATCTCGGAGACGTACTGATGATGGATCTCGTCGACAAGCGCGTTGAAACTCGTCGACGAGTACCCGAGTTCGGTGCCGCGACGGACTGCTTCACGACGTCGTACCTGTTCGGGGTCGAGGCCCTGAACGCGACCGAGCGCGTCCTCGTAGCTGATCCCCTCGGCTTCGGCGAGTTGGTCGGCCTGCTCCATGATCGCCCACCGTTTCCGCGTCGCGGCTGAGACCTCGACCGTCGATGCGCCGTCACCTTGCGGCCGTTCCTCTACCAGACCCGGAACCGCACCCTGCGGCGTCGAGTTGGTCGCGGCGAGTTTCTGCTCGTTCGCGATGAGTTCGGAGTACACCTCGTAGCGGTCGGCGTCGTCCTGCCACTCGCTGTCGGTGACGTGCGCGCCGGACGCCAGTCGCGCGTAGGCAGCATCGCGCTCGGCGGTCATCATGTCGAGTCGGTCGGTGCGCGTTGGATCGGGCTCATCCCACGGATCGGGGAACGGTGCACTCGGTTCTTCCAACGGGGGCTGCCGGCGCGACCATTCAGCGGCGGCCGCCTCGTAGATGTCCGGGTTCTTCTGCTGCGCGATCTGGTCGTGCATGAGATCCATGAGGTGCCCGTCGTCCATGTGCGACAGGTTCAGCGGCTTCTTGCCACCGCCTTGGGTGACGATGATGGATCCGATGGGCTGCTTGTAGCGTGCGGCGCCCGCTGCGGTCCGGACGCGGCGCACACCAGCAGCGGTAAGTGCGCGCCGACGTCCGGCAGCGGTCAGGCTTTTGGGCGGGGGTTCGCGACCGTGTACCCGAGTCTGCGCATGATGCGGGCGTGGCGGACTGCGGACGCGGCAATCGTTTCCGGGTCCTCGTAGGGTTCGGAGTGCCGCCACGTCGTGCCGTCGGTGTCGGTGCCGTCGTCGTAGAACGCGACGCCGTCGCTGTAGTCGACGAGCGCGCCACCGTAGGCGCCGGTCTCCGGGACCTGGTCTTCCTCGAGGTAGCCGGAGCCGTCCGTACGTGCAGGGACCTCGGTGTCGGTGACCTCGGTGCCCGGCGTCGGAGAGCCTTCATCGATGCTGGCCCCGTCTGCTGCGCCTTCGGGGTTCGCTGCCGGGTCTCCCGGGTCGTACACGTCGGCTTCGGTCAGTGCCGCGGCCGGATCAGATTCAGTCTGGGTCGGAGCGTCGCCGATATGCCACTGCTCTCCGTCGGTCCAGGAACCGTCGTCGTAGTACGCCTTACCGTCATCGAACGACAGGAGCTTTCCGCCGAGCGCGCCCGAGTAGGGAGACTGGTCCTCGTCCATCGGACCGGTCCCCTCGAGTCGGGCCGGAGGGGCGTCGTCGGGGACGACAGGTGCACCGTCTGGGCCGTGATCGAGGTCCTCGGCCTTCTCCGCAGGCGCAGGAGTGACATCCTGCGTAAACGGTTTCGCGGCCTCGTCACCTTCAGGGACGAGGGCGCCGGGGCCGCTCTTCGGAGCGGCGACCGGTTCGGCCGTCTTCGCCTTCGATTCAGTCTTGGGGTCGGGCTTCGGCGCTGGCTCCGAGACCGCGTCCTTCGGTGCTGGCGGCTTCGGCTTGTTCTTGCGGCTCGGGTCGATCATCTTCGCGATGTCGTTGCCCGCGGCCTCTGCGAAGTCACCACCGACTTGCTGGGCCTGCTCGACCGCCTCCGGGATCAGATCCCCCACCGACACACCGAACCGATCTGCACCCTCCTGCGTGCGGACACGGCGACCCGACGCCGCGGTGAGTTCCTTCCGCTGGCCGGGGTAGATCCCGAACACCGCCTTGAACAGGTTCGCCGCCAGCCCATTCACCATGTGCTGCGCCTTCGCCGGCAACTCCGATCGCAGGGCACGAGTCAGCGCGGTGTACGGATGAGGAGACGTCGCCCACCGCGACAGTCCGGCGCCCTTGGTCCAATAGTTCTTCAGATCGCGGGGCAGGTGGCCGGGGATCCCGGAATCGACCGCGGCAGTCAGCGCGTCGACGTCCTCGGCCGCGCGCGCCGCCTGCACCCGCTCTACGTTGGCGACCACACGCTGACGGCGGTCCACACCCGCCGACGCGACGATCGGCTCGACCCGCGCGACGATCGCGGCCCGCCGCCGCTGCTCCGCGAGGCGCTCGTCGACGATCCGTTCGGCCGCCGACGCGACCATCTGCTCCAAGTCCTCCCCCGACATCGGAGCATCCGGAGCGACCACACCCGCCGCTACCAGCGATGCGACCCCGCCGGCGGCGACGAGTTCCTCGGTCCGCGGAACCGGGAAGCCCGGCACGTTCACCGCGAGCGCCGCGACGAGCTCCATGTTCCCGTCGATTCCGCGCCAGTCCCCCGATACTCCGGATCGGCGGAGTTCGTCGATCCGTTCCGGCGGGGTGCCCGGGACGATACGGCCGGCGAGCCAGATGCCGTGTGCGTCTTCTCCGGCGCGGACTGCGGCGACGACCGTACCGGTGTTGTCGTAGTGAGCGGCCGCCGCGACGGAGTCCTGTCCGAGGCTGGCGTGTCCGGTGCCGATCGTGAGCTTCCCGACCGGGAGGTCACCATCCTTGGTGCGGACCACTCCCTGGTGGAAGTACTTGTATCCGCTCTTGCTCGTCGGTGGGGTGACGCAGCGATCGCCGTACCCGATGTGGCAGGTACCGGCGGCGGCGAGGTGACCGAAGACTCGACCGTCCGCGGTGACAGTGAGCGCGGTCGGCCCGTCGAGGTGCGGGTCGGCGAAATCGGAGCGGTCGTAGACGACGCCAGCAGCGGTGATCGCGGCGAGAGTGTCGGGCATGGCGGGACTCCCTGGTGTTTCGGGTGTCCGGCCCCTACCGCCAGCGACATTCTCGTCTGCCAGTATCCACCACCGCCGGTACGGTCCGGTGGACGTCAGTCGTCGCGGTCGTCCTGCCTGCGGTCGTACTCGGCCATCGCCGCCTCGTACACGCCGTCGTCGGAGCGGACCTTTTCGCGCATCAGGTCCAGCAGTTCGTCATCGGAGAACGACGCCAGGTCTGGTGCCGGACCGACCGGTGTCTCTCGTTCGTCGGTCAGTTCGACGGGTTCCGGAGCGGCCGGCGGTGTCTGCCCGTGGTCTTCTCCGCGGTCATCCGGTGCGACTGGCCGCGCACGATGCTCGTCCTCGACGACCTTCTCGACCGCGGCCTGCACATCGTCAGGATCATCGGGGCCGATGCGGACACCTTCGGGCCGTACTTCCCCCATACTTCCGTCGGGCCCTTGCAACTCATCCTGCAGCGCGTCGTCGTGGTAGATGAGGATGGTGCATCGACAGTTGTGGACGACGATTCCGTTCGCAACATAGGACTCGTCCTCATCGACTGCGAAGTTGAACAACTGGACTTGATCAGCGCGTTCAACCCAGTAACGCACCACTGTGCGAGGTAGTATAGTGGGATGAAACTCGATCCCGTCACTGCCGCCTACATCGCTGCTTTCATCGACGGCGAGGGAACGATCACCATCGGTCGTGCGCGCAGCAAGGGACAGGACCCCGCTCGGCCCTTCAACTACCACGCGAAGGTTCTGGCGGTGAACAGCCACGAGGGCATCATCCGCTTTCTCCACGAGGTCACCGGTGTCGGGATCGTCTACACGAATGGGAAGCCGTTCAAGGACGGCTGGTCCAAGATGTTCCGCTGGCAGGTCACCAACTCTCAGGCGACCGAGCTGTGCGCGGCACTGCTCCCATACCTCGTCATCAAGAAGCGCCATGCCGCACTCGTCGCGAACTGGCCCGTCGGGGTCCGTGGCGGACGTGGTCCGCGCGCTGCTGCGGCGCTCGCCGAGCAGACTCGGCTCTTCGAAACCATGGCCGAGCTCAATCGGAGAGGCGCAAAGGACGATCCGGCCTCGGCTGAGTTCCCCAGCGATCACCCAGCCCTGGTCCGTCAGCACCGGATGGTTCTCCGTCAGGCGAAGAACGCCGTCGCCGACGTCGAGGCAGACGACGTCGCCTGAGTGAGTCCGGGACGGTGCGAGCCGAACCACGGGGCGGAACCGCCCTCGGTGCGTCAGCACGCGGTCGCCGATCTGGATGTCGGCCACCCGCTTCGGCCCTCTGTCTGTGGCGATCGGCGTATCCGGGTCGGTTAGGCAGTTGATCGTCTCGTGCGGCGCGATGGTGATCGGGTCGCCGGGAAAGTCGAGGAGGAATCCGCCGACGCGGAACTTCTCATCGAGCGGCACCGTCTGCCCGTCGGCGACGCGATGGGATGCGCGGGTGCGGACGTCGTCGGTTGCGAGCCATCGCTTCCAGTAGCGGTCGCCCGTCGCTGCCTGTGATTGTCTAGCGGCGGCCAGCGCGCCCGCGTTGACGGCGCCGTGTGCTTCGGTGCGTGCGATGCGTCGCGCTTTCCACCGCCAGCGGGTTTCTTCCTCGTCGTGGGCTTCCCACAGGGCGCGGCGTTCGGCGCGGAGAGACTTGATTTCGTCCTTATCAAGCCCGTTGTCTTGATCGTCGAGGATCGTTTCAATCTCGTTGATGCGGGCCTTGATCGCGCGCTGGTCTTTGTCGATGCCGAGGACCATGCCGACGCGGTCGGTGATCTGCTCGATCGTCTCTGCGTTGGCGAGGGCTTCGACGAGTTCGGGGCGGATCTCTTCGAATGCTCCTTCCGGCCAGATTCGGAGGCGGTCGGCGACGGTCTCCATGTACTGCATCTGCGGGGTGAAGCTGCCGGTGTCGCGGTGTTCGAGGCGGTACTGCTGGAATGCGTCGCCGAACGCGATCGACACCGCGGGGAGGACGTTGTTGTCGATCGTTCGTCGCCAGTCGTTCCAGGCTCCGGTCGCGGCCTGTACCGCGGCTTCGGGGTTGACGCCGGGTGTCGCCATCGGGACGTCCGGGCCGATGGGTTCGGGCTGGCGGTGCCGTCCGGCGGCGGTGAGTCCGAGTTGGTTGGCGGCATCGGCGATGATCAGGACGCGTGCGGCGTCGAGCCAGGCGCGCATCGCGGCGACGACTGCGTCCTCGATGCTGGTTTCGGCGAGGACGAGCCGGTGTTCGGCTGCCATGCGGGACAGGCTAGCGGGCGGGTGCGACCGCATCGGCTTCTGCCAGGAATGCGTGGAGGGCGTCGACGTCGTGCGGTGTCTGCGACAGGATCGCCGCGCGCACGTATTCGTGGCAGGCGACCATGTAGGCCCGTTGCCGCGGTGTGTCGGCGAGGACGGACGGCAGGCCCCACCAGCGGGTGAATGTGTCGGCGAAGCGTTCCCATTCGGCGACTGTTGGTGCTGGTGTGAGCGCGAGGTACAGCTTGTCGTCGGGGACTCCGTCGTAGAGTGCGCGGGCGGCGCGGCCGCGGCGGTTGCGGATGGAGCGGGCTGCGGCTTCGAGGGTGAGGCGGACGGCCATGTCGCAGGCGAGGAGCACGTCGCGGGCGGTGTCTGTCACTGGCTTGCCTCCGTCTCCCCCGGAATCGGTGGGCCGTTGTCCGCTTCGGGTGCCACCGCGGGTGTTGTGTCGGGGGCCGGCGGTGTGCTGTTGTCTTGCTGCTGTTCGAGGACCGCGTCGGAGAGGGTGTCGTCGACGCGGACAGGGTTGTCGGTGACACCGGGTACGACGATCCCGAGGGCGGGGAGCCATTTGTCGATGAGGTCCGAGCGAGTCGACAGGAGTTCCCGGATGATCGCGCGGGTGCGTTCCTCATCGCTCGGGGCGTCGGTGTCGTCGAACCCGTTCTCGCGCCGCAGGACCGCATCGGAGATGACGCCCTTGTCGTACAAGGCTTGGGCGTCCTTCGACCGGTCCGGGCGGACCAGGAGCGGCGTCGTGTCGTACCAGACCGAGTACAGGTCCGGGTCCGAGACACCCTGCTCGACGAGCAGTGGCCGCAGCAGACCGACGGTGAGGGCATGGCAGATGATCGCGACGATCGGCTGCACCCCGAACTTGATTTCGTTCTCGTCGACAGCCCACGCGGACCAGTGGTTGCTGGACGCCTGTCCGAGCAGCACGCTGGGGTCGGAGTCCATGCCGAGGCCGATGCGGCGGATCGACTCGTCCCTCAGGTCTGGGACCTGCTGGTCGAGTTCGGTGGAGAACGTCATGTGCCGGACCTTCTCGATGAGGTCCGGGTTACCGGTCAGCATGAACGGCACGATGCTCGATGCGAGGTCTCGGTCCTTGACCGTTTCGACGAGGTAGTCGGTCAGTTCGTCGGCGAGGTCGAAGTCGTCGTCATCGTCGCCGCCTTGCGAGTGCATCGACTCGAGACCGTCTGGAATGAGCAGCAGCCCGGAGCCTGCGAGGCGGGACTCCATCTGCGCGGACACGTACATGCTCATGGCGCGGAGTTCACGGGCGGTCGAAAGGATCGCCCGGACGGGTGCGTCGGCGCGCGCCGAGTATTCGGGGTCGGCACGCCAGGCGCGGATGAGGATTTCGTCGTCGCCGATGTCGCGGGGCTTGTCGACGCCGTTGTTGAGCTTCCAGCGGCCAGGGCTGCCGGTGATCTCGGTGATCGAGTGCGCGTCCCAGGTGAGTTGCCCGTTCTCGTCTTCGCGGATGAGGAGGTTCGATTCGCCGTTGAAGATCAGGTGCTGCGCGGCGCGGCGGAGGGTTTGTTCGACCATGCCGGCGTTCGCGAACAGTGCGGCCGATAGTTGTGCGGGGATGCTGCCGTCGTCGACGGGGACGACGTCACTGCTCGGAGTTTCCTTCTTCCCGACGTAGAGGCGGGCCTGGGAGCAGGCGTTGGCTTGGCGGTCGCCGATGAAGCGGAGTTCGCCGGTCTCGGCGCGCATCGCCCATGCGTCGTTCTGCCAGCCTTCGACGGGGGCTCGTTTGACCTTGCGGTCCATCTTCCGCTTGGACAGAACTTGGGCGGATGCGGTGATCGCTGGCCATGGGGTGTTGGGGTCTTTCGCGGCGTGCATGACTTGGGCGCCGTCGGGTACGCGCAGGCGGCGGCCGAGTGGTGCGCGGCGGCGGGGCGCGTACATCGATGCGTTGGAGTCGGGTGCGCGTCCCATCACGCCTCCTTCGTCGGGTGGTGGCTGGTGTTGTGGGCGTCGAGCAGGCGGGTGTCGACGGACAGGACTGTGGTGGGGTCGGTGCATCCGGTGGGATGCACGGTGGTCGGCTGGACGAGCAGTGCGATGGTGTCGCCGCACTGGCCGCACGCGATGTGCAGGGTGCCGGGCAGGGGCGTCATCACGCGTCCTCGCTTTCGGGTGCGGGGTCGAGCCAGTTGGCGGCCCATCCGGTGATCAGTGATGCGGTGCCAGCGAGTGCGACCATGAACCACCAGCGGGTGTCGGCCCAGAAGTATGCGGCGCAGCTGACTGCGGCCCCGATCCACACGCTCAGGCACCACGAGCAGGTCGTGAGGTACGAGAGTGGGTGGTCGGGGCCGAGGCGTACGACGATCCGGGCGCGGATGCCGTAGGTGAGTTGGTCGGCGACGCAGAGCCTGGTGAGGCGTGCGATCAGTCCGATTGTGAGGACGGCGACGAGCGTCGACAAGGGATCTCCTCAGGCGGGGCATCAGTAACAGAGTTAACTGTAACTGCCGTTTGTGTCTCGCAGCGATGGCAGACACGGACTACCCAGGAGTTGAGTGTGCTTCCGCAGATGTCGCAGTGGGGGTGGACGCCGGCGGGCATTAGATGGCGGTCACGATGACGATGGCGAGGATGAGGACGAGGAGTGTCCAGATCGCTGCGCCGATGAGGACGCAGGGGTCGGAACGGTCGGGCTCGGTCATGTGGAGTGTCCTGTCGGTGGTGCGCGTTAGTGTGCGCGAGTGAGTGAGAATGACTTCGATCGGCTTGTCGACCGCTTACGACGTGAGCAGGCGGCACGAGACGCGGCGCACGTCGAGTCGGACCGAAACGAGAAGCATCTGCAGAGACGCGCAAGAATCGTGGCCCGCCATCATGCGCTACGAGACCAGCACATGCAACGACTCTCGGACGACAGGCGGAACGAGCTGCGGCGTCAGGTGCTGGTGCTGTACGAGGCGCGAACAATCGTGCAGCACCTGTATTCGCCGTGGCTCGACGATGGCGGAGTGTGCAATGCGCTCGCGGCGATCGAGCATTGGCTGGGCGAGGCAGCACGGACCGGCGATCGGTCGGGGCTTCCTCCGGAGGTAGGGCTGCGCTGATCATCCCTGCGTCTCCTCGTTGAGTGCGTCGTCGACGGCT
>NZ_KQ969311.1:0-22822 GCF_001578675.1 Gordonia sp. QH-12
GGTGCCGGCATCCCAGCGTCGATCAACGGCCACAAACGGATCGGTGAAGAACTGTCCGGGATCGTGATCTGATACGAGTTCAGGCCAATCCTGACTGTCGCTGGTCCGGGGTCGAGGTTAGATGTGACGAGGTCTCCACCATCGGTCACCTGAAACCGGTGCTTCTGCTCAGTGACGATCGCCGCGCCTGATGCCGACTCCCGGATGCGCGGAATGGTGAAGGTTACAGCCTGCGCGAACTCCGCTCCAGCAATATCCTCGATGCGGTCCTGGATGATTGTCATTTCGAATACCTCAACCCTCGATCTGGAAAGATGTCGACCGCGAAATATGCTGAACCGTCAGCCTGGTCCGTTCCGGTCCGCCAGCGATCTGACGACCCGGACCAATGTTGGTAACCCACACTTCGGCGCGGTACCCGGCAGTCGGCACTACCACAGAGGTGTTGATCTCCCGCGACTGCGCACTACTCGACTCAAGAGTGTCCCTAGAGACCGAGAAAATCGACCCATCAGAGTCCTTGACGACACGAATCTCCCAGTCGATGAACGCACCCACTAGTGGCGGCGTACTCGTGATCGTGACCCTCGCGCGAACATCCCACATCCCCTGCTCTTCGAACACGATCCCGCCAGACGCAAGGTGACATTTCTTCATCGGGCCGATCTGCTTACCGAAAGGGATCTTGCCCTTGTTCCACAGAGAGTTCTGTGTTCCGGCGTATGAACTCCCGTAGTCCTGCAGTGGCGAAAGCAGGTCTACACGATCGTTGAGCTGCATTTGCCCGTCGTGCAAGTCGTCGACCTGCGCCCACCGTCCAGCGAAGAAGTTGGCAATGGTCGACAGGGCGCCGCCGAGGACCCCTCCGCCAATGCCCATCAACGCGTTCAGCAGCGGAGCAAACAGATCCTGCAACGGCAGATTGAAGAACCCCGGCACCAGCGGCTGCAGGTCCTTCGGTTTCTCGATAGTCGCAGGATCAGCCTGAGCCACCCGGGACACAAACCGGCCATACATCTTGTTGACCATCCCGAGCGGACCAGAAGCGAGCGGCCCGCCGGCGAGAGTCCCGTCGACATAGCCCGGAAAGCGATCGGCGGACTGGGTGGCGAACTTGGTCTCCGACTGGTCCTGCAGCGCCGTGCCGAGCTGGTCGGGCATCAGAACCGTCTCCACCAGCTCGTCGCGATCCATGTTGTCCCAGTCCATGAACGGCAGCGTCATAGGTATGCCTCCAAATCGTCTGGCGGGTCAGGGATGTTGTGGTCGGGGTCGATTCGGCGGATCACCGCCGTCAGCTGCCGGACATACGCGATCGCCGACCAGAATCGGCGCGTCATCTCCGTCAACTTCTCGTCCAGAGCGTCCACCCGCGCCGTCAGTTCGCTGTAGTCCTCAGCGACCGCGTCGTACGCATCAGCGAGGCGCTTGATCTCCGCGTCCTGCCGCTGCCACGCCGCCGACAGTGACAGATCAGCCTTCGCCTCCGGGGTCTGTTCACGCCGACGGCGCGCATACGAACCGAGCCAACCCGGAACCGCAGCCATGGCCTTCGACCCGAGCGCCGGCGGCCCGAAAGCCAGGATGATAATGATGGCTACCCACCACGGAGTACCGGTAGGGAGTGTCATTCAGCGGCTCCGGATCTGGTCGGTGTACCCCTTGGCGAGCCCCCAGTAGGCCAGAGCGAAGAGAGTGACGATGGCGGCGCCGCGTATGCCGTCGAGCCACGGGTTATGGAAGACGGCGATCCACTGACCAGCCGCAAGCAGTGTGTACGTTGCGCCTCCGAGGCGGAATCCGGCGATCGCGGTGCGCGGCCACCGCAAGATCAGTCCCCACAAGGTGACGACGGCGACGATGCCGCACACTGCGCCCCACGCTTCGATCGGCATCATCCGCTCCACTACCGTCAGCGATGAGCTGGTCCCGTCCACATCGGGTGTGAGGTAGTCGTAGGACCGGAAGAGCGCTTCGGCGGGGACCGCCATGATGACGAGCATCCGCGTCCGCTCTGGAAGCAGCGGCACCCAATCGCCGCGGCGCGGTCCGTGCAGCCGCATCAGTCAGGCGGTCCTGCCCGCGAGGAAGGAACGTGCGGCGTCGACGGCGGTCATGCCGATGTAGCGGGGGTCGTGCTCGGACCAGCCTCGCGCAACGGCCTCGGCGATGGGGTCAACGACCTCCGCGGCGGTCTGGCGAGCTTGCACTGTGTAGTGCTGCAACTCGGAGCCGACCGCCTGCTTGATCTGCTCGTTGCCGCGCGGAGTGATGCCGTTCGGGACGGCGCGCGCAGCGATGACCGACAGGACGGCGACAATGCCGCCGATCGCGATGGACGCGGTCTCGGGGAGTGACGCCGCATACGTCGTCAGAATCCAGGTGCCGAGGGTGACGAGCACCGACACTGCCATCGTGACGGTGCCGGCGTAGCGCTTCCACCAGGGCTGTTGGGCGAGTGCGTCGGAGAGGACGTTGCCGACGATGCGTTCGAGGTTCACTTGCGGTCTCCCTTGATCTTGGCGAGCGCAGCGACGCACCGGCTCTCGCCCTTGGCTGCTTCGCGCTCGACGAGCTTGATCGCCGCGGCATCGCCTGCGAGCGCGGCGTCGAGGATGAACTTCTCGTGCTCGCGGGCGTCGATGTTGAGGATGAATCCGGCCATCGTGTCGACGGGGTCGTCGGAGTGCCGGAAGATACTGCGGGACGGGAACCGCTTGGTGAGTTCGTCGCTGGCTTCCATGGTCAGACCTCCTGATGTCTGTGGGGGTAGGAGTTTCGCGCCGAGGCGCTTGCAGCGCGCGAGACGCTCCCCGCGGTCGGCGAGGCCGTTGAGGCCGCCGTTGATCGAGCGGGTGACCGCTTCGAGGTCGTCGCGGTCAGCCTGTGAGTTGAGGGCAGGTCGGGCGACGGTCCAGTACCAGGACGCGGCGAGGAAACCCCATTTCGGGTCGTTGCGGACGAGCTCGGGGTGGTCGACGAACAGGGTCGGCGAGGTCGTGTACCGCTTCGCGAAGCACCACTCGCTGAACAGGCCGAAGTTGCGGCGGCCGGTCAGTTGGATCGGGCCGCTGCCCTTGAACCGTCTGCCGTCGCCCGGCTGGTTGTTGCCGAGGTCCGTGCGCCACTCGTACTGGTCGCCGGACGCGATCTCCTCCATGTAAACGAGGCCGACAGACTCGTGGCCGATCTGCGCGCACCAGTGCGCCGCCCGCAGCGGGGTCGTGATCTGCGCAGCCTGCATCGCACCCAGCATCCCGGGAAGCATCTCGGCGGCCCGAGACCGTGAACAGCCCATCGCCTCCGCGAGGACATCAGCCGTCATGCCGCCCGCAGGTGCCGGCGGACGAGGAACCGGAGCAGGGGCAGCCTGCGCCGCGGACGGCCACGCATAGCCCTTACCAGCGATCAACGACGCCGTCTGCTCGAGCGACACCCAGCATCCGTGCGGTGAGAACCCGGGATCAGCCCACCACACCTTCCGCTGTCCTTGGTCGGAGTACCCCATCAACGCGACGTAGTGGTAGACCGTGCCCCCGCCATAGCGGAGGTTCAGAGTCGACGGCGGCACGGCGCGCGGGTAGTTCGACGGCGGCGCAATGATGTTCGCGACCAGACCCCAACCCGCATCCACTCCCCGCACCAGGTGATCCCACAGCGCGTCCACCTGATCGCGGCGCGGCGGATCATTCGGCATCCCGATGACCGCGTACCCGCCGCCGGGCGCCCGCCGATTCAGGACGGGCGCAATCAGGCCGATGTGGTCAGTGCCGCCCGTGTGCGTCCCGATCTCGCCAGCAAGGGTGCGCTCGGCGACCTTGATACCGCGCGAATCGAGGACGATCTGCGTCGACGCCGGACCGCACCAATATCCAGTCTCTTGCGCGACGATGCCACGGTCGTAGTCGAGCACCTTCTCGGTCATTGCTCACTCTCCTGCTCACTGACGATGGCACCCATCAGATGCTCCGGGATCTCGGTGGGCAGATCCGGGGCGCAGCACACCAGATCCGTCTTCTGCTCCCCCACCACACTCGGCTCCGGAACTGACTCCACAGACTGCTCCCGCATTCCCTGCAGAATCCATCCCGGCAACTCGATACTGTCGGCCTTCTGCTCGGTCTGCCGCACCCCACACTCGAACGCGAGCTGCGCCATCTTCGTCACCTCGAACGCCGGGATCGGATACGGCGCAGAACCGCCCGTCATCAGGACAAACATCAACGCCTGCGCGAGCTTCTGCACCTCCGGATCAACATGATCGCCAGGCTTCTCCACCGCCATCACGCCACCCCCATCTGATTGAATGCACCCATCGCCGTAGCCACCAGTCCGAAAGCCTTCTCGAGCGGATCCTGATGGGCGCGGACGTCACCGAACTTCGCTTCCCAGTCGCCGCTGCCGTCGAGCGGCAGAGTCAGCTCAGTGCACCGCTGAACATGGACTTGGGAGCCGAGGTAACGGTTCGTCGCACCAGAACGGTCTCCGAGCCACCAGTGCCCGAACCCGTTGTCGCCGATGATCCACGGGATAGCGTTCTGCACCGTGAACGTGAACGCTGTCTTCGGGTCCGTCTCGCGGCGACGACGCCGGAGGTCCATGAACGCGGCCGGCGTGTACGCCTGCGTCACATTGGTGCACGCAGTCTCGAGCGCATGCCCCCAGCCCTGCTGAGCGGCACGATCGATCAACGGCACACTCGTGTACGCGAGCACGCTGTTCTTGTAGATCGGCATCAAGAACGCATTGAGGATCGAACCAAGCGAACCGACGCCGTAGCCTGCGATGTTGATGTTGTCGCCCAAGACGTCGCCCGCATACCCGACAACAGCCTCACCGAGTTCGTTCACGCCAGGCATCGACTCGCCACCTGCCGTGATCCGGCACGCGCCACCAGCACCCCGAACCAACTCGAAACCGCTGATCCCGGAGTTATCTCCGTCGATGTAGGTGACGTACGGCATCTCTGGTGCCGTCCCCAGGATCCCCGGCAGCCGGTACTTTCCGTCATCGACCGGCGCACCCGTCAGCAGGTCATACCGGTCCTCCACACGATTCGTAGTCACCGACGCAATCGACCGCACCAGTCCCGTCGCCAGATTGCCGCCAAGCGATGTACCGGTGCGGAAACCGGACTTGTCTACCAACTCGACGAACAGGGTTCCCTGACGCCAACTGGTGCCTGCGCCAGGCCACGGCTCCGGGTCGCCATTCAGGAAGCGTCGCGTGACGATCTGCAGCTCAGCATCCTCGAGAATCGGGGCCGCGATCTCCCACCACGACTGCTTGATCGTTCCCGTCATGATCGTCACCGGCGCCACCGAGTTCCGCATCGGCCGCGGCTTCACCACGATCTGCGACTGCGCCCACATCCCGCCCAGCCAGTTCGCCGGATCCAGGATGTCCTTGTTCATGTCGAAGTTGAACACCTGCAGGCGCGCGAGGTTCATGGCCAGACTCGCGGGAAGCACCCAGTCGGCCCGCCCGATCAAGAACTGCACCTTCGGCTGCTGAATCAAACTGACCGGCAAGAACGGATTCGCCGCGACATGAACGTTCTTCAGTTCCTCAGTGTCCTCAAGGAACGTCAGTACGACGCGGTCGCCGTGATCGCCGCCAGTTTTCAGCGTGACGCCATTGTCCGGAGCTGCGCGACCACCGATCCTCGCCCCATCCTTCTCCACGATGATGTGGATGTTGGTGGTCGAGCGGGCATCCTGATCGAGAGCCCAATGCGCAAGGTAGGTGCCGCGGCGGTCCTCCCGATCAATCGGAAGCTCGACGACGATCGATCCGGTGTCGTTGAGCTTGAGGGTCATTCCGCTACCGTCGAGACGTTCGACGGCCTCGCCACGCTCAATCCAGTTGCCGTCGAACAAACGGATACGCGCCGGCTGAGCGACCCGATCGAGGCGTGTCTGCCGGATCTCCTCAGCCCACAACGCGAAGTCGTCCACGCTGCCGCCGAGGAACGGTGCGATGTTGCCGGTCATCACTCGAGACCTGACTCGGCCGACCAGAAGCGCCGCAGTGTCAGCCGTACCTCAGCCCCGGCAGGACCGTTGATCGTCACCGGCAGCAGTACCGGGTTCTGCTGCGTCCCCGTGTACGGCGGAATGCTGTACAGCGGGAACACTCCACCCATCAGCCCCGACGCGTTCGACAGATCCGCCGCGACATACGGGTCATCGCCCGACCGGACCGGGCGCACCGACCACGGCACCGAGATCGGCTTCAGCGCGACCATGCGGTTCGCATGCTGACCTGGCGTCCACGTGACATCGATGTCCTGCTCATGCCCGAACGAGAAGTCCGCGATCGAGAACGACGCCGTACCCTTCGGATCGAGAGACCAGTCTGGCCACGCCTCCTGATCAGTCGGATTCCACACCGGCAACCACACGGTGTGCGTCCCCGACGATGGGTTCTCGGCCTTCACCACCAGCGGCGTCGACTCATACCGCGGCTCGACCGCGACCGCCTGCACAACCGCCTTCGCGAAACCATCCAGATTCCAGTCCCGCTTCTGGTTGAACTTGATCTTCGACTCGAGATAGAGCCACAACCAGCGGGAACCAGACTCCTCGCTGGTGTACAGCCACTTCACGCGGCGAGGCTGCATGTGTGAGCCCCACAGCTTCCGGAACCGGGCGATCTGCGCCTCTATCGGCACATTCCCGCCCGACACATCACCGGTGATGTTGAACGGCAACACCAGATGACGAACCGGAACCTCGGTCCTCCCCAGCCGGCCACCGATCCCCGCCGGGATCGTCGCCCGTGAGAAATCCGTATCGAAAATCTCCTCCGGATCCTCCGCGAGCTTGATGCCCTCCGACTCGCCGAAACCGATCCCCGACACCGGGAACGAATCGTCATCGCCGATCAGCTCGATATTCGCGGTCTGCATCAGACTCCCGCCAGTTTCGCGACACGACGAGCACGCTGCACCTCGTCCATGTCCTGCTTGGAATTGCCACTCGAGGTCCAGTTGAAGGTGTCGCCACCCTCACCGATCCGCTCATTCATCCGCTCAGTCAGCGCAATCAAACGATCCAACCGCTCGAGCACCCGGTCATCACTGCTGCGATCGAGCGACTTCTTCAGGTCGTGAGGGTCGAACGGAAGCGCCGTCTCCTTGTGACCGAGACCGTTCTTCACGAGCGTGGTTCCCTCATGAATCACGCCTCCGACGTCGTACCAGCCCTCCTGATCCCAGTGAGCCTTCGCCTTCGTCGGCAACTCGTACCGGTCGTTCACGTACGCATCGAACGCCTTACCCTGCACAGTCGGATCAGGGTTCTCATCCGGCAGGTACTGATCCTTCGTTGACCCCAACCACTGACCCAGGCCGAACGCGCCCGATGACGGATTGCGGGCCTTCGGATCCCAGTTTGATTCCTTGCCGACAATCCAGTCCGACGCATCCCACTCGACGCCAGTCCGCCACGCCTCACGCAACCCCTGCTTGAACGCGGCCTTGATCGCCTCGACACCAGTCAGCGCGGCCGGCGCGGCGGGAATGTCCGGAGCCTTCGCGCTCGCCCCGGTATCCTCACCCTCCTGCGGCTTCGTCGTCCCCGGATCCGTTACCGGACCCTGAGACTGCGACTTACTCTGCGACCGCTGCGACTCATACTCATTGATCGCCGCCAACACACCCGGCGAATCATTGACACTCAGCACACCAAGCAGCGACTGGACCTGACCCGACACAAACGCAGACGCAGCATTCCCAAGACGCTCAGACAGCGACGCGCCCTTCGGCTGCTCCGCCGTCGACGACCCGTAACTACCCGACTGCTGACCGGGACGATAGTTCGGGTCCGGCACATACTGGTCCTGGAACGGCTTGAATGGATCGAACTTCGGCGCAGCCTTGCCGATCGGCAGGAACGCTCGGTTCGTGAACTGTCCGTCGTTCGCACCCACAGTGCCGCCGACCATGCCGCCGCCGTACGAACCGCCCATCTCCACATTCGTGCCGTCAGGCAGCGTGCCCGCGGTATGACCACCGCCGGGACCGCCGTTCACCCAGCCGATACCGAGGGTCCCCGGAGTCCACGACCCCGTCTGGAATCCCAACTGCGCCAGGTACTCGCCCTCGTTGCCGGTAGCGAACCGCCCGCCAAACGGGGGTAGGCCAACCGCTCGCCGGGCGAAAGCAGACATCGCGCCCGAGCAGTCGCCCCAGTTGACGCCGCCCCAGTCATACGGGGCACCAGTGAGCGGCATCCGGGCGCCATCACCCATCGCCAACCGCTTCAGATCATCAGCCGACGCGATCCCACCATCCGCGTACTTCCGCACCAGACCGAGCCCGAAACGCTCAGCAACCGTCGCGAGGATGTCCGTCGACCGCTTCCGCTTCGACGCAGCCAGCGGAATGTACGCCTCACCGCCGGTCTCTTCCTCAGCGAAGATCGTCCCGGCGCCGCGGCCCTGGAAGATGTCAGCGCGTCGAGGCTTCCGGATCTCCTTCAGCCCACCATTCGCAAACGCTTCCGACGCGGCAATACCACCGTCGACGTACGGGACAATCGCACCATCGGCGTGAGGAATCGCATTGCTTAGATCCATCACGCCAGCGGTGCTTGCCATACCAGCAACCGTCGCATTCACATACAACGTCTTGTATGCCGGGGCGGTCCACTCGTCCTTCTTGCCCTGGTAGTCATCGTCGTTGGCCTTGACGATGATCTGCTTGCCGTTACGAGTCTCAACCTCGTAACCTATTTGCTTGAGCAATTCCAGAACTGGTGACCCGTTCGGGATATCAGCAACGATGTTCTTATCGTTATCACTGGTTGTGGCGACATTCATCGCCTTAAGCAGATCAAACACCGCCTGCCCGCCAGGCGCGTTGACCTTAACTTCTTTGCCAGCAGGAATCTGAGCAGTCGCGTCGATCACTGCTTGCAGCTTTGCCCCAGCATCGCCAGTGAGATCGACCTTGACGATCTTCCCATCCGGGGTTGTGGTCATCTTGATCTTGAGCATGTCCAGAGCAGCTCGAACTTGCTCTGACCCCTCCGCCTTGAGCCTGAACTCCTTCAGATCAGGGTTCGCGTCCATCGCAGCCTTAATGGTTCCGAGCTGCTGGATAGCCTCCGGAGCACCCTTGAGCTTGACCGCAATATCGACGACATTGCCGCCGATACTGTCGTAGATCGCCTTGATCTCCTCCTTCGTCCTGCCGGTAGATGCAGCGAGCTGCTCAAAGATTTGATCCTGCTCGCGCGCAACCTTGGTCATGTCGCCGCCCGACGCAGCAACATCTGCAGCCGTCGTTGCCAGACCGTTGAGGACGTCATACAGCTTCCCGCCGGCCTCAGACGATGCGTCGAACTTCCCCGACAAGTCGAACGCCGAACCATCAATCCCAGCAGCAGCATCGGCTGCAGAGCGAACTTGGTCGCCCCACTGCTTCATCGCTTCGGCCTTATCCTTGGTCGGATTCAGCGCATTCATCGCCGAAAGCAGGGCCTTCTGCTTGTCCGCAGCAGACGCCGACTCGTCTCCGAGTGTCTTGATTGCATCTGATACCTCGGTGAACCCAGGAGTCATCTGCTTTGCAATGTTCTGCTGCTGCACGAACTCATTTCGCAGTACGCGAAGATCCGAAACAGCCTGCATACCCGCCGGACCCATGGCCATCAACTGCGACTGCAAGATGTTCCACTCACGCTGAGATCCATACAGCTTCTTCGACACATCCTCCGTGGACATGCCGAGCTGATCGAATGCATGCTGAGCACCCTGGGCCTTCGCGGCGGCTCGATCGTTCATGTCGGCGAGACCTTCGCCGGCCTTCGTCAGGCCGAGGAACTTCCCGATGCCGTCGTACATGACCTCGTGCCACTTACCGTCAGCTCGCGCGGCGGCGTCCGTCTTCTCGCGGTATTCATCGACTCGCTGGGTCGCGATCTTCATGACGTCTTCCGTCGCGACGCCCTGGGATGCGATGAGAGCCTTGGATAGCGCGTAATGCGACTCGGTCAGCTTCTTCACTGCGGAGTCATACTCAGCCGAGATCTGGCTCTGACGCTGGAATGAAGCTACGAGGAGGCCGCCTGCGACGGTCGCGCCTGTGGCGGCGGCTCCCCATGGCCCGCCCAAGACATCCAGCGAACCCTGCAGTGCCTGCCGCATGCCCGATGCTCGCGTCCGGACCACGGCCATAGCGCCGCCGAATCGGCCCAACTCGATTCCGTTGTTGGCCGCCAGTGTCCGCTGTAGCGTCATCTGCTCGCCGAAGCCCTTGAAGGCGTCGCGAGCTCCAGTCACTCGAGAGGTCAAAGGCGACAGGACGTCGCTGACTTTCGAGATCATCCCTGGAACGGTCTTGAATCCGACCCAAGCGCCAAGTGCTGCGGTGACGAGTGCCGGATGCGCCTTCATGAGATCCGCGAGCGTCTGCAGGCCTGGATTGATGATGTTCAGAACGCCCGTTGCTGCCTGCAGGGTCGTCAGGAACAGTTGCCAGGTCCCGATACCGATCGTCGCTGACGCCTGAGCCAGCGCTTGACCGATGCCCGTCAACGCTGGCATCACGTCGATGCCAGCCTGGGCCATTCCCTTCAGTGTCGACAGAAGTTCATCGATAGCTCCGGAGTCTCGTGCCGCCTGCATCGCAGACTGCAGCTTCGGCCCCCACTCTTCGAAGACCTTCTGATCCAGGGCTTCCGCGAGTCGAGTGACCGTGGGCGTCATATTGTCGATCGCGGTCGTTGCGCCCGCCAACATCCCCGGAAGTCGGCTGAAGAATGGCTGCTCAGCCGCAGCGCCGAGACGACCGAGCGCGGCGATCATGTTCTGGAAACCGCCGCGGACAGTCTTCCCGGCTTCTTGGGCCGCACCGCCGATGTTCTTCTGGATCGCGGCGAAGAACATCTCCGACGAGATCTTCCCGTCCGACGCCATCTTCTTGACCTCGGCGCCGGTCACACCAGCTTCCTTAGCCAACCACTGATAGATCGGGATGCCGCGGTCAGCGAGCTGATTCAGATCGTCGGTGTATGCCATCTGGCCCGTCTGGACCTGATTCAGGATCGACCCCATATCGGACAGGGAGACACCCGCGATCGACGCCGCATCCGCAGTCATCGACAGGTACTTCGTCAGCTCCTGGCCCGGCTTGATCCCGGCCGCGACCGCGTTGCCCGCGATTGTGGCGGCATCGCCCAACCCGAATGCGGTGCCGCGGACGGCCGTCAAGGCGCTGTCCATGATCTTGGACGTGTCGGCAGCGGTCACACCGAGGCCGGCGAGTTTACCCTTCGCGTCATCGATCGCAGAGAGCCGTTGGAAGCCCTTGACCATGGCAGTGCCGATAGTTGCGACACCCGCGGCCGCCGCTGCCGCTCCGCCGGTCTTGAGCGCCTTTCCGAGCGCCCCAGACATCTTCGATCCCATGGCCTTGCCGGACTTCTCAGCTTCGCCTTCGGCCTGGCCGAGTGCTTTCCGAACGGCGGGCGGAATCTTGTCCGTCGTGGCGACGAGGCTGACGTACCCTACGGCCAGTTCAGTCACAGGAGTGTCCTCCGATCAGATGAGCGCGAGAGGGCGCAAGGTGGAATGTCCGAATGGCGCGATAGGATCCCGCGCATGAAGAAGGTCGCGATCGCGCTAGTTGCTTCCGCAACTGCCGTGTCTGGAATCGCCGGGTGCTCGTCGCAAGATGAAGGAAGCCCGACGACGGCAGCGGCAACACCGTCTGCGTCAGCTGACGTCAACAAGCCGGTACACAAAGCCGTGGGCGAGAAGGCCTACTGGGGATGTAACGCCAAAAGCGAGGACTGCCCTCTGGTCTTCAAGGTCACTGAGATTTCGCCGGTAGATCGTTCGGAGTGCTCGTCATACGCGCTCGACGACCTGAAGCCGGATGATCGACTGATTCGAGTCAAGGTCGATGCGAATGCGCAGGCGCCGATGCCCGGAGTCACACCGCGCAGTTCACCTGCTGGGGTACTGATTTCTCAGTTCTGGAACGGCGTATCGGATGACGGATACGTCACCCCAGTAAAGACCGAGTATGGCTGCATTCCCAACGGAGACACCTCTGTCTACGGGCCGTTCCACACCACTCTCGGCATCGGCGAAAAGGGCCGCGGCGAGATGGTGTTTGCTGTGCCCGCAGATTCGACCAAGTTGTCTCTCCACTACTTCGACACCGCAGGTTGGACTTGGGACATTCCGCCAGCTCAGTGACGGTTAGGCGAGGAGCTCAGCTGCGGCTGCTCGCGCCAGGTCCAGCTTCGACTGTTCGTTGCCCGTTTCAGCATCAATATCCCCTCCAGAGTCAGCTGGACCGTAAGCCCGCAGCTCCCAGCCTTGCGGCAACTCCTCTTCATCACCGATTCGCGCTATCGCTTCCATCCACCGCAGGTTGGTGACCGCGGTCGCTATCTCGGCGAGGAGGAGTGAGTCGACGTCGGCCCACATCCAATCGTCGGGATGGAGTGCCCGGTAGAGCGCAGACGTCTTGTCCTGCCGCAGATTCAGGATGAACTGCTGCAGCTCCCACCAGGAGAGGTGGATGGTTCCGGCCCAGTCGACGCCAGGGAACCCGTTGGATCGGAGATCTGTGTTGATCGCCCCCGAGTGATCCCCTTCTATCAGGAGTCGGAGGCTTCGGATTCCCCCACAGTGACCTTCGACTGCTCGGTCCAGATCCCGTAGATCTGATTCAGCTCACCGTTCGTCAACGTCTCGATCTGCTTGACTGTCGCAGCCTTGAGGTTTCCGGCGATTCGGAGTTGGGCGATGATTGCCTCTCGATCACTGATCGGATCCGGCACCACATCAGCGCCATCCCCGTCTTGTGTCACTTTCATCCGCTCGCCAGCCCAATCAGCCAGCCTCTTCTCGAAGTCAGCCGAGTAGTCAATCCGTGGCACAGTGAACTCGAGCGGAGCCTTCCCTGCACGGGGAATCTCGAACTCGACCTGCACGTCAGGCGAGTCCGCCGGAGTGATGATGTGCTTTGCCATTGGTCAGGAGCCTTCTGTTTGTCGGGATGGATGGTGGTGGTCAGGAGTGAGCCCGGCCCAGCGGGGCATCGGCTCCTGACCAGAGGGGTATGACTACCCCGCTGGGCCAGGTCTTACGGGTCAGGACAGCGTCGCCGCACCGTTCACCGACACGGTGCCGCCGTCCGACAGGCTGACGTCGTAAGTGCCGACGGTCGCGCCGGTGACGTTGACGGTGCCGGTGACTCCGGCGATTGCCTCGATCGCCGCCTTGACCTCGGTGTTGGTCGAGGTCTCCGACAGCGGTGCCGACAGCTGTCCGCCGACGCCGAAACGCCACACGCCGGTCGCGACAACCTTCACGGTCACGGGTCCGGGCGCGGTCTCACCGTCGTCGCCGTACTCGTAGATGTAGTCGTTGTCGTCGTTCTTGGTGACCTTCAGCGTCACCTTCACCTTCGATGCCTCGCCGGTCTTGAACGGCATCTCGCCGAGCTCATCGACCTTCGCGTACTGGATGACGTCGCGAGCCTTCTTCTTGCCCGACTTGGTCCAGAACACGAACGACTGCAGCGGCAGCTCGTCGGCATTGTGCGTGACCTTGTATCGGTTGCCGTGGGTCGCATCCGCCGGGATGAACTCGACATTGTGCGCGCCGTACAGCAGGTTCTTCACCGACTCCAGGTCGACGTCGTAGACCGTGAACTCGTACGTGGCACCGTACTCGTTCTGGTTGATGATGTAGTCGCCGCCGTCGTAGTCCTTCTCGGTGTTCGACGTGCGGGTGATCTTCCGCAGGTGCCCCTCGTCGGTGAGGACGCCGAGGTTTCCTGCGAGGAACGCGGCAGGCAGCTCCGAGGTGGCGTCGGTCGGCAGCTCGGTCCCGACCGGGGCGACGAATGCGACGCCACCCTGAGGTCCGGCGGACTTCGCCGAGTAGGTGTCCTTGATTCCCATGGTGTTTGCCCCTTCTTAGGCAGATTGGTCAGGAGCCGAAGGGTCTATTCAGTTGTGTCAGAAGGTCAAGCAATGCAGTGGACCAGTGACTGTCCACCGGTGCTGTGTCGTGATGTCAGGGTCTGGGTTGTCTGCGATGGTGACGCCGCGGTCCCCATCACCCCACAGGATGATCGCCTCCGATGTGTATGGCGCCGCGGCGAGGATGTCGTTCACCTTGATGGCCAACTGTTCGGCGGCTGGCCCGTCTGGTGCCCAGCATTCGACGATCAGCAGCATGTGATCGACCGCGCGGGTGCGCTGACCGCCGGCCCGAACCACCCGCAGGAACGATGAGGGCCGCGGATTCGGGACTTTCCCCGACGTCGGCAGTCCGGTCCCCTCCTTGAGGACCCGGATCGCTTCGGCGAGCGGCGCGGTCACGATGACATCGCTCGAATCAGCGTGTGATTCTTCGCGTTGTCGGCGATGGCTTTCGCGTCGGCGGTGACGACGGAGGCACGCCAGCGTCCCTGTGGCCGCATCATGCCCTGCCGACTGCCGGTCGCATACGTGCCCTTGCCCATCGCATTCGCACGAGCGCAGATCCGCTCAGCATGCGACTCGAGTTCAGCAATCACGCCGGGATCACGCCTGAGCTCGTAGAAGCCCTTGACGTTCCAGTCGATCCTCACACGGACCTCACCTTCTGCCACGAGCCCGGCGCGTACGCCACCCACAGCTTCCCTGGACGCTCCATCACCACGAGGACACCGGACGGTTCGGTCACCCACGTGACTTCGGGCCCGTCGAACGTGTCGTACACCTCCTCAAGCTTCCCGGTCGCCTCGTTGACCTCGGCGCCGGTCACGATCTCGATCACCCGTTCACCTTCCGCAGGTTGATCACACGCCACTCCGGTGCGTACAGCTCGATCTCGACGATGTCGCGGTCATGGCCGGCCAGCTTCGGCTCGTCCGTGCGTGGCGCCGCCCAACCGTGGACTGCACGCTCGACCGGAGCGGACCAGGACTCGACGGGGTTACCGTGCGCGTCCTCGCCGTTGGCGTCGAAGATCCTGTGTCCGACAGTGAACGGCGTCGGGAACGATTCGATCGTCCCGAACGGTGACCGGTCGTAGCGTTCTGGTTCGCCGATGACCTCGTACTCGACGCCGTCGACGATCATGCGGTCGCGCGGGCTGACAGGCCAGTTCACCATGTCTGGAAGCTCGCCGCCTTGCCGCGGCACCCGAACCTGCGCAGGATCCGCTTGTCGTCCTTCGTCAGCCACGGCGACCCAGACGTGGAGCCCTCCGTGAACGTGCCTGACGACGAGTACGGACCCATCGACCGCGAGAACTGATCCATATGCGCCGGAACCTGAGCCGATGACGGTGGTGCGTCGATGATCCTTGCGACCATCCGGGACACGACGAGTGCGACATCGTCGGGCACCGGATCTGGATCGGTGTTGCATCCCATCCAGGCCCGAGCGGATGCCGAGGCTTCATCAAGAAGCCCCGACACCCGCTCGGTCTCGTCACTCGTCAGCGGTCGCCCGAGACGTGCTTCCACGTCGTCGAGGCTTGCCAGTGCTGGCACTGACCGACTCCTTCGCAGTGAGGTGGTCGCCGACTGTCACACCATCGGGGATGGTGTCACCTGCAGCGAGCACCACACCTCCGGCGTAGACGACGCCTTCGAGGTCGTCACGGATCTTCATCAGGACAGAACCGTGGCGACCATGCTGGCGACCGGGTTGACCAGGACCGGCAGGGCGATCGCGTTCGAGTGCACCCACAGGCCGATCGGATCCTTGGTCTTGTAGGCGCCGACCGCGATGCCGGGCTGCTCGGATGCGCCGATGCCGTACTCGGGCTCCATCGACTCGAGGGTCGGGCCGTAGAACGTTGCGCCGAGGATGTTCGATCCGCTGTTGGGGTCGACGGCCTCGGGGAGCAGGAACACCTTCTTGTCGGAGGTGACGCGCTGGCCCTTGACCTTGCGGTCGAAGACGTAGATCGGCGGCAGTCCGTGCGCGGACAGGGCGCCGTTGAGGACGTCGACCGACACGATCTGCGGGGCTCCGGCTGCGGTCGCGACGAGGCCACGGATGCCCTCGTCTCGCAGCATCACGTTGAGAATCTTGCGTGACAGGACGATCGCGCCCGGCGCGATGCCGTCGTTGGCGTCCGCGTACGCCTCGCACCAGGCGAGGAGGTCCTCGAGGATCTTCGTGCCCGATGCGGCGTCCCACAGGACTGCTGCGGTGACCGTGTTCCCGGCGGGGCGACCGAACGACGGGGTCTGGACCATGCCGTTCTCGTTGATCGACAGGCCACCGGTCTCGAGTGCCTGACCGCGTGCGACCTCGAGGCGGTCGGCGATCGCGCGGACGGTGCGGATGGTCGCGGCTTCGATGCCGCCGAGGGCGATCGCTGCGCCGTCGCCGCCGCGGGCGCGGAGCTGATCGTATTCACCGATCCGCTCCTTCAGTCCGAGTGGCAGGAGCTCGAAGATCTTCCGCTCGGCCTGACCGCCCGACCCGATCGGGGTCTCGGCGTCGAAGCTGCGGTACTGGGCGAGCTGCCCGGCGCCGTCCTTGCCGACGACGGTGCGGACGACGACGTCGTTCACGCCCGTGTTCGGCAGCCAGCGGGCGAGGGTTCCGCCTCGGGCTTCGACGTCCTCCTGTGCGGCGCGGGCGAACCCGGTCAGCTCGGACGGGGTGATGGTCTCGGTGTAGAGGGTCGCCATGATCAGGCCTCCAGGAGGAACTGGCCCGACTGGGTCGCGTCAGCAGCGACCGTACTCGGGAGCTTGGACAGGATGATGCGGCCATGCCACACGCCCGGTGCAGCGATGTTTCCGCGAGCAGCGTCGACCGGCTGATCGGTGAACACGAAGCCCGCCAGAACTTCGGAACCGTCGCTCTTGGTCGCGTCGTACGGGACGGCGAGACCCGACTTCATGGCGTACGGTTCGCCGGACTTGATGCGGCCGTCGACGATCTTGGCCGACCATGCGGCGGGGTTGAGGGTGACGGTCTTGGCGACGTCGGTGCCGTGGCGCGAGCCGAGCCAGGACTGGTCGCCTGCACCGAAAGACTCAGTGCGCGGGGCGAGCTGGGTCATGGGTGATCACACTCCTTCGTGTGCTCATCAGTGCAGACGACTGTCGTCTGCACGCGGTTAGGAACTGTGCGACTGCTTGTAGCGGTCGCGGCCGGAAGCAATGGAGCCTCCGGTTTTGCCGGGCGGAGTGCCCTGCTGAGGGTTCGGCTGCGGACCCGAGGAGGTCTTGATCAGCGGCGCGAGCTTGTCGACTTGCGCCTTGATCTCTTCCTCGGTGGTGCCGGTGAGGAGTTCGACGAGTTCTGCGGGGAGCGATGCTCCGAGGCGGGTGCGGAGTGCCGAGACTTCGGCGGCTTCGCGGGCGGTCTTCTCGTCGGCGAGCTGCTGCTCGAGTGCCGCGATCCGATCGGCGACATCGTCACTGTCAGCCTTCGGTTCCGGCTTCGGTGCGGGTTTCGGGGCGCTGCCCTTCTTCGCCGCATCGAGCTGCTGCTGCAGTTCCTCGTTCTTCTTCTTCTGGGCCGCGAACGCGGTCACCAGGGGATGGTCGTCCGGCAGTCGCTCCGGTTCCGCCGATGCGGGCGGAGCGGCGGGCGTGGACGGGGTTGCCGGGTCAGCCGGCGGGGTGAGCGAATCGCCCATGATCACTCCAATCGAGTGGTCAGTCCCAGCCCGATCGGCTGGGGTGGTCTCGGTGGCCTGTTGAGCGCCGGCCGCGCGCCTTCACCACCAGGGTGGAAGTCGGCGGATATGCAAAACCCCCGGCACCACAACAGTGTCGGGGGTTTCAGCAGTGGTCGAGTGGGGATGGCAGGGATCGAACCTGCCGCGCTTTCGCACCGGATTTACAGTCCGGGTGACGCACCAGCGTCGTCATCCCCCGAGACGTGAAACAGGGCCCCATGCCCGCTCGTTCTGACGGCCGATTATTTCGCGGCTTGAACGGGGTGGGAACCCTGCACCACAGATATTACCATGTGATGCCCTACGTGAGCAGGTCAATCCGAGTGAAGCTCCCGCCGTCCTCCGACAAGACCCATAGTCCCTTCACCCGGTTGTGTGGATTTCGCCGGTTGTACGTTGCCAGCTGGTTCCTCAGCTTCTCGTTCAGCGGTTGCTTACCGAGATCGACGAGGAAGTAGTCCTTCTGCAGGTCGAGACCGTATGACCTCGCGATTTTCGCCTGCTTGACGCTGTCCGCCAGGTGCTTCTTGATCGTCGCGTACTTGGCCCTGGTCGCCTTCGTGTCGACCTCAATCGTGACTCCGTCGACATCGACTGGAAAATCGTTACTCGGTAGACGTCGTCCGGATTTCGGGTCAACACGTCGAGGGATCCACTCCTGGATATTCCAGCCGTTACGCTGCGCCCGCTCGACGGTCTCGATCTCGTGCTGATACAGCTGCTCGCCGTTCAGCTTGATCCCAAGGCTGCTTTGCCGCGCCTGCCGTTCCGTCTCGGTCCAGATCGGCTGTTGGTGCGGGTGAACATAGCCTTTGGTGTGGCCGCTCCACTCCGGTTCCTCCGGGTCCCCGAAGCCCGTCGACCGCGATGCACCCGGATCCTTCGGAGGGCGCCCTCCGCCCGCCGCGCTGCCCCGCAGCTTCGCTGCTTCCTTCTCCGCTTTTGCAGCCTCGCGCGCTTCCCGAGTGACCGTCGTCTTGCCGGTCGGCGCATTGTCCATCGCCTTCGCGATGTCCTTCGGGTCGGTGGCCCCAGCCTTGCGCGCGGCGAGGTAGTCATCGTTCCACTGCTCGATGTACGACGGCAGCTCCGGCGTCTGGCCTGGCCGGATCATGACTGCCATGCAGTGGCAGTGATCGTGGTAGCGGTTCCCGTCGCCGGCGGCCTTTGCTGAGCGATAGAAGGTGGCGCCGTCGCCGACATGTCGTGTCGCGATCATGCGGCACCACCCGCACGCTGTTGCGGACGCGTGCCGATACCAGCGGGCGCCTCGTTCGCGGGTCACGTTCTCGACGACGGTCTCGCGCATCCCGTCGTACATCGCGCGGGTCGCGGATCCGGTCAGCAGATCGAGGCCGGTCTCCGCGGTGCCGACGTTGAGCGCCCACAGTGCAGATTGCGTCAGTCGCTCGACGGGTATCGGTTCGGCTGGGACGGCTCGGTAGTTCGTTGTCGTCGGCGTCTCGTCGTACCAGACGGTCCCGAGATCAGCAGCTGCCGCGACGTACGGAGTCACGATCTCCGGGTACGCCTCCACCAGAAGTGTCCGGAACTGTGCCGGATCCGCCTCTGCGATGGTTCGCCAGAACCCCGCGAGTTCGGTACCGAGACGGCGATCCAGCTCGTCCAGAAGTCCTCGGACTTCAAGCGGAGTCATCAGACCTGGACGGGTGTCTCAGTCACAGGTGCCGGTGTGGTTGCAGGCGTCGACCCGAGTCTCCCAATCAGGTCCACGACAGACGACTTGCGCCGGTCGGACTCCAACCGCTGCTGCTCCTGAGGAGACAGGCCCACCCGGTCGTATGTCACCGACGAGTTGGGCGGCAGCACACCGGACCCGATCAGCTTGGCTGCCTCATCGGCCGCTGCAGACCTAGTCGGGGTCGCAGCGTCCCGCCACGTCACACCAACCTCACGGAACGCCTCCTGATCGAACTCGCCACGCATCATCAAAGCCAGGCGAGCAACCTCAAGCCACGCCGCACCGAACGACGCCTGACGCCGTTCAGCCCGCTTCACCAGCCGATACTCCTGCTGGATGATCGAATCCGCCGACGTCCCCTGCGGAACCTGAAACCCCAAGTACGGCGCCGGAATGCCAGCCTCGGCGGCGACCAGCTGCGCGTACGTTTCGATCTGGCTTCTGAACGGCGCCGGAGACGACGGACGGAACTCATGCAACTGTGGCGTGACACGCTCTTCGGTCTCAGGATCGATCTGCGGCGGAATCACATTCATGTTCCCCGCGGTCGACCGCCACTTCGCATCCCGCTTCGCCTGCTCCGACATTCCCTCATCGAGACCGAACACCGCCGGATCCACATCGAGGGCCGTGTACTTCGGCGTCGTGTAGAATTCGCGATTCACCTCAAGGCCCGTCAGCGTCCGCGCGCCCGCCGCCGTGTAATAGCGGATCGCGCGGGTAATCTCACTACGCCCCTGCACATCCGACGCCCGATCCCGGTTCAGCATGCGCGCCACCGGAACCCGACCCAGATTGTGGACATCGCGCGCGACGACCGAGAGCCGGCCACCCGCAGTCTTCTCGAAACGGATCGTCTCATTCGGCAGGTACAGCGTCTCCATCACGACCGTGCCGTACTCGTCGCTCGTCTGCGACAGCGCTGACCGGGCACGACGCAGGCGGTAATCCCAGTCGACCGTGCACGACTCCGTCGACTCCGCCGTGACCAGAACCTCAGGCTCCCCAATCGACGCGTCACCGACACCCACCGCGACGAACCCAACGCCGTAGATCAGCGTGTCCAGATGGCCGCGACCAGACTCAACGCCGAGCTGATTGTCGCGGAACACATCAGCCAGTCGTGTGCCATCGGCCGAGGTCCAGCCGCGGAACTCCAGGCGCTCCTCCAGAACGTCGACGATCGTGCCAGGCCAACCCAGCACTGCCTGGATCTGCTCCGACATGCCGCGCGGCGTCGCGATACCCAGGTCCTTCGGATCCTGGTTCGCCTCATACCACTTCGACTTATCGAGGTTCGCCGTACGCACCGCAGCAAGACGATTCCGCAGAGCCCCGACCGTCTCATCCTCAGCCTTCGACAACGTCAAGGTCGGCAGAGCTATAGCCGGAGTAGTCATCTACACCGCCTTCCTGACTGATCGTCGGTCCGGGTCGCGCCCAGGTTTGTGGTTCTTCGTCGCCCCCAGTAGTGCGAGGACACAAGCAACGAGCGGGAAGATCGACACCGTCGAGTCTTTGCGATCGAGGCCCCAGCCCCCGGCTGTTCCGATCGGCCGCTTCCGGGCGCCCTCGGCGGCCTCATTGACAGACTCTTGGCCCGCGTGCGTCAGCGTTCCCGCTTTCAGTCGCGACGCCATCAGTCCACAGCCGCGCGCCATGTCCGACGCGCCGGACCGGGCCACATTCACTCCGCGCTGCTTCAATTCGATCTGCATGGACGCCGCCGGGGACGCATCGTCGATCACAACCGGCATGCGCCGTCCCGCGCGGTCAGCTACCCAGTCGATCGCCGCCGCCTCATCGGTGCCTCGCCACACTTCCTCGACGTGGGCCGACTCGCCTTCGATCCAGCATGCGGCGATCGAGATCTCTCGGGCATGAGACATGTCGACGGCGAGCGCATCCGGCTTCACGCCCGACGCCGGCCCGACATCGACAAGCTCAGCCCATCGCGACATCTTCACCGCGATCTGGTGAGACGACACGTCATCCCACACGCCGAGCGCCTCACGCCGCCACGAGTCTTCGTTGCGGAGCTTCTTCCGCAGCCGCAGCATCGCCCGCTCCGACGTTCGGTGCGGGAACGACGGATTCGCCTTCATCCACTGCGCCCGGTCCATCGGATCGCAGCCACGGTCAGCCGACATCTCGATGTACAACGTGCCGTCCGACTCTCCGTCGATCGCCTCCTGGCGCATCGTCGAGAAGAACTCGCCCTTGTCCTGTGGCCGCGGCGGAGTCCCCATCACCAGGCAGAGAGGGTTCTCGGCGACGTTCTGCGCGGCACCCATGTTCTCCAGGGCTTGGAGTGACAGATGTTGGCCTTCGTCGAAGACGAGCACGTCGACATCAGTTCGGCCGCGGCCGAACCCGGAGTCACGAGCTCCGAACTCAATCTTCGAGCCATTCGTGAAGACGATCGCCTCGTCACCCTTGCCCTTCGGCGTCGCCTCGATGTGAGGCTGCACCTTCGGACCGCGCGACATGTCGTAGAACTTCTCGAACGTCTCCAGCGCGGTGTCCTTCACCTGCGCGGTCCAGATGACTTTCAGTCCCGGCTTCATCAGGCACAGCGCGAAGATGATGCAGCCGATGATGTACGTCTTGCCAACCTGCCGCGGAATGCTGATGACGATCGTGTCCGCCGCATACTCGCCGTCGGCATTCAGCGACAGGATCAGCATCGACGCGCCGTCCTGCCAGCCGTCGAAATCCCAACCCAACCGCCGGCACGTCTTCCGCACCGACGGCCACTCCGAACCGACGATCCCAACCGGGGCCACTACATGTCGGGCGACCTCCGACAACTTCGTTCGCCGACGATCAGTACCCGGTTCCATCCCACTGCTCGACCTCAAGCTCCGCGACCACCGACGCCTCATCCGACTCCGCGGAGCGCCGCGACTCCTCCTCTGCAATCGCATTCGACAGCTTCGTCAACTCATTCGAATACTGCGGACGAGTGTTGTCACCAGCCTTCATCAGACCCTCGGCGATGATCTGCCGCTGCGCCTTCAGAATCTCCAGCCGGTCCCCTGACGCAACAGCATCCAGCAGCGACAGTGGCTCCTTCGGAGGTTCCGCCACCTCACCGGGCGCGACGCCACGCAAATGCGACTTACGAGCCATCGTGGCCTCCTTTCGCTGCCCGGGGGGCGGGGGGGGTGTTCGGGGAGGGGGAACGCCAATGCCCTGAGGTGCGGGTGGGTGATTTCTGAACCCCATGGGGGTGGGTTTTCGTTAGGCTGCCCTTACCACTCCGGAGAGTGGGGCTTGGGCGAGCAGAGGGTGGTCTGGGTGCACTTTTGCGAGTGCCCGTTCGAGCTCCGCGATTCGGCGGATGTAGTCGTTTCGGGCCAGCATCTCCGCGATGTTCTCGCGGCTGGTCACCTGTTGTAAGTGGTCAGGGTTGACGCACATACTGTTGAAGCGCCCTGGGTTTCGTTCCGT
>NZ_KQ969312.1:0-22039 GCF_001578675.1 Gordonia sp. QH-12
CCTCCATCAGACCCGGGGCGATTCAGAGATACGGATGTCGCCTCTTTTGTGTACGGGTCGATCAAGACTGCGCCGTCCAAGAGCACGGCGGCTGTGTCCGTCCCGTGCTCAGTGTCCGTCCCGTGCTCAGTGTCCGTCCCGTGCTCAGTGTCCGTCCCGCGCGGTTCGCTGTCAGTATTCTCCCGTTCGTCAGACATGCACTCCACGATCGGTGGCGAACGCCGATGATTCAAACCGAGGCGGCGATCGCCGAGGTCAGGCAGCGTGTCCGACGGCCGGGTCGACGACGGTCCGGTCGACGAGCGCGTCGACGACGAGCAGTCGCGCGCAAGAGCCGCGAAGGGCGGCCGACTCGGCCGGTACGACCTCCGGTAGTACCCTTGACGACGTGCTGATTCGCCCGACGCCGACCGGTGCGCAGGTCCCCGCGACCGCGCACGGGTTCCTGGCGTCGGTGGTCTCGCTCATCCTGGGTGTCGCGGCCCACTCGATCGGCGGTGGGCACCTTCCCACGACGGCGCAGTCCGCGGTGCTCCTCGGCCTGGCGCTCGGGGTCGGACTGGTCCGCGCCGCTCAGGTGCGATCGGTGGAGCGAGCACGGGCTCGCGGCCGGATCGGCATCTCTGCGACCGGCGCGTTGGTCGCGCTGTCCGCGGGCCAGGCGACCGCTCACGGAGTGCTGTCGCTGATGGCAGGGCACGCGGGACACGGAACCGGCGTGACGCCCGGGCCGTTGATGCTGTTCTGGCACGCACTCGCCGTCCCCGCCGCGGCTGCCGTGCTCTTCGTCGCCGAGCAACTGAGCCGGGCGTACGGCAACAGCGTGTCCCATGTCTGGCGGTTGGTGAGCACGCGGGTGTGTCTCGACCCCGCTTTCGTCGTCATCCGCGCCGACCGGCACGCTGCCGCGCTCCGGCCCGCGCCGATGGTCGCCTCCGCCGCGGTCCGCGGTCCTCCTTCGCTGGTCTGAACCCCATCCGACACCACCCCGGCGGTCTCATCCGATCGCGGGGTATCAGACTCTGCACGAAAGAGACATCACTCATGGCGATAAGCCGTACCCTCATCCGTTCGCTCGGCCTCACCGCCGCAGCCCTGCTGTCCTTCGTCGTCGTGGCCTGCGGCAGCGACGACTCCTCCGCACCGGCCTCCGATTCGATCACCGTCTCCGACCAATGGGTCAAGGCCGCCGAATCGGGAATGACCGCCGCCTTCGGGACCATCGCCAACTCGTCCGACCACGACATCCGCATCGTGTCGGCGCACACCGACCTCGCCCGCACCACCGAGATGCACGAAGTGGTCGACAACGGCTCCGGCGGCACCACGATGCGCCAGAAGGACGGCGGCTTCCTCGTCCCGGCGAAGTCGTCGATCACGCTGTCGCCGGGCGCTGAGCACTTCATGCTCATGGATGTCACCAGGCCGATCACGACCGGACAGAACGTCGCGTTCACGATCCGCTTCGAGGACGGCTCCACCAAGACCTTCGACGCTCTCGCCCGAGACTTCGACGGCAATCAGGAGAATTACGCGCCCGGCGGGGACACTGACCACCCGGACATGGACCACGGTACGGCCGGGCACGACATGCAGCAGTCCGAGTCGGCGCACGCCGACTCGCATCAGTGACTGAGCAGCGGACTGGTCGCGTCTCGCGCCGTACCCTCCTCGCCGGCGGAGCGGGCCTGGCGGGCATCGGCATCGGGGCGGCCGCGGTGGGCGTCGGGCGAGAGTTCTCCTCGCCCGACCCCGCCGCGGGTTCCGGCCTGACGCCGTTCTACGGCACGCATCAGTCCGGCATCGTGACCCCGGCTCAGTCGCACGCTCAATTCGTCGGCCTGGATCTCGTCGACCCGACCGACGTCGACACTTTCGCGGGGGTCCTTCGCCTGTGGACGCAGGACGCGTCGAGGCTCACCCGTGCCGAGCCGAGCCTGTCCGACACCGAGCCCGAACTCGCGGTGCTGCCGTGCAACCTGACGGTCACCGTCGGTCTCGGTGACCGGGTGTTCCGGGCGCCGGCTCTCGCGCCTCTGCGGCCGTCATGGCTCGCGCCGCTCCCGCCCTTCTCGATCGACCGGCTGGATCCGCGGTGGGGACAGACTGATCTGCTTCTGCAGATCGGCGCCGACGACCCCGTGGCCCTCGCACATGCGACGCGCATGCTGACCTCGTCGGTCCGCCGCAGTGTGCGGGTCCGGTGGGTGCAGCGGGGGTTCCGCAACAGTCCGGGAATGGCGCCGGGCACGATGCGCAACCTGTTCGGACAGGTGGACGGCACCGTCCAGCCGAGCCCCGACGACTACGGCTCCCTCCTCTGGGACGACGGGCGCGAACAGCCCTGGATGGCCGGCGGGACGAGCCTGGTGTTGCGGCGTATCGCGATGCACATGGACACCTGGGAGGCGCTCGATCGCCGGGGGCGGGAGCTCTCCACAGGTCGCACCCTCGACAACGGCGCACCGCTGACCGGGCGCTACGAGTCCGACGATCCTGATTTCGAAGCCTCACGCGGCGGCATCCCGGTGATCCCGCCGTCGTCGCACATCGCGCGGGCGCATCGTCGGGCGCCGGACGAGCAGTTCATCCGTCGCGGGTTCAATTACGACGACCCGCCCGAGGAGGGCTCGGCGGACACGTCCAACAGCGGGCTGATCTTCGCCGCGTATCAGCGGGATCCGGTCAAGCAGTACATTCCGGTTCAGCGGCGCCTGGACGAACACGACGACCTGAATGAGTGGACGACGCCCATCGGCTCCTCGGTGTACGCGATTCTGCCCGGCGCCGCTCCTTCGCGCCCGCTCGGCGCATCGCTGCTCGCGGCCGCCGGTCGGTCGGGGTGAAGGAGGGGGAGCGGTGCCCTCCCCAGGCTCGTCGAGAGGGCCCGGCGCGCAGTGCCCTCCCCAGGTTCGTCGAGTAGCCTCGGCGCGCGGTGCCCTCCCAGGTTCGTCGAGTAGCCTCGGCGCGCGGTGCCCTCCCCAGGCTCGTCGAGTAGCCTCGGCGCGCAGCGCCGCGGCGTATCGAGACCGTGTCAGGCGGCCTGCGCGGTCTCGATGCGCCTCGTCGCTCCGCTCCTCGACTTACTCGACGAGCCTGGGGGACCGACAAGCCCGGGACCGACGAGCCTGGGGACCGACGAGCCTGGGGGCGACAGGACGTGGTGGTCTTCTACACTTGACACAGTGTCGACCCCCTCTGCGCCGCGTCCATCCCTGTCCGGGCTGACCTCCTTCGCGTTTCGTGATGCGGCCTTCGGTTTGCTGCGGGAACGAGTGGGCGAGACTCGCCTCGACATCACGGCACCGGACGCGGCCCGGCCGCTGGTGGTTGCGCAACTGGCCGAGATCTCCGAGAACCCCGTCCTCGTCGTGACCGCCAACGGTCGGGATGCCGACGACCTCACGACCGAACTGTCGGAACTGCTGCCGTCGGGGCCCAACGGGACGTCGGTCGTCGCTCAATTCCCGTCGTGGGAGACGCTGCCGCACGAGCGGCTCTCGCCCAGCGCCGACACGGTCGGTGCCCGGCTCGCGGTGCTCAGTCGACTGGCCGACCCGGCGGTGTCCCCGTTGCGCGTCGTCGTCGCGACCGTCCGTTCCCTTGTGCAGCCGATGGCTCCCGGGCTCGGAGCGATGCGCGCGGTCACGCTCACCGAAGGCACGGAGGTGCAGTTCGACGGTCTGATCGAGAAGCTCGTCGAGATGGCCTACGAGCGCGTCGACATGGTCGGTGCCCGCGGCGAGTTCGCGGTGCGCGGCGGCATCCTCGACATCTTCCCGACCACCGCCGACTACCCGGTGCGAGTGGAGTTCTGGGGCGACGAGGTGACCGACATCCGCGCGTTCTCCGTCGCCGACCAGCGGACGCAGCCGGAGATCGACACGTCGGTGGTCCAGATTCATCCGTGCCGAGAACTGGTACTGACCGCCGAGGTCCGGGACCGGGCCGCCGAACTCGCGTCGACAGTCGAGGACGAGTCGCTGCGCGAGATCCTGACCAAACTGTCGGAGGGCATTCCCGTCGAGGGAATGGAAGCGCTGATCCCGGCACTCGTCGACGGCCGGATGCAGATGCTCACCGAGGTGATGCCCGACGGCACTCGGGTACTGGTCCTCGATCCGGAGAAGGTGCGCACCCGTGCCGCCGATCTGGCGAGGACCGGCGAGGAGTTCTTGGAGGCGTCGTGGAACGCCGCGGCGCTGGGGGCAGCGGCGCCCGTGGCCGCGGGCGAACCCTCCATCGACCTGTCGGCGAGTGCCTACCGCAGCGTCGGTGACGTCGAACGTGCGACCGTCGAGGCGGGCAAACCGTGGTGGACGATGAGTCCGCTCTCGGCGGGATCGGGCGAGGAGCTCGAACTCGATCTGCAGCCCGGGCCGGCGCCGCACGGCGACCCCGCCGAGCTCGACGAGTTCATGACGTCGTTGCGCGCTCAGGTCGCCTCGGGCGGTCGTGCGGCGTTGATCGCCGCCGGCCGGGGCACTGCGATGCGATTCGTCGACCGTCTCGGTGAGGCCGAGGTCCCGGCCCGGCTCGTGGAGCCGGGCGATGAGTTGCCGGCCGACGCGGTCGGCGTCTTCCACGGCACGCTGCGGCGCGGACTGGTCTGCCCGTCGGCGCGTCTGGTGATCGCCACCGAGGCGGACGTCACCGGCGCTCGCGTCGTCGGTGTGAAGGACGGCCGGCGACTGCCGGCCAAGCGGCGCAATCAGGTCGACCCGCTGGCGTTGAGCGCCGGTGACCTGGTGGTGCACGACCAACACGGCATCGGCAAGTTCGTCGAGATGATCGAACGCACGGTCTCCGGTGCCCGGCGCGAGTACCTCGTGATCGAGTACGCGCCCGGCAAGCGGGGACAGCCGGGCGACCGCCTGTACGTTCCGATGGACGCACTCGACCAGTTGTCGCGCTACGTCGGCGGTGAGCAGCCGGGGCTCAGCAAGCTCGGCGGTTCCGATTGGGCCAATACCAAGCGCAAGGCGCGCAAGGCGGTCCGGGAGATCGCGGGCGAACTGGTGCAGCTGTACGCCGCACGGCATGCGGCACCGGGTTTCGCGTTCAGCCCCGACACCCCGTGGCAGCGGGAGATGGAGGACGCCTTCGACTACACCGAGACCGTCGACCAGATGACGGTGATCGGCGAGGTCAAGGCCGATATGGAGAAGCCGGTCCCGATGGACCGGGTGGTGGTCGGCGACGTCGGTTACGGCAAGACCGAGATCGCAGTCCGCGCCGCGTTCAAGGCCGTTCAGGACGGGAAGCAGGTCGCGGTCCTGGTACCGACGACGATTCTCGCCGGGCAGCACCTGCAGACCTTCACCGAGCGGATGGCGGGCTTCCCGGTCACCGTGCGCGGGTTGTCGCGGTTCACCGATCCGGCCGAGTCGAAGGAGATCATCGCGCAGATGGCCTCCGGTGAGGTCGACGTCGTCATCGGCACGCATCGGCTGCTGCAGACCGGCGTCCGATGGAAAGACCTCGGTCTGGTGATCGTGGACGAGGAGCAGCGCTTCGGTGTGGAGCACAAGGAGCACATCAAAGCGCTGCGCACCCACGTGGACGTGCTCACCATGTCGGCGACACCGATCCCGCGCACCCTCGAGATGTCGATGGCGGGTATCCGCGAGATGTCGACCATCCTCACTCCGCCCGAGGAACGGCACCCGGTCCTGACGTATGTCGGCGCATACTCCGACAAGCAGGTCGCGGCGGCCATCCGGCGCGAGCTGCTGCGCGACGGTCAGGTGTTCTACGTGCACAATCGCGTCTCGACCATCGACAAGACCGCCAAGCATCTCGCGAACATGATTCCCGAGGCCCGGGTGGTGGTCGCGCACGGGCAGATGGGCGAGGAGCAACTGGAACGAACCGTCCAGGGCTTCTGGGACCGCGAGTACGACGTCCTCGTGTGCACCACGATCATCGAGACCGGGCTCGACATCTCGAACGCCAACACCCTGATCGTCGACCGTGCGGAGAACTTCGGGCTCTCGCAGCTGCACCAGCTGCGCGGGCGCGTCGGGCGAAGCCGGGAGCGCGGGTACGCGTACCTGCTGTACAGCCCGGACAAGCCGCTGACCGAGACGGCCTACGACCGGCTCGCGACCATCGCCCAGAACAACGAACTCGGTGCCGGCATGGCGGTGGCGCTCAAGGATCTCGAGCTGCGCGGTGCCGGCAACGTCCTCGGTGCCGAGCAGTCCGGGCACGTCGCGGGTGTCGGCTTCGACCTCTACGTGCGGTTGGTCGGCGAAGCGGTCGAGGCGTACCGAGCCGCGGCCGACGGCAAGGCAGTGGCGACCGAGGAGACCGTCGAGGTGCGCATCGACCTGCCGGTGGACGCGCACATCCCCGTCGAGTACGTGGAGGCGGACCGGCTCAGGCTGGAGGCATACCGCAAGCTGGCGTCGGCCACCAGTGACGATGACGTCGACGAGGTGATGAGCGAACTGACCGACCGCTACGGTGAGCCGCCCGTCGAGACGCAGCGTCTCGCGGCGATCGCACGTCTGCGGCTCCGGTGCCGCGAACGCGGTATCGCGGAGGTCGGTCTGGCCGGTCAATCCATCCGGATCTCACCGATGCTTCTGCTCGACAGCCAGCAGGTCCGGCTCGCGCGCATGTACTCGTCGGCGAGCTACCGTGCCGCGACCCACATGGTGACACTGCCGATCCCGCGTACCGGCGGCGTCGGTTCCCCCCGGCTCCGGGACACAGAGCTCGTCGACTATCTGGTCACGTTCCTTCAGACGATCGCGCCGCTGGAGTCGTAGAGTCGTAGCGTCCGGTCGATGTCAGACCCCTCCGATAGTCTCGAATGTGAGTTCGATGAAGGGGGGCGGCATGAGTAGTCGAATCGACAGTTTTCAGGGTTCGACGGTCCGGATCGACGACGATGCGATCGTCATCCGGATCGGAATCCCGGACGGCGCGAAGGGCGATCGAGCCGCGCTGTTGCGATTCGCCGCTCGATCGGACTGCTATCAGGGCGCGGTGATGTGGCACCGCTACGCCGCCGTGTACCGCCTGTATCAGGCGAAAAGGGCTGAGTTGGAGGCCGATTCGGCGGTGGACGCGTACTCGCGGCTCTACGACCCGCAATGCCAGACGGCCGCGGCCTACGCGGTCGCAGCCGGAGTACGGCCGCACACCGCTGAGATGTTCGTCGATCGCGCGATCGCGTGCGTGGAGCGGATCCCGGCGGTGGGCAGGCTCCTGCGCGACGGTCGGATCACGATCGCGTGGTTCACGCGGGCCGTCGAGCAGACGGCGCTCGTGGACGACCTGGAACTCCTGGAGTTCATCGACGCGGAGATCGCGCACCGTCTCTCCGAGGCGGGCGGGCTATCGGCCGCCCGCGTCGAGTCGATCGTCTCCGCGGTGGTCGCCGAGTACGATCCCGATGCGGTGACCATGACGCGCGAGCAGATCGCAGCAGGAAAGAACGTGGTCGTGTCCCCGGTGTCCGACGGCATGTCGGAGATGGTCATCACCGGTTCGTCCGAGGATGCGATGATCGCGCTCGGTACCATCGACGCCCTCGCCGACGGCGTCTGTCCCTTCGATCCCCGCACGAAGCAGGCCCGTCGGTCCGATGCCGCGACCGCGCTGCTGCATCGCGCCGAGTTCACCTGCCGATGCGATCGCGACGACTGCGCTTCGGCCCTGTCGCCGGAGCAGGTCGAATCGCGGCGCGGTCAGATCGTGGTTCACGTCGTGGTCCGCAAAGACGCCCTCGACGGGACGTCGGAGACTCCGGCGTACGAAGACGGGGTCGGTCCGATCTCGGCCAGGCGTGCGCGTGAACTCATGGCTCGGCCCGACGCGGTGGTACGGGAACTCGACATCGACAAGGTCATCGCCGACTGCGCCGCCCATGCGGATCGATACCGGCCGTCCGCCGCTGTAGCCACCGCGGTGCGTGCCCTGTTCGGCACGTGCACCTGGCCGGGCTGCGATCGTCCCGCGTGGAAATCCGATCTCGATCACGTCGTCGAGTTCGATCACGTGGACCCCGCCGCGGGCGGCCCGACCTGCTTGTGCAATCTGAACCCGAAATGCCGCTTCCATCACGGTCTGAAGACCTTCGGCAGCGGGTGGGTCGACGACCAGGTCGTCGATGCGGCCGGTGTTCTCTGGTCGGAGGTGACGACCCCGGACGGAGTCTCGGTGCGTCAGCAGGCGCTGAACCTCTGGTTGCTGCCGGAGCTGGGCCGCTTCCAGTGCCGTCACGGCGTGTCGATCGGCCAGTCGCGCGAACCGCCACGACACGCCGAGGGGGAGCCCGAGAGGGCACGGACCCGCACCCAGGCCAAACACCGCTATCGGATGCAGCGGCGCGCGGCTAACCGCCGACGCCGAGAGGCGATGCTGGTTGGCGACGGCGAACCGCCGTTCTGAGGGTGATAGCGCGCGTCGGCTATGCCGTCAGCAACCGATTGCCGGTCGGCTGACCGTCGGCCGCGAGGGCGGCGCGGATGACGGCGACCTCAGAGGCGGTCGCCTCGAGCAGTGGCGCGCGTACGGCGGCATGGGCGATGACGCCGATCTCGCGGAGCGCGGCCTTCGCGGTCACCACACCCGGTGCTGTGCGCATCAGTGCGATCGTCAGGGGACGGACGGCGTCATTGATCGCGCGGGCCCGCGGCAGATCGCCAGCATCGATCGCCGTGATGAGGTCCCTGTTGCGGTCTGCGCCGACCACTCCCATCACGCTGACCAGACCCGAGGCTCCGGCCGCCAGGTACGGCAGGTTCAGCTCGTCGATGCCGCAGTAGTACGCCATCCCGGTCTCGGCCATCACCGACATCACCTCGAACAGATCCCCCTTCGCATCCTTCACCGCGGCGATGCGCGGGTGGTGCGAGAGTTCGACGAGCGTCTCCCGGGTGAGAGCGAGGCCGGTGCGGCCGGGGATGTCGTAGAGCATCACCGGGAGTTCGGTGGCGTCGGCGATCGCCACCGTGTGAGCGATCACTCCGGCCTGAGGCGGCTTCGAGTAGTAGGGCGTCACGACCAGCAGAGCGTCGGCGGCGCCTGCCGCGGCGACTGCTCTGGCGGTCTGGACGCTCTTAGCCGTGTGATTGGTGCCCACGCCGACGACGAGGCGGGTCGCCGAACCCGCCGCGGCGCGGACCAGTTCCAGTACGCGAAGCAATTCGACGAGTTCGAGGGTCGGAGCCTCCCCGGTGGTGCCGGCCACCACGATCCCGTCGCAGCCGGTGTCGACGAGGTGCTTCGCCACCGCGCCGATGCCGACCTCGTCGAGCGAGCCGTCGGGGTTCATCGGCGTCGGCATGGCGACGAGGTTCGATCCGAAGATCGCGCGCGCGGGATGCGAGGTCGAAGTCATGCATTCATCGTCGCCACGGAAATAGTTCACCACAAGCGAGGAGTTATCGTGAGTAATCGTTAGGAGTACTTCATGATCGATGTCGGAGCATTGAGAGCTCTGCGGGCCGTCGCCGATTTGGGGACGATGGCGCGGGCCGCCGACGAGCTCGGGTTCACGCCCTCGGCCATCTCTCAGCAGATCAAGAGGCTCGAGTCGCAGGTCGGGGTGCGTCTGGTGGCGCCGGCCGGGCGCCGGGTGGTGCTGACTCCGGCCGCACATGCGCTCGTCGAGACCGCGCCGGAAGTGCTGAACGCGCTTGAGAAGTCGGTGGCGGCGGCACGGTCGGTGGATGCCGGTTCGCCGCGCGGTGTGGTGAGGATCGCAGCGTTCTCGACCGGTGTCCGCGGCATCGTCGCGCCCGCATTGAAGCGTGTGCGACGCCTCCATCCGGAGGTGCGAGTCGAGGTGACGGAACTCGATCCGGTGCCCGCCGTGTACGCGGTCGAGTCGGGCAACGCCGATCTCGCGATGGTTCACGACGCCGACGGCGTGACGGTCGCGGTGCCGGCGGGGCTGGAGCGGTCGCATCTGCACACCGACATCGGCGACCTCGCGGTGCCGCTGGGGCATCCGCTGGCTGAGGCCGACCGGCCGATCCGGCGGGCCGAGCTCCGCGACTGCGGATGGGTGACCAGTCCCGTCGGCACGGTCTGTCATCGGTGGTTCGAGCGGTTGTTCGCCGAGTCGGAGCAGCAGCCGGACGTGATCCACTCGGTGGACGACTTCGGCACGCAGATGGCGTTGGTCGAGGCGGGCGACGTGGTCGCGCTGATCCCGCGCCTCGCCCGGCCTCGCGTGCCGGAGGGGGTGGCGGTGCGCGAGTTGCAGAATGCGCCGCGGCGTGAGGTCCATACCGTGTGGAGGCACAGCGCGGAGGCCGACCCGGCATTGCGGGCAGTACTGACGGAGATCAGGGGCGTGCCGAGTGAAGACGGCAGTGAGGATGGCTCGGTGTCAGGCCGCCATCCCGGCAGTAATGCGCGACACGATTCCTTCCCGCGCGTGTGACCGGAGCGAAGCCTTGTGACGCGTTAATGTCGAGGTTGACACTGATTTGCGAGGAGGAGCTTCCATGACCGTGGTCCTGCTCGACGCGTCGCGACCCGATCTCGTTCCTGCCGGTGCGGTGGCGCTGCTCGCGGAGACCGTGGCCGTCACCGAAGAGGTGCACCCGTCGCTGTTGTGGCAGTTGCCGTCGTACGAGCTCGTCGGTCTGGTCGAGGACGACGGTACTAAGACCCTGGTGAGTTCTGATCGTGATCATCCGGCTGTCGTCGAGCGGTTGAAGTGGGGCGAGCCGGTCATCGAAGGCAGTAATCTCCCGGGCGGCAAGCTGCTGCGGGCTGTCGAGCTGATGGACCGGCTTCGTCGCATGGGCCCGTGGGAGCGGTTGCAGACGCACGACTCGCTGCGCAAGTACCTTCTCGAAGAGGTGTACGAGCTGCTCGACTCGATCGACCACGGTACGTCCGAGGAACTCTGCTCTGAGCTCGGCGATCTCCTCCTGCAAGTGCTGTTCCACGCGCGCATCGCCGCTGATTCGGCGGTCGGGGCGTTCGACATCGACGACGTGGCGCAGAGCTTCATCGACAAAGTGTCGAATCGAACACCCGGCGTTCTGGGCGGTGAGCACGCCGATCTGCATCGTCAGATCAACGAGTGGGAGGCGGCGAAAGCCGCCGAGCGCGAACGCGGCAGTGTGCTCGACGGCATCGTCACCACCCAGCCGGCGCTGGCCTTGGTGCAGAAGGTGTTCGAGCGTCTCGCCGGCGCAGGTTTCCCCGTCGCGGCCGTGAGCCCCTCGCTCTATCGAGTCGATATCCCCTTCCGCAAGCATGCCGTCGGCAGCGTCGAGGACGACCTCCGTCGTCGCGCGATCGCATTGATGAACCAGGTCCGTACCGCCGAGGGCGCCGCCGCCGAGGACGGTGTGGTGCCCCGGGACGACAACACGTGGCGCAAGTACCTGGGAATGACGTATGTCGAGGAATCGGCGGAGCCCGACGCGGACGCAGACTCCGGCGCGGACGTCGAGGAAGCCGGCATCGAGGACACCGCTGAGGACCCTGCTGACGAGGATTACGAGGAACTGGTCGTCGACGAAGACCCGATCGCTCGGAACAAGAAGGGCAAGACTCACAAGGTCAAGGATCTGAAGGTCCCGAAGGTCCCCGGCATGGTCGTGGTGGAGAAGTGGAGCGCCGAGGGGGAGGCAGAGCGGGAGTAGGCGGCCCCGTTTCTCTCCGGCCTGGCTAGTCGTTGACGGGGGCAGTACCTGTGCGACTATCGATCGGTGGCTATAGTTCGCTCTCTTATTGAAGTGCCCGATGTAACTCGCCTTGACCCAACTGAGGTTGAATGCGAGGTGGCGATCGTCCGTGCGGAAGACGGCGAATCGTTAATTCAGTTGACGACATTCGGGTCGCCCGAACGAATCTCGGACCGGAAGCCTAGTCAGAAGATCCAGTTGACCCGAGATGCTTTCAACCAGCTCGTTGAGTTCGTGGGTGAACTCCGCTCGAAGTAGTGCCTCTGCCTCGCTTCTTAGCTTCTTATGTATTGTCACTGGGCTCAGACGTGACGCCGCCCTCACCCACCTCCGGTCTCCGGACCACCTCGACACCCACTGCCACGACGACCAGCGCGACTACCAGCCAGGCCATCGCGGTGAATGTCACCGGCCGCGAGGCGAACAAGGCGGCCATGCCGAGTGCGAGGGCGATCCAGTAGATCACGGCGCGGTACTTGTCGACGGCTCGGCCGAAGCCACGGGTGTCGCCGCCGGCGCGGTCCAGCGCGCCACGCAGACCAGTGAACCCCGAGTCGAGGACCGACCGCACGGCGCGGGCGGGCCGCGCCGGGCCGGCGAACCAGCCGACCACCGCGATCAGCAGCCCGAGGAAGGTGAGGGCCCGCAGCGTCGACGCCATCATCGCGGTCACCTGGTCGAAGATCGCGTGCGCGACAGCGCTCGGCAACGGATTCGGGCTCATCGAGAAGACGAAGACGTTTCCACCGATCCAGACGCCAATCGACATCAGTGCGAAGATGACGGCCGCGGCCAACGACGACGCGACCGTCGCCCGTCGCCGGCGGTTGGCTACCAGGATCCCGCCGACGAGCAGTCCGACCGCCACCCACGACAGCCAGAGTCCGCCGATCACGGCCACCCGGTACGAGACGCGCGCCAGACCCAACGAGTCCGAGTGGAGGATCGTGACTGATCGGTTCGTCACCGGGATCCGGTTCACGAAGTCGAGGCCGCGGGCGGATAGACGCTGCTTCACCGCGTCGACCAGCGGGGCGAGCTGCAGGCTCAGGGTGCCGCTGTCGGAGAGCGCCAGCGCCGCGTCGGGCTGATCCTTGAGCAGCGCCGTGGCCTGCCTGTGGGTGACGCGCAGACTCTGCGCCCAGAGATCGGCGAACTGATCGGAGGCCACGAGCCGCTGCGCCGTCGACGCGACGAGCGACTGGATGCCGGCGACGGCGGGCCCCCGGAGAGACGAGATGGCAGCAGTGGCCCGCGGCGGAAGTCCGGACTCGGAGATTCCGTCGAAGGCCTGACCGATGATCTGCTCGAAATCGACCTGCTGGTTGATCTGATCGGTGATCTGGTCGGCGACGAAGTTCTGGACCGCCGGATCGTCCGCGAGCGGGGCGAAGGTCGCGACGAACTGGTCGCTGTCGACGAGCTGCAGGCGTACCCATGTCCCGACGGAGGCGACGGGCGCGAGGATCAAGGCGACGACGATCATGAGTGCGCTGACCACGGCGCGGAGCCTGGAGGTCGATCGGCCGGCGGCGGGTGAGGTCTCGTTCACCCGTCGATCCTCGCACCCGGGACGGCCACCGATGATCGAAGTCGCCCGGCCGGGCGAGGCGTCGATCGATCACACGACCGGCGGCTCAACCCGTGAGCGCAACCCGTCAGCTCAACCCGTCAGCCCAGCGGCGAGTCGAGCCAGCCGTAGTCGAGGCCGACCCAGCCCTGCGCCAAGTCGAGTGCCCCCGTCACCCACAGTGTCAGCAAGACGACGGCGCACGTACCGACGGCGAGCGCGAACTGCGCCAGCCGATTGCCGTCGATGTAATCGGAGTACATCGAGTTGAGTCTGGACATGATCCACTTGCGCAGGCGTGCCGCCCATTCCAGTTCCTGCGACAGAATGAGCAGTCCGAGGAAGACGATGGCCCATCCGGGCCCCGGATACGGGATCGTGATGACCCCGGCGGCGGTGACCAGAAAGCCGACCGCGATGGTGAGGTACCGCAGCACCCAGCCGAATCGAGACGTCCGACGGACGCGCGTGTACGCGGTTCCGAGTGATCTGATCCGGTCCATGGTCGTGGGCACGGCGGTGAGGTCCTTACGATTGTCAGGGGACGCTGCTACTTCTCGAACAGACGTTGTCCCCAGTATTCACCGGGACGCAGCCCCGGCGGGACGGCGAAGATCGCCGAACCGTTCGGTATCAGATATTCGGTCATCGCGTCCTTGCGTGACAACTGGTGCTGCATCGGCACGAACTGCTTGAAGCTGTCGCGGTTGAAGGCGACGAAGAAGAGTCCCGCGTCGAGATGGCCGAAACCGTCCGAGCCGTCGGTGAAGTTGTATCCGCGCCGCAGGATCTGCGCACCGTTGTTCATGTCGGGGTGAGCGAGACGGACGTGGGAGGTCAGCGGAATGATCGGCGTGCCGTATGAGGTGATCTGGAAATCGGGCTCGTCGAACTCGTCCTCGCCGCTGAGCGGCGCGCCGGACTGCTTGGTCCGGCCGATGATGTCCTCCTGCTCCTTCAGATTCGCTCGGTCCCAGGGTTCGATGTCCATCCGGATGCGCCGTGCGACGAGATAGGTGCCGCCGGTCATCCACTGTGCCGCCGGCGGGTTGTCGCCGGGAGCCACCCACACCCATTTATCGAGGGTCTCGGTGTCCTCGGCCCGGATGTTGGCGGTGCCGTCCTTGAAACCGAACATGTTGCGCGGCGTCTCCTGCGAGCGGGTCGTGGACGACGTGCGACCGAAACCGAGCTGCGACCACCGGACGGAGACGACGCCGACGCCGATACGCGCGAGGTTGCGGACGGCATGGACCGCGACCTGCGGATCGTCGGCGCACGCCTGGATGCAGATGTCGCCGAACGAGCGCGAGGGCTCGATCTTCTCCTGCGCGAACGCCGGCAGGTCGGCGAGGGCCGCGGGCTTGCGGTCGGCGATGCCGAACCGGTCCTTGCGGCCGGGGTCGGAGGCGCTCGGCCCGAACAGTCCGGGGCCGAAGCCGATGGTGAGGGTGAGGTGTGCGGGCGACAGGCCCAGTGCCTCGCCGGTGTCGGCGGGCGGGTGATACTCGCCCATGCCGGTGGCACCGCCGGGAACGGTCTCCTCACCGCGCGTCATCCGCTCGGCCGCGACAGTCCACTTCTTCAACATGTCGACCAGCGCTTCACGCGAGTCGGTGATGACGTCGAAGGCGGCGAAGTGCAGGCGGTCCTGAGCCTCGGTGACGATGCCGGCCTGCCTCTCGCCGCGGAATGCGACGACGCGGTCGGGCTCGGAGTCGCCACGACCTCCGACGGTCGCGCCGATCGCGGCTCCGCCGGCGAGACCGGCTGCGATGCCGACCCCCGCGGCACCGAGCACGGTGCGGCGGGACACACCGGGCTTGGGTGCGTCGGGTGCGGGGGTCTCGATACGCCCGTTGCTCGCTTCGCTCGCATCGGGCACTCGACCAGCCTCAGGGTCTCCGGTCGGCTGCGCTTCGCTGTCACTCACTTCGTATTCCCGCTCACTTCTGCAGAACCAGGCCGGGCACCTGCGACAGAGTCGCCGAGAGGGCGTCCACCTTGTCCGACAACTCCTTGCGCTGTGCCGGCGACACCTTGTCGTACGAGGCGTGGCCGTCGCCCTCGCGGAACTGGTCGATGAACGACCGGACGTCGGCGAACTGAGCGGTGATCTTGTCCATCAGCTTCGGGTCGCGCGCCGAGATCATCGGCTGCAGTTCCGCGATCAGCGTCTCGGAGCCGTCGATGTTGGCGGCGATGTCCCACAGGTCGGTGTGGCTGTAGCGATCCTCCTCGCCGGCCACCTTTGTCTTGGCGATCTCGTCGATCAGCGCCTGCGGGCCGTGGACGAACATCTGCGTCTCGAACTCGAAACCGGGGGCGGAGACCTCGTCGCGCAGTTGTGTCACGTCGGTCAGGAGCTGATCGGCGGCCTTGTCGATGGCGGCCTTGGAATCGGCGGTCTTCGCGGCGGCGGCGTCCGCGGGCGCCACCTGACCCTCGGCTTCGCCGACCTCATCGGCCTTCGGAGGGAAGAGGAAGCGCTCGATGCGGTGGAATCCGGTGAACTCCTGCTTGCCGTCCTCGGTGTCGTCCCAGCGCATGTCGATCTTGGGGTCGAGGTCGGGGAACGACTCGGCGACCGGCTCGATGCGCTCGTAGAACGTGCGGACCAGGCCGAAGCCGTTGCGAGCCGCATCCAGATCGCCGCTCTTGACGTCGCCGGTGAAGGTCTGCACCTGTGCGACCAATCCGTTGAGCTGGCCCCGGACGTACTCGAGGTAGCGCTGCTTGGCGGCCTCGACATCGGCCGGAGCCTGGCTCTTCTGCTTGGTCTCGCCGGTCACTTCGATCTTCTGTCGGATGCCGGTTCCGACCATGCCCGGTTTGCACGCGACGGTGTAGGTCCCCGGCTCGCTGAACTCCACGCTGAGCTTGCCCTTGAGGCCCGGACCGATGTTCTCCACCTCGGCGAGGACGCGATTGTTCTTGCCGTAGACGTAGAACTCGGTGACCTTGGATCCGGCGTTGCTGATCTCGAAGTTCGCGGTGCCGGTCTGCAGATCGGTGGTCGACAGTTCGCAGCCGTCGTTGGACGAGGTCACAGTCACCGCGCCGTCGCCGGACGATTTCGCCTCGCATGCGGCCAGTGCCAGGGGCGTGGCGGCCACAGCGCCGAGCACGACGACGTTCCGCAGAACGGGGGAGAGCTTGACCATGGTGTTCCTTTCACGGTGTCCACGCGGTGAGTCGGAGTCGGCGTGGTGGGGAGGACGGGAGTGCGCCCGGGCGATGCGGCTTATGAGGCCTCTTCCAGCGTGGCGGGGGCAGCCTCGGATCTGCGCGTCGACGACCGTCCGCGGGCGTAGAACAGCCCGCCCACGATGACGATGTATCCGGCCCAGGCGATCACCTGCAGGACGGTGGGCTCCGGACGGAAGTTGAAGATGCCGGCCAGGATCACGCCGTACCAGGCGCTCTGGTCGTACCAGGACGAGATGTCGAAGGCGATTTCGCCGAGGCCGGGCAGCCAGCCGTACACCTGAAGCGCACCGACACCGTAGGCGAGGATGCCCGCGGCGACGACGATCAGGAAGTAGCCGGTGTAGGTGAAGAATCTGGCGAAGTCGATCGCGATGGCGCCCTTGTACAACAGCCACGTCAGCACCACCGCGACGAGCATGCCGAGCAACAGACCCACAAGCGGCCACACCCCGCCGGAGACGCTCTCGGCATACCCGACCATCAGCAAGGCGGTCTCGAAGCCCTCGCGTCCGACGGCCAGGAAGGCCAGTCCGAAGACAGCGGCGCCGCCGACCGCCAGAGCGTTGGTCAGCCCCGACTTCAGATCGCCCGATATATGTGCGGCGGCTTTGCGCATCCACAGAACCATGAACGTGACGATGGCGACGGCGACCAGGGACGCGATCCCTGCGAGCAGCTCGGCGCCCAGGGAGGAGATCGTCGACGAACCGAACTGAATGATGAGGAACGTCGCGATCATCATCGTGAGCGCCGCGGCGACGCCGAGCCAGATCCACTTGAGCGAGTCGCGGCGTTCGGACTTCACCGCGAAAGCGATGAGGACCATGACGACGATCCCGGCTTCCAGCCCCTCGCGCACACCGATCAGACCGCTCCCGACCATCTGGGTCACCACCGAGGGGGCGCCCTGTGCGATGAGCATCGTCACCGTCTTTTCCTTCCGCCGTGCGCCGCCGGTCAGGTTGGCCGGACAACCCGGTAAGGATAACCCACGTTGGGTGAGCCTCTCCTAATCGGATTCGTCCTCTAGCTGCATCGACGCCGGAAATGCGTAAACCGGATCAGCGGCGGGAACTCCCGCGGCGTTTTCGGAGTTGGTCTGGTGGTGTGCGAGGCTTGTGCGCGCCGTGACCCCGGCCGTTCCGGCGAGCCGGTGCGATCGAGTGCAGTGACGAGAGATCCAGTGCAGTGACGAGAGATGAGGACCTGTGACCCGAGTTGTGCGATCGGTGACGACCAATCGGCGCCGGTGGTGGGTCGCTCCCATCGCGGTCGCCGTCGCGGTCTCGCTGTCGTCGTGCGGGATCCGGATGCCGTGGGACCGTCCGGACATCCCCGACGGGCTGCCGCCCGGGGTCGGAACCCAGCAGCCCTACATCGACATCAACTCGCCCGGCCGCACCGCGGACAAGATGCGTGAGTGGGCCACACCCATCTCCGATGCGACGGCCATTCCGCTGACCGCTCTGGAGGCGTACGGCAACGCCGCCGAAATCCAGCGTCAACAGCATCCCGAGTGCGGGATCGGCTGGACCACGCTTGCCGGGATCGCCGCGGTGGAGACCAAGCACGGCAGGCACGGGGGCGCCACCGTCGCACCCAACGGCGACGTGCGCCCGGAGATCCGCGGTCCCGCTCTCGACGGCACCAAGGGCAACCGGGTGATCCGTGACACAGACAAAGGGCGGCTCGACGGAGACACGACCTACGACCGCGCGATGGGACCGTTCCAGTTCATTCCCGAGACGTGGATGCGCTACGGAGTGGACGCGAATGGCGACGGCGCGGCCGACCCGGACAACATCGACGACGCGGCGCTGTCGGCGGCGCGGTATCTCTGCGTGTACGCGGGCGGCGACATGACCACGCCCGAAGGCTGGGAAGCGGCCGTGCACGCCTACAACAATCACGACGAGTACGTGTTGAAGGTGCGCAACTACGCGAACGCCTACTCCGTGAACATCCGCTACTGATCTGCGTTTATCCTGGACCTCGGAATCTGTCGGCGTCTCCGCCGACCCGACGACATCGAACATCGAATTGGGGCTGACAAGTGGCAATTATCGAGCAGGTAGGCGCGCGCGAGATCCTCGACTCCCGCGGCAACCCGACCGTCGAGGTCGAGGTCGTCCTGGACGACGGCACCTTCTCGCGGGCAGCGGTTCCCTCGGGTGCCTCGACCGGTGAGCACGAGGCCGTCGAGCTGCGCGATGGTGGCGACCGCTACCTCGGCAAGGGCGTCAAGAAGGCCGTCGAGGCAGTCCTGGGCGATATCGCCCCCGAGGTCATCGGTATCGAGGCCGACGATCAGCGTGTCCTCGACCAGACCCTCGTCGATCTGGACGGCACCCCCGACAAGTCGCGCCTCGGCGCCAACGCTCTGCTCGGCGTGTCGCTGGCGGTCGCCAAGGCCGCGGCCGAGTCGGCCGGTCTGCCGCTGTTCCGCTACGTCGGCGGGCCGAACGCTCACATCCTGCCGGTCCCGATGATGAACATCATCAACGGCGGTGCGCACGCCGACAACGGCATCGACTTCCAGGAGTTCATGATCGCGCCGACGGGTGCGGCCACGTTCGCCGAGTCGCTCCGCTGGGGTGCCGAGGTGTACCACTCGCTCAAGTCGGTCCTGCACAAGCAGGGCATGAGCACGGCGCTGGGCGACGAGGGCGGCTTCGCTCCGGATCTGCCCAACACCGAGGCCGCGATCAGCGTGATCGCCGAGGCCGTCGAGAAGGCCGGTTACAAGTTCGGCAGCGACATCGTCATCGCGCTCGACTCGGCGTCGACCGAGTTCTACCGCGACGGTGCCTACCAGTTCCAGGGCAAGGCGCAGTCCGCCGACGAGATGATCTCGTTCTACGAGAAGCTGGTCACCGACTTCCCGATCGTGTCCATCGAAGACGGCCTCGCCGAGGACGACTGGACCGGATGGGCGTCGCTCACCGAGTCCATCGGCGACAAGGTGCAGCTGGTGGGCGACGATCTGTTCGTCACCAACCCGGAGCGCCTCGAAGAGGGCATCAGCAAGGGGATCGCCAACGCACTCCTGGTGAAGGTCAACCAGATCGGCACGCTCACCGAGACTCTCGACGCGGTCGCGCTGGCGCACAACAGCGGCTACAAGACCATGATGAGCCACCGATCGGGCGAGACCGAGGACACCACCATCGCCGATCTGGCGGTCGCGTGCAGCTCGGGCCAGATCAAGACCGGTGCGCCGGCACGCAGCGAGCGCGTCGCCAAGTACAACCAGTTGCTGCGTATCGAAGAGGGCCTCGGCGACGCCGCGCGCTACGCCGGTGACCTGGCGTTCCCGCGCTTTTCGTTCGGTGCGTGATTAGCTAGTAGGTATGGCAGAAGGCGAGACCGGGAGCGGGGGGAGCGGTGGCGCCGCCCGCCGGCGCAGCAGTCGCGGGCGATCCGATCGGCCGGCGAGTTCGTCGCGTCGATCGCGTCCCGACCAGCGGCGCACCCGGTCTCGCGACTCTGCTGTTCCGCCCCAGCCGACCGCGCCCCGCGAGTCGGCCGGTGACGGCGATCCGCGTGCTGATCTCGGCGGCGCGTCGGTAGGCGCCTCCCATGCCGGCGCTCGCCGTCGTCGCACCTCGGAGCGTCCTCGCGGCAATGCGTCCGGGGACCTCCCGGCGTCGCCGTCCCGGCTCGTCCTGTTCGCGCAGCGTCGCGGCGTCAGCGTGACGACAGTCGGCATCGCGGTCGGCATGGCGATCTTCCTGATGCTGACGCTCGCCGTCCCGGTGCGGACCTACATCGCCCAGCGCAACGAGTTCAACCAGCTGCAGGAGTCGAATGCGCAGCTGCGGCGGGAGACTCAGCAGTACAAGGACAAGCTGGCGCAGCAGAGCGATCCGGCGTACATCGAGGCGCAGGCGCGGCAGCGTCTGCAGTACGTGCCGAAGGGCGAGAAGCCGATCGTCATCATCAACCCGACGCGCCAGCAGCAAGAGGCGGAGCAGGCTGCGGAGCGTCAACGCAAAGCCACGCCGTGGTACGAGAATCTGATGGATGCGGTGTCGACGCCGCCGGAGACCCGAGGGTAAGTGAGCATCACCGAAGCCGACCTGCAACTGGTCGCGAAGCAGTTGGGACGTGAGCCGCGCGGGGTGCTGGAGATCAGTTACCGCACTCCGGACGGTCAGCCCGCGGTCGTGAAGACGGCACCCCGGTTGCCCGACGGCACCCCCTTTCCGACGCTCTACTATCTGACCGACCCGCGGTTGACGGGGGCCTGCAGCCGTCTGGAGTCGGGTGGCGTGATGCGCGAGATGACCTCGCGGCTGGCCGAGGACGCCGACCTCGCTGCCGGTTACCGCGCGGCGTACGAGAGCTACCTCGCCGAGCGTGACGCGATCGAATCGCTCGGCACCGACTTCGCCGGCGGCGGCATGCCCGATCGGGTGAAGTGCCTGCACGTGCTGGTGGCGCATTCACTGGCCAAGGGGCCGGGCGTCAACCCGCTGGGCGACGAGGCCGTCGCACTGCTCGCCGACATCGAGAAGCTCCGCGGCATCGCCGTGCCCGCCGACTGGCCGTTGCACGCACCGGATTCCGACGAGGCCGGCGCGTGACCCGGGTGGCCGCCGTCGACTGCGGCACCAACTCGATCCGGCTGCTGATCGCCGACGTCGACGAGAACGGAGCGCTCTCCGACGTCCGGCGCGACATGCTGGTGGTGCGGTTGGGGCAGGGCGTCGACGCGACCGGCCAGTTCGCCGACGAGGCGATCGAGCGCACCCGCGCGGCGCTGGCGGGCTACGTCGAGGCGATGGTCGCGGCCGGGGTGGAGCGAGTCCGCATGGTCGCGACGTCCGCGACACGGGACGCGGGCAACCGCGACGAGTTCTTCGCGATGACGGCCGAACTGCTCGGCAAGGTGCAGGAGGGCGCGGTGGCCGAAGTGATCTCCGGTGACGAGGAGGCACGGCTGTCGTTCCGGGGCGCCGTCGGCGGTCTGGACCCGGCGGACGGACCCTTCGTGGTCACCGACCTCGGCGGGGGCAGCACCGAAGTCGTCGTCGGCTCGGTGTCGCGAGGGCAGGCGGTCGTGGCCGGCGCATACTCCGCCGACATCGGCTGCGTGCGACTCACCGAACGAGCACTCGCGTCCGATCCGCCGACCCTGGACGAGCGCGCCCGTGCCGCGGCGATCGCGGCGGAGGAACTCTCAAAGGCGTTCGCCGCGGTCGATGTCGGCCCCGCGCGCACGTGGGTGGGGGTCGCCGGAACGTTGACGACGTTCGCGGCTCTTCACGCCGGTCTCACCGAGTACGACCCCGAGGTGATCCACCACTCGCGGATCCCGCTGGCGGAACTTCACGTTCTCTGCGGACGCATCGTCGCGATGACACGCGAGGAGCGGCTGGCGCTCGGACCGATGCATCCGGGGCGTGCCGACGTCATCGGCGGCGGCGCGCTCGTGACCCGTGAGCTGGCTCGACAGTTGGCCGACCGTGCCGCCATCACCGAGATGGTGGTCTCGGAGCACGACATCCTGGACGGCATCGCGTTGGGTCTGGCCGCTCGCTGAGCGAGGCGGCCGCAAGCCCGCCTCTAGGGCGTGTCTGACAATTCCTTC
>NZ_KQ969313.1:0-19439 GCF_001578675.1 Gordonia sp. QH-12
AGTTCAATCCTTGTATCGCGCACCACGCAGACGAAGCCCGCCGGATCCCGGCGGGCTTCGTCGTTCCCGGTTCTGGCAGGATTGACGGCGTTCCGCTTCGGCCGGACCGCCCCTCGAACCCCACTGCAAAGGACCGGACTCCAGTGCCCAGCCTCGCGATGCTGTTCCAGAGCCGACTCGATCCCGCACTCTCCGCCGAGCGCCTCGCCGCACAGATGCTCAACGACTTCCCGGACCTGGACGCCGATCTGCTGAGCGTCGGCGACGCTGCTGCCGGGTCGGGGGCGGCCGACGACGCCGACTCGCCCCTGGCGTTGTCGTACGGCGACCGGCAGATCTTCCTGATGGGGATCGCGGCACCGGTGGGCGACGACCTCGCCGAGATCGCCCAGTACAGCCGGCTGTGGCCCGATCACACTCCGGCGCCCGCCGACTACTCGGCGCACACCATCGTCACCGTCGTCCGGCCGGGGCATGAGACGAACCATGTCGAGGCGATCGCCGATGCGGTCCTGCTGTCGAAGGTCATCGCTGCCGCGGTGGCGCTGTCGGAGTCGATCGTCGCCGTGTACTTCGGCAGCGCGAATCACGTGATCCTGCCTCCGCTGTTCCGCGACCTGGCGATCGAGACGCTCCCCGATCCGATGCTCCCGGCGTGGGTGGCCCTGAACGTCGCGCCGCGACCCGACGGCATCATGACCGGACATACGCGCGGACTCGACATGCTCGGGCTGCCCGACGTCGAGATCGTGCAGTCGCACGAGTCCGCCGAGGACACCTTCGGCCGCATCGTCAACACCGCGATCTACCTTCTCGAGAACGGCCCGGTGATCGGCGACGGCGACACGCTGGGCGCCACGGAGGCCGCCGAGATCGTCGCGCACCACGCGCCGTCGCAGGTCGACGCGGACAAGACCGTCCTGTCGCTGGAGTTCGTCGGAGAGGACTTCCCGGAACCCGAACTCGCCGACGAGCCGGCGCAGCCGAGGAAGCGGCGCTGGTTCGGACGTAAGTAGCACCACCGCAAGTAACACCACCGCAAGTAGCACCACCGCGACGCGGGAACTGTCCGATGCGCCCACTATGGTGTGCACATGAATCTGCGATCCCTCACCGATCTGCGTCCCGGGCAGCGCTTGTCGGGCCGCTGGCGCGAGCCGGTCCACCTCGTCGCGGTGATCCCGAGCGGAGATTCGGCGGCCACGGTGGTCGTCCGCGACGACCGACTGGGCGTCCGCGAGGAGATGCTGTTCGCCGACGACATCGCTGACATCGTCGTCGAGGACGATGTCGAGCGCTCGTGGACCTTCGACGCCGACCCGCGGACGTTCCGCCTCGCGACGGAGGCGCTGCGCATCGCGATGACCGGCGCCCACGACCCGATGGCGGCGGTCGGAACCAGCGACATCTCTCCCCTGCCGCACCAGATCCGCGCGGTGTACGGGGAACTGCTGCCGCGCACTCCCCTGCGCTTCCTGCTGGCCGACGATCCCGGCGCGGGCAAGACGGTGATGGCGGGGCTGTACGCCAAGGAACTGCTGCTCCGGGGCGATCTCGCGCGGCTGCTGATCGTCGCGCCGGGCGGGCTGGTGGAACAGTGGCAGGACGAACTGTCGGAGAAGTTCGGCCTCACAGCCACTCTCCTGACCCGGGATCTGATCAACGCCAGCCCCAGCGGCGACCCGTTCCCGGCCCACCCGTTCATGATCGCCCGCATGGATCAGCTCGCCCGCGACCCCGACCTGATCGGTCACCTCGAGGCGAGCGAGTGGGATCTGGTGGTGGTCGACGAGGCGCATCGCATGTCCGCGTCATGGCAGGGCTGGGACGGCGAGGTCCGGGAGACCGAGCGGTTCAAGCTCGGCCGCGTCCTCGGCGGCGTGGCACGCAACCTGCTTCTGATGACGGCGACGCCGCACGCCGGCAACGACGACAACTTCCAACTGTTCCTCTCCCTTCTCGACGAGGACCGATTCGCCGGCCGCCCGCAGTCGGACGCGGTCGCCGACACCTCCGGCCTCATGCGACGGATGGTCAAGGAGGAACTGCTCACCTTCGAGGGCAGGCCGCTGTTCCCCGAACGGATCGCCGAAACCGTTCCCTACGAGCTCTCCGACGGGGAGGCGGAGCTGTACGAGGCCGTCACGCAGTACGTGCGCGTGGAGATGAACCGTGCGGAGAGTTCGCCCGACTCCCCCAAACGCCGCACCGTCGGGTTCGCGCTCACCGTCCTCCAGCGCCGGCTCGCGTCGAGCACCCACGCGGTGCTGCGAAGTCTGCAGCGTCGCCGCGATCGGCTCGCCTCGCGTCGTGCCGACCTGATCGCCGGCCGGATCCCCGTCGACGATCGGATGCCGCTGCCGCCCGCCGACGCCTTCGACGATCCCGACGAATACAGCGCCGAGGAGTACGAGCGCATCGAGGAGGAAGTGGTCGACGCGGCGACCGCCGCACGCACCGTCGCCGAACTCGACACCGAGATCGCGATCCTGGAAGACCTCGTGGCGCTGGCGACCCGTGTGCGCGACCGCGGCATCGACCGGAAGTGGTCGGAGCTGCGTTCACTGCTGACCGATCGAGAACTGTTGCGCGGCAAGGACGGTCGTCCGCGCAAGCTGATCGTGTTCACCGAGCACAAGGACACGCTCGACTACCTCACCGCGCAGATCCGCAATGTGCTCGGTTCCGACGACGCGGTGCTGACGATTCACGGCGGCACGCGGCGCGGCGAGCGCGTCGCGATCCGGGAGCAGTTCACCAACGAGCCGTCGCGGCTGGTGCTGGTGGCCACCGACGCCGCCGGCGAGGGGCTCAATCTGCAGGCCGCGCACCTGATGGTCAACTANCCCGTGGAATCCGAACCGGCTCGAGCAGCGCTTCGGCCGCATTCACCGCATCGGGCAGAAGAACGTGTGCCGCCTGTGGAACATCGTGGCCGCCCAGACTCGCGAAGGTCAGGTCTACACGCGTCTGCTCGAGAAGATGGAGCAGCAGCGTTCAGCCTACGGCGGCAAGCTGTTCGACGTTCTCGGCGACGAAGCGTTCGCCGGCCGGCCGCTGCGCGACCTGCTGTGGGATGCGGTGCTCTACGGCGACGATCCCGCGCGGATCGACGAGATCGAGCGCATTGTCGACGCCGAGGTGGCTTCCGGCTGCGACACGCTAGTCACCGAGCGCGCACTCGCCCGCGAGACGCTCGATCCGCTCGAGATGGCGCGTCTGCGCCGCGAGATGGACGAGGCGACCGCGCGCAGGTTGCAGCCGCACTACATCGCGCAGTTCTTCACCGATGCGTTCACCGCGCTCGGCGGTCGGCTGTCGAAGCGGGAGCGCCACCGGTTCCAGATCTCGAATGTTCCGGCGCCGCTGCGTCATCGAGACATCCGCCGGGAGCACGCGGGGCGGCCGGTGACGAGGGCGTACGAGCGCGTCACGTTCGAGCCGTCAGCGGTGTCGTCGGGCGCCGTGCGCGCCGACCTCCTGGCACCCGGGCACCCGCTGCTCGACGCCGTGATCGACTCCGTCCTGGACGGGAGTGCCGACGTCCTCGCCGCGGGCGCCACACTGCTCGACCCGACCGATCCCGGCACCGCCCCGCGCGCGATCTTCGCCCTGACCTCCGAGATCGTCGACGGCTCCGGGACCGTGGTCAGCAAGAGATTCGCGTTCGTCTCGATCGACGCCGACGGGTCCGTCGCCGATGCCGGTCCGGCGCCGCATCTCGACCTGCAGCCGATCCCGGAGGGCGCGCCGATCCGCGGGCTAGACTCGTTCGTCGGCCGTTCACTGACGGACCAGGCATTGTCGTGGGCCGCGTCCACCGCGGTGCCCCGTCACCTGAGCGAGGTCCGCGACCGCGTGGTCCCCGACGTCGAGCGGACCGAGAGAGCGGTGCGCACACGGCTGATCGAGCAGATCAACTACCTGGACTCCGAAGTCGCACGCCGGCGTGAAGAATCGGCGGCCGGCAAGACCACGCGCGGGCGGCGCCTCAGCCCGGAACGGCTCGAGCGGCGGGCGCGCGAGTTGGAGGCCAGGCTCGGGCGCCGCCTGCGCGAGCTCGCCGACGAGCGTGTCCTCACCGCACGCCCGCCGAGGCTGGAGACCGCGGTTCTCGTGGTCCCCGCCGGGATGCTCGGCGAGTCGGTGGGCCGACACGCCGCCGACACCACGGCCACCGACCGGCGGGCCGTCGACGCGGTGCTGCGTGCCGAGTGCGCCCTGGCCCGCATGCCCGAGGAGATGCCGCACAACAACCCCGGATACGACGTCCTCTCCGTTCCGGCTCCGGCTGCGGACGGCGGTCGTGCACCATCGGTGTACATCGAGGTCAAGGGCCGGATCGCCGGCGCCGACACCTTCTTCGTCTCCTACAACCAGGTGCTCCAGGGCAAGAACACCGGTGAGAACCACCGGCTCGCGATGGTCTCGGTGAGCCCCGACGGCCCCGATCACGACGAGGTCCGCTACCTCACCGACTACTTCCGCGACGTCGACCTCGCTAACACCGACGTGAGCGGAGTCGAACTCAACTGGCACAAGGCCTGGAAGAAGGCACTCCCGCCGCATTGACGGCTCGCGGTGTCAGAACGGCGGGGCGCCGGCGTCGTGGGCGATGGCTTCGCGAGCCCGGCGGTTCGCCGCTCGCTTCTGCATGCGGTACCGGTGCTTGGCCTGCAACCGTGTCAGCGAGCGTTCGGGTTCGTCACCGGCGTGTCGTGCTTCTCGGCGTGTCGGAGAGCCGTGTCCGCACTGAAGGTGGCCCAGTTCGGGAAGGAGCCACATGTTCAGTGCCTGCTGCCGGACGGTGATCCCCTCCGGTGAGGTGACTTCGGTCCAGACGACGCCGGCGGCGTCCACGATCTGATCGTCGACCCACCCGTTCGCGTGGGTCTTCAACCCGTGATGGAATCGGCATTTCGCATTGAGATTGCAGATGCAGGTGACGCCGCCCGCCGACGGATCCGCGTGGTCGTACTCGCATACGTGGTCGAGGTCGCACTTCCACGCGGGCCGGGCGCAACCCGGCCACGAGCAGGTGCCGAACAGCCCGCGGACGGCAGTATCCAGCGCCGCGGACGGACGGTATCCGCTGTCGGGCCGACTCGCCTGCGCGATGACCTCGTCGAGGTTCAGCTCGCGACGCACAGCGTCGGGCCGTGACGCCATCTCACGAATGTGTGTCGCCGAGATCGGTCCGTGGCCGTCCAGATGCGCCGCAGTCTGCGACGTCCCCTCGAGCACTTCTTTGCGAACCACCACGTGCAGGACGATCCGCGCGCACCGCGACGCGATGTCGGCCGGCGCGAGTCGAGCAGTGCAGTCCTCTCGACCGCACTCGCATACGAAGTCCGTGCCGTTGATGCGCGCCATCGCCGCATCACTGCGCCGGGCGCCCTTGGAGCGTGGGTCGTTGGGGCAGACGCCGGCGATCACCGCATCGAGTACATCCTTGGCGATCGCCACGTCCTCGGCCGACGCGGTGACGATGAGTTCCGAGGCGGTGTCGGTCAGCGGGTTCACCTGCACGCGCTTGGCTGCCCGCACCTCCTCCCGGGTCAAGGTCACCGCGTCGGGATCGTGCTCGGCGACGATCGCCCCGAGCATCGTCTCCACGCGCGCCGCCGAAAGACCGCCCACTTCGCGCAGTCTCGCGGCCGCTTCCGCGTCGATGAAGGCCAGGACGTCCGCATCGTCGACGAGGGCCGTCTGCTCCACCGCGCGCCGGAAACTCGCCGAGTTGATCAGTCCGTCGCGCAACATCCGTCCGAGGGCCGGGATCCGCTCCATGCAGGCCACGGCGGATTCGACGAACCGCTCTGCCGTGTAGTGCTGCACACCCGCGGCGACCGCATACGACGCCGCGACTTGGCACAGTGGGTCGTAGAGCCGGGTGTAGGCGTCCGCCGACGGATCGGACTCCAACTCGGATTGCTTCGCCATGAGCAGCGAGTACAGCGCCTCGTATCGATGCCACAGCACCAGCCCCTGGTAGCAGTCCGCGCGCGCCGCGAACCCGAGCAGTGCCGCTCGATCGCTTCGTGACCCAGACGCCTCGGATGCAACGGTGGGCGAGTTCTGGACGTCCGGACGTTCGATCCGGATGACGATCGCGTCGTCGGCCACCGTCACAGACGAAGCCTTACGCTCTCTCACCTGCACTTTCATCTCCACCCCCGATTGTCGAACTTACGTTCGATGATACTCGAGAGGTCCGACATTCTCAGCCGAGTCGCACCGATTGCAATACACACTGTCGTGTGCGCTATGTTGAAACGTTCTCGTCCGCCATGCGCTTCACCAAGGGGTACCCGTGTCCAGCGATGCACACAGTAATGTTCAGCGACGAAAGTTGATCGAGGTCAGCATCCCGCTGCAGAAGATCAATGAGGAGTCCGCTCGCGAGAAGTCGATCCGCCACGGACATCCGTCGACACTGCATCTGTGGTGGGCGCGCCGGCCACTGGCCGCGGCACGCGCTGTGCTGTTCTCTCAACTGGTGGACGACCCCGCGTCGCGCCCAGACCTGTACCCCACCGAGGCGGAGCAGATCGCGGAGCGAAAGCGACTCTTCGAGTTGATCGAGCGACTCGTGGTGTGGGAGAACTCGAACGACGAGCAACTGCTCGCCGAAGCTCATCGCAAGATCATGGAGTCGACCGACGGCAATCCCCCACCGATCCTCGATCCGTTCGCCGGCGGCGGAACCATTCCCCTTGAAGCGCAACGACTCGGACTCGAAGCTCACGCGTCAGACCTGAACCCCGTCGCCGTGCTCATCAACAAGGCGCTGATCGAGATTCCGCCGAAGTTCGCCGGACAGCCGCCCGTGTGGCCCGGAGCCGCCGACGAGACCATCCAGGACTGGCCCCGCGCCACAGGTCTCGCCGAAGACGTCCGCCGCTACGGACAGTGGATGCGCGACGAAGCCCAGAAGCGCATCGGCCATCTGTATCCGAAGGCGACCCTGCCCGACGGTACCGAGGCGACGGTGATCGCGTGGATTTGGGCGCGTACGGTGACGTGCCCGAATCCCGAGTGCCGGATAGCGATGCCCCTCGTCAGGTCGTGGTGGCTCGGCAAGAAGAAGGGCAAGGAGGCGTACGTCGTCCCCGTGATCGAAGGCAAGGCCGTGCTGTACGAGATCGGTCACGATCCGGCTCAGGCGCCGACGAAGGAGACAGACGGGACGATGTCTGGCAAACGTGGCGGCGTCTGTATCCGCTGCGGTACCGCCGTCAGCACCGACTACATCAAAGCTCAGGGAACCGAAAGGCGAATGGGCGCAGATCTCATAGCCACGGTCGCCGAAGGCACTCGCCGTCGAATCTATCTACCGCCGTCGGACGTACATCGCCGGGCCGCTGAGGTGGAGCCACCGCTCGACGTACCGAACCAGCGACTGGGATTCCATCCGAAGGACGTGTGGACGCCGCCATACGGCCTCGACACCTTCGCCTCACTCTTCACGCCACGCCAACTCACCGCGCTGACGACATTCAGCGATCTGGTCGGAGAAGCCCGCGAGTTGGTCTTGCGTGACGCGCTCGCAGCCGATCTTCCTGAGGGCAGTAAGCACATCAGCCAGACGCAGGCGAGCGCGTATGCCGACGCGATTTCAACCTACCTCGGCATCGCCGTCAGTCGGTACACGAACTACTCGAACGCCTTGTGCCAATGGCGACCGGACGCGGGGAAGGAACAGGTCGGCCATCTCTTCGCACGGCAAGCGATACCGATGGTCTGGGACTTTGCGGAGTCGAACTTTGCATCGAATTCAGCCGGCGGCTGGGAGCCAACTCTGCGGTTCATTCCCAAGGCCTTAGATCGCCTGCCCGCAAGTACTGGTACTCATACCTATCATCGGTCTGCAGCCGATATCTCACAGCACGCTCTCATCTCCACCGACCCGCCCTACTACGACAACATCGGCTACTCCGATCTCTCTGACTTCTTCTATATCTGGCTTCGTCGGTCGCTCAAGGACATTCACCCGTCGATCCTCTCGACGATGCTTGTGCCGAAGACCGAGGAACTCGTGGCCAACCCTTACCGGCATAACGGCAAGGAGGGCGCGCACAAATTCTTCGAAGATGGATTCCGCGAGGTCTTCCGTCGCGCCCGTGAGCACGCTTACGAGGACTTCCCCATCACCGTCTACTACGCGTTCAAACAGCAGGATTCGTCGAAGGACGGCCAGGCGTCGACCGGCTGGGAGACCTTGCTGGAGGGCATGATCCGCTCCGGCTGGCAGATCACCGCGACGTGGCCGATGCGATCGGAGCTCGGTAACCGCATGCTGAGCCAGGGAACCAACGCCCTCGCCTCCTCCATCGTTCTTGCTCTCCGACCGCGCCCGGAGGATGCACCCCGCGTCGACCGCCGTGCGTTCCTGGCGCGGCTGCGGAACGAGTTGCCGGCGAGCCTGCGCGAATTGCAGCAGGGCGCCATCGCGCCGGTCGATCTGCCGCAGGCGGCGATCGGGCCGGGCATGGCGATCTTCTCCGAGTACAACGCCGTGCTGGAGGACGACGGGTCGAAGATGACGGTCCGGACCGCGCTGCAGCGCATCAACGCGATCCTCGACGAGGTGCTCGGCGAATTGGAGAACGACTTCGACGCACCCACCCGCTTCGCGCTGACCTGGTTCCGACAGAACGGCTTCGACAGCGGCAAGTTCGGCGACGCCGAGTCGCTCGCGAACGCGCGCAGCATCTCGCTCGACGGCATGGAGCGCTCGGGCATTCTCACCAAGGGCGGTGGCCGGGTCGCGCTGATCGCGCCCACGGACATGCCTGCCGACTACGACCCGTCCACCGACTCCTCGATCAGCCAGTGGGAGGTGGTGATGCACCTGGTGCGGGTCCTCGACTCGGACGGCATCCCCGCGGCGTCGACACTGCTGAGCCTGGTGCCGGAGGCGGTCGACACCGATCTGTGCCGCGAACTCGCGAGCCTGCTCTTCAAACTCGCCGAGGATCGCAAATCGACGGCCCTCGCGGTCAGCTTCAACGGCCTCGGCGCCGCGTGGAGCGACATCGCCCGCGGTGCGCGCGGTGCGGTGCACCAGGAGATGCTGCTGTGATCGGCGCGTTCGCCGGCGAGTCACGTGACGCGACACGCCCGGAGCGGCCGACACGCCGTGCAAGCCCTGTGCTGGGCGGGAGGCTCCGGCCGCTGTCGTAGGCGGGCATCCGTCACACCGGCGGCGAGACGTGACCTCGACGTCCTGATTGTCCGACCGCTGCGATAACCTTCGTCGCGAATACACACATCTGTGTGAATAGTGAAAGGAGCCCTCCGTGGCGCCGAGTAATCGGGATCGGATCCATCAGGCGTTCGAGCTGCTCGGACCGGCGGTCGATCGTTTCCTGACCGAGACGATCGGCCCCGATCTGCCGGCGGGGGCGAGCGGTTGGATCGACGTGCTGCGCACGGTCAAGGCACCCAGCGCGCACCCCGACAAGAAGTACAACCCGCTCGACCCGTCGGACAGCCTTCGGATGTTCACCGACAACATTCCGTACAAGTTCCGGCGCGGCTGGGACCCGATCGGCAAGCGGCTCAGCCGCGCGCAGGTATCCCTGGCGACGCCGCTGGTCGACGCCCGGAACCGGCTCGCGCATCACGAGAACTTCACGAACGACGACGCGCAGTTCGACCTCGACATCTGTCACCGATTCCTGCTCGCCATCGACGCTCCGAAGGAGGCCGCCGACGTCGCGAAGCTGCGCGACGACGTCCGCGCCATCGGCACCCGGCAGGCCACCGAACGGGCCGCGCGCAACGTGCCCGCGCTGCAGGTGGGCTCCGACAATCTGCCGGCATGGCGGGACGTCCTGGCACCCCATCCCGACATCCAGAGCGACCAGTTCAACGCCGCGGAGTTCGCCGCCGACCTTTACACCGTCGCGATGCGCAGCGGCGGCCACAAGTCCGAGTACACCGACCCCGCCGAGTTCTTCGGCCGTACTTACCTCACCGAGGGGTTGCGCGATCTGATCACCCGGAACGTCGCGCGACTGACCGGCGATGAGAACGCGTCACCGGTCATCAACCTGCAGACCAACTTCGGCGGCGGCAAGACGCACTCGATGCTCGCGCTCTGGCATCTGGCATCGGGCGCGGAGAGTCACGTCTTCGGTGACGACGTCGCTCCGCTCGCCAAACCGCTCGACGCGGTGCGAGGACGCGTCGGACGCGTCGCCCTGGTCGGCAACCAGATGGTCCCGTCACGGGAGAACACCGACGACGGCCGGCCGAACATCCGCACCATGTGGGGCGAACTGGCCTGGCAGCTGGGCGGGCAGGAAGCCTATGACATCGTCGCCCATGCCGACCGCACCTCGACCAACCCGGGTGCCGACCTCCGCGAGCTCTTCACGCTGTACTCCCCCGCGGTGATCCTGATCGACGAATGGGTGGCGTACGCCAGACAGCTCGTGAACCCTCCGGAACCGCTTCCGGCCGGCGACTTCGACACCCAGTTCACCTTCGCCCAGGCCCTCACCGAAGCCGCCCGTGCGGTCAAGGGCATTCAGGTGGTCATCTCGATCCCCGCGTCGTCCAACGGAGACGGCGGCGACGAGGTGAACGACGAGGAGGTCGGCGGCGAGTACGGGCGCGAAGCGCTCCACGCACTGAAGAACGTGATCGGCCGGACCGCCGACCAGTGGCAGCCGGCCAACGCCGAGGAGAGCTTCGAAATCGTGCGGCGGCGCATCTTCTCCACACCGGACGCCGAGGCGTCGGCGAAGATCGCCAACATCGCCAAGAATGTCGTCGAGTTCTACCGCAAGTACCACGCCGAGTTCCCGTCGGAGGTCCGCGACTCCCAGTACGAGGACCGGATCAAGCGCTGCTACCCGATTCATCCGGAGCTGTTCGACCGGCTGTACCAGGACTGGTCGACGCTCGACCGGTTCCAGCGGACTCGCGGCGTCCTGCAGATGATGAACCGGGTGGTCGGGACCCTCTGGCGGTCGGACAACTCGTCGGCGCTGATCATGCCGGGAACCGTGCCACTCGACGACGCCGACGTGGTCTCCGAGGTGACCAAGTACCTCGAGGACCAGTTCAAACCGGTGATTCACACCGACGTCGCCGGCCCCGAATCGGTCCCGGCGCTGGTCGACAAGAACAACGAGCACTTCGGCAAGCGCAAGGTGGCACAGCGGCTGGCCCGTTCGGTGTTCATGGCCGCGACTCCGGGCCTGCACTCGGCGCACAAGGGCGCAGAGAAGCACCGCATCTTCCTCGGCACCGCTCTCCCGGGCGACGTACCGGGCAACTTCCACTCGGCGCTCGACGCCCTCACCGGTCAGTCGACGTACCTGTACACCGAGTCGTCGCGCTACTGGTACGACACCCAGGCCAACATCAGCCGCACCGCGCGCGACCACGCGGCCGGGCTGGCGCCCGCGGACGTCTGGGCCGAGGTGGAACGACGGCTCACCGAACTGCGCAAGACCTCCGCAGACAAGTCGTTCGCCGGCATCCACGTGTTCCCCGAATCGTCCGCCGACGTGCCGGACGAGACCGACACTCGCCTGGTCGTGGTGCCCATGCAGCACACCTACGCCGCGCGGTCCTCGGCCCCGACGGCCAAGTCGTGGGCCGCGAACGTCCTCGAACACCGCGGCAACGCGATCCGTTCGTTCAAGAACTCGCTGATCTTCCTCGCCGCCGACACCAACCGGGCCCGCGAACTGGACGAGGCGGTGCGCAACTACCTGGCGTGGAAGCACGTCGCGGAGAACGCCGACGACTACGGGCTCGGCGGTCAGCAGACCAAGCAGGCGACGGAACGGCGCGCGACGAACGACGACATCGTGCGCAATCGACTCAACGAGACCTTCTGCTGGGCACTCTGCCCCGAGCAGCAGACGGGCGAGGCGACCTACTCCATCGACGTGGTCAACGTCTCGGGCAGCAAGGACGACGTGTACGCGCGCACCGGCGCCAAGCTCAGCCTGGAACACATCGCGCTGGCCCGATCGTCGTCGCTGATCTATCTGGATCTGACGGGCCGGTTGTCGGCGGCATGGGCTTCCGGACACCTCGACGTGGGCACGCTGCACCGGTACTACGCGACCTACCCATACCTGCCGCGGCTGCGCGACCGGGAGGTGCTGATCGACGGGCTGTACTCGGTCCTCGACGACCAGATCAGTTGGCGCCAGCAGGGATTCGCGTTCGCCGACGGATACGACGAGACCCAGAAGCGCTATCTCGGGCTGCATCTGCCCGGCGACGACGCCACCGTGCACATCTCCGACAGCACGCTGATCGTGAAGCCGGGACCGGCGGACGCTCAGCGCGACGAGGAGGTGCGCCAGCAGCGGGAGCGCGACGGCGAGCAGTCCTCGGCGGACGGCGGATCATCGGACGCGTCCACCGCCGGAGCGGGCTCGGCGGAGACGCAGTCCACCACTCAGAGCGCACTCAAGCGCCGCTACTTCGGCTCAGCGCAACTCGACTCGGACTTTCCGGCGCGCGACTTCAGCACCATCCAGCAGGAAGTGCTCAAGCACCTCTCCTCGGCCGCCGGACGGGTGGAGATCCGCATCGAGATCAGCGCCGTCGATCCCGACGGATTCTCCGATTCGGTGCGCCGCACCGTGTCGGAGAACGCGACGACCCTCGGCTTCGAAGCGTCCGGCTTCGAGAACGACTGAGGTCAGCGACGCTTCTTCTTCCGCGCCGCGGCGCGACGCTCGGCACGGTTGGCGGTCGCCGTCGGCGGCACGAGGTGCAGGACGATGTGGTCGGCGTCGTACTTCGACGGGGCGATCCGCGCGGTGAAGTCGCCGCTGTCGGTCCCGAGAACGTCACCGTCACCGATGACCGGACCGTCGTCGTACATCAGCACGGCGGTGTCGACGACGACCTTCACCACCTGCTCGGCCGGCAGTGTGCTGTCGGTGACCTCGATGTCGAGCAACCCCAGCTCCGACATGCCGATCGTCTCCGCCGACACCAGTCCGGCCTCGTCGGCGACCATGAAATCGACCCACAGCATCAGCGGCAGGTCGGGCGAGACCTCCAGCGCCGCGCGCCGGTACGCCGAGGGCTCGGCGATCTGCTCGGAGGTGTGCATGTACACTGCCCGCACCGAGTCGGTGCAGGCCAGCAGTGAGGTCACCACCCGCGAGATCAGCGTCGCCTCCTCGATGAGGTCACGGTCGTCACCGAGAACCGCGTCACCGAGAACCGCGTCGTCGAAGACCGGGCCGGCGAGCACCGCCTCCGAGGACGCCGCGACGACGAGGGAGGGCCCGTCCGGGTCGGGCAGCTCGGCCTCCGCACTCCACAGCGGACTGCTCTGGGCCGCGTCGGCGACGTCGAGTCCGTGCGGCGCGTCGACGCCCGCCACGAGCACCCGGACCTCGTCGAAGGAGATCACGAACACCGGCGCGGACTCCGGTCCCTCGCCTCGTTGGGTCTCGACGACAACCGAGTCGAACTCGGAGTCGAGCAACTCGCCCCAGTCGGCACGGATCTGCTCGAGCAGTCTCGCAGCCGTCAGGCCGGGATCGATCCGAGTCTGGCACAGGGTGACGAACAGTGGATCCACGGGCGTCCTCACGGTCGTTGGCGGTACAACCTCCATACAGCTCCATACAGCCTCCATTGCACCAGGACGCGGGGTACCGTGTCGTGCCGCCGCACCGGAACAAGGCACAATCGGTATGTGACGCAATCTGCGACTTCAGCGCAATCGGCCGCCGGCGACGCCGGTCTGTTGATCGAGACGGTCACCGATCCCGGCCTCGCTCCCGCGATCGCCGACGTCGCCGCCGCGACCTTCCCGCTCGCCTGCCCGCCGCACTCGACACCGGAGAACATCGCCGCGCACATCGAGCAGGTGCTCTCCGCCGCACGGTTCGCCGAGTACCTTGCGGACCCGCGCAAGCAGGTACTCGTCGCGCGGACCGGTGCCGGCGGCCCCATCGTCGGCTACGCGCTGCTGGTCCACGATCTCCCGGCCGACCCCGACGTGCGCGCGGCGGTCGACGCGTTCCCGGCCGGTGCCGCCGCCGTCGCGAACGGGACGGTCACCGAGATCTCCAAGATGTACGTGCTGCCCGAGCATCATGCCGTCCACAGCGAGCTCCGGCCGTCTCACGCCCTGATGAACGCGGCTCTCGACGCCGCCCGCGACCGCGGTGCGACCCTGGTGTGGCTCGGCGTGCACTCGGGCAACGAACGCGCGAAGAGGTATTACGCGAAGATGGGCTTCCGCCAGATCGGCACCAAGAGCTTCAACATGAACGGCGCCATCGAGCACGACTTCGTGCTGGCCCGCGAGAGCTGAACCCTCACACGGCGGGTTCGGCCGACGGCACCACGCGCGATCCGGCGGCGTCGACGATCAACGCTTGATCGTCGTACAGCGGCAGCAGTGTGAACCGGTCGCCGTACTCATTCAGCGTCCGGTCGATCAGTTCGGTGGGATACGGCGGCAACTGTCCGTCCGCATGCGGGATCACGACGGTGTCGGTGAGTCCGAGTCCCCGGAAATCGGCCAGGTCGAGACCCAGACCCGGGTCGTCCATCAACGCTGCGGGCTCCACGTCCGGCCCGGCCGCCACCGCTCCCGCACTGAGGCCGACGTAGGGAGTCCCGGCGCGGACTCGTTCGGCGATCACCTTGTCGGCGCCGCTGCGGCGCAGCCCGGACATCAGCGCGAAGGTGTCGCCTCCCGAGACGTAGAAGGCGTCGACACAGGCCAGAGCCTCCTCGAAGCCGCTCTTGCGGAGGTCGACATCGACGACGTCGTACCCGAACCGGACGAGCCGCTCGCGTTCGGGTCCGGTGAACGGCGCGTCGAGCAGATGACGCTGAGCCTCGTCGATGTAGCCGATCCGCAGACGACGCGGCTCGGTGGCGTCGTGCGCCGCACCGGCGACCGGCGGCAGGTACTCCAACAGAGCGCCCGCCCCGAGGGACAGCAGGATCAGTGGGCCTTGCACGTCAGTCATCGGCGCCTCAGTCATTCGCCTCCGCGAATCGGGAGAGGGCCAGCAGGCGCGAGGTGGCGCGCAGATACTTCTTGCGGTAGCCGCCGGCCAGCATCTCCGGGGTGAACAGTTCGTCGAGCTTGACCCCGGAGATGCTCACCGGGATCTCGGCGTCGTACAACCGGTCGGCCAGCGCCACCAGGCGCAGTGCCACCGCCTGGTCCGGCGCGGGACGCACGTCGGAGATGCACACCAGCGACACGCCGTCGACCAGCGACTTGTACTTCGACGGGTGGAGCTTCGCCAGATGCGCGATCAGGTCGTCGAAGGTGTCGAGGGTGGCCCCGACGGTGTTCTCGGCCTGACGCTCGAGCTCCTCGTCGGACATCGGCTCCGGTGCGGGCGGAAGGTCGCGGTGCCGGTAGTCGGGACCGTCGACGCGGATGGTCTCGAAGATCGACGACAGCTTCTGGATCTCGCGCAGGAAGTCGCTCGCGGCGAACCGGCCTTCGCCGAGCTGTCCGGGCAGCGTGTTGGACGTGGCGACGATGGAGACGCCGCGGGCGGTGAGCTCGGTGAGCAGCCGCGAGACCACCATCGTGTCGCCCGGATCGTCGAGCTCGAACTCGTCGATGCAGAGGACGCTGTGTCCCGACAGCCGTTCCAGCGCGTCGATGTAACCGAGGGCGCCGACCACATTGGTGACCTCGCCGAACGTCGCGAACGCCTTGGGCCCCGGCATCGCGTGGTAGATCGACGCCAGCAGGTGCGTCTTGCCGACGCCGAAGCCGCCGTCGAGGTAGAGCCCGATCCCCTGGGGTGCGGCGGACTTGCGGAAGAAGCTCTTCTTTCCGCCGCTGCGGACCTTGGATGCGCGGGCGACGAAGTCGCGGGCGGCGTTCACCGCCGCGGTCTGGCTGGGCTCATCGGGGTCGGGGATGTACGAGTCGAAGCTCACCTCGTCGAACATCGTCGGCGGAACCATCTCGCCGATGAGTTGGTCGGGAGCCAGGACCGGATTCCGATCGCTAAGTCGTGCCAGCATTAGGCAAGGGTAACGACCGGCACCATGATGGACTCATGTTCATCCTGCAGAAAGCGACTGATGTCACAGCAGACGGACTGGCGCAGGTCTATTCTTTTCCGCCGTCCGGCGAACCGGTGGTCCGCGCCAACATGATCGCCAGCATCGACGGCGCCGCCACCGCGCAGGGTCGGTCGGGCGCGTTGGGATCCGACGGCGACCACACCGTCTTCCACCTGCAGCGCGCACTGGCCGACGCGATCGTCGTGGGTGCGCAGACCGCGGTCACGGAGGGGTACGGACCACCGGTCGTCGAGCCCCGTCACGCGCCGGGCCGCGCCGCCCGCGGTCAGTCGGCCGTGCCGCTGCTGGTCCTCGCGTCGCGATCGCTGAACCTGCCCGCCGACTTCACCACGGCGCGGCACCCCGACGTCCTCATCGCCACGTGCAGCGACGCCCCGCGAGACGCGCGGCGCCGACTGCTCGACGCCGGCGCCACCGTGGTCGACTGCGGTGAGTCGTCGGTGCAGCCGCGGGCGGTGATCGACGAGCTCGCCCGGCGTGGGTTGCGGCATGTGCTGTGCGAGGGCGGTCCCCGGTTCCTCGCCGATCTCGCGGCCGCCGGTCTGCTCGACGAACTGGCGTTGACGGTCAGCCCCGCGCTAGTCGGCGGCGACGCACCCCGCATCGCGCACGGCACCGAGGTCCCCGCCCGGACGGCCGATTCCCTTCCCGGGCCGATGCGTCTGCGGCACATGCTCGGCGACGCCGAAGGGTATCTGTATCAACTGTGGGAGCGCGCCGACTAGGCTCGCGGTCATGCATTCACCCGGACGCCCGCGGACCGCTGGAGCATCGGCGGTCTCCCGGTTCGCCGCAGTCCTGACCGCGCTCATCCTGGCCGCGTCCGTCGGCGGCTGCGCGGTCGGTCCGGACACCGGTCCCGACATCGTGCGCGGGGACGACGAGGGCGGGCAGGCGACCGGCGCACCGGAGCAGCCCGCCCTGCAGGCGCCGAAGAAGGACTTGAACTGGCGCCAGTGCGCGGGGTCGATCGCACAGAGGTACGGCGTCACCGTTCCCGACGGTGTGAAGCTCGACTGCGCGCGGCTGGACGTGCCGGTGGACCCGGCGCAGCAGTCGGGCACCACGATCAAGGTCGGCGTCGTCCGCGCCCGCACCGACGCCACGCCGGCCGGCGCCGTGCCGCTCGTGTTGACGAGCGGAGAGGACATGCCGAGTTCGCGGACCCTGCTGTCGTTCGCGACGGGCGCCGACCACGGCATCCTGGATCGCCGTCCGGTGATCGCCGTCGACCATCGCGGGATCGGCACGTCCGGTCTGATCGACTGCATGACCACCACGCAGCGCAGCGTCTACGACGACAACGGTGCGGGTGACGGACGCGATGTCGCGGCACGCGCCGAGAAACTGTCGGAGGCGGCGCGCGCGGCCGCCGACCAGTGCAACGACACGCTGACACCGGACCAGCTCGACTACTCGGCCGCGGCGGCGGGCGAAGACCTCGAGCAACTGCGCCAGCGCTGGGACGTCGACCGGCTCGCGATCCTGTCGGTCGGAACCGGATCATCGGTGGCCCTCGCGTTCGCCGCCGCGCACCCGGACCACGTCGGCCGGCTGATCCTCGACTCCCCGGTCGGCTACAACGTGTCCGCGAAGGCCGCCGCCCAGAGCCGCGCCCGCGGCCTGCAGGCCACCCTCACCGCGTTCACGCAGCGCTGCGCCGGGGCGGGCTGTTCGCTCGGCGCGGGCGGGGCTGCGGTCCTCGGCCGGCTGATGTCGTCGGGCGCGGGCGGACAGGAGGGCGCACTGTCAGACACACAGGTCCTCGACGCACTCACCACCGCGCTCGCGGTCGGCGACACCTCCCCGGACGGACTGCGCGAACTGAGTACGGCGCTCACCGCCGCCGACCGCGGCGACACGGGTGCCCTGCGCAAGCTCGCGGACCGGGCTCGCTCGCTCCGCCTGGCCGACGGCCAGATCGTGGCCCGCTGCAACGACATGCGCGGGCGTCCGGGCACTGACGAGATCCCCGCTCTCGCGCGCGATTGGAACGCGCAGAATCCGCTGACCGCCGGCACCACGGCACTCGATCTCGTCCGGTGCGACGGCTGGGGCGTCGCCGACTCGCCCGCCGCGCCGGAGCGCTTCGCGGTCGACCCGCTGGTGCTCGTCGGCCAGAACGATCCGATCAACGGCGCCGCCGCGGCCGACGATCTGACGCCGCTGATGCTGGCGGCCGACACGGCTCAGACCACCGTCTCGTGGGACGGTCTCGGCTACTCGGTGGCCGCCAATTCCACGTGCGCGGGCGACCTGATCGGCGAATATCTCGGCCCGGCTCCGCTGGGCGCGCCGAGCGAGCGCGCCTGTCCGGCCTGACACCGTGGTGTAGTACGGTGCGCGGGTGAACGTTGTAGAGCGCTACCTGTATCCGCGCGTGGAGTCGCAGCGGATCATCTCGCTGATTCTGTGGCCGATCTCGGTGATGATGATCATTCAGCGGTCGCTGATCCTCGGAGTCAACGGACACCGGACCGACGACTTCACGCCCGTCTACAACGCCGCGTTCAACTTCCTCAACCGGCTGCCGGTCTACAACGAGAACTACAGCACGGTCGATCCGCACTACCTGTACCCGCCGTCGGGCACCATGCTGATGGCGCCGCTCGCGGTTCTGAACCCGGAATACTCCCGTTGGCTGTTCATCGCGGCGAGCGTGGTGGTGCTCATTCTCTGCGCCTACCTGTTGACCAGGATGTTCGGCTACTCCTACGACTCCTGGGTGTTCCCGGCGCTCCTGCTCTTCTTCTTCAGCACCGAGACCGTGGCGCACACGCTGATCTTCACCAACTTCAACGGTTTCGTCCTGCTCGGGATGCTGGCGTTCATGATGCTGATGATGCGCAGACACGACCTGTGGGCCGGCGTCGCGATCGGTCTCACGCTCGCCGTCAAGCCGGTACTCGCGCCGCTGCTCCTGCTGGTGCTGCTGAACCGCCAGTGGAAGATCCTGGTCACCGCGATCGGTGTGCCGCTGGTGCTGAACGTGCTGGCGTGGCCGTTGTCGAAGGACCCGATGGACTTCGTCCACCGCACCGTCCCGTACCTCGGCGAGTCGCGCGACTACTACAACAGCTCCATCACCGGCAACGCCGCCTACTTCGGCGTCGACTCCTGGCTGGCGTGGCTGCTGCGGATCGCGTTCGTGGTGATGGCCGTCTTCTCGCTGTGGTTCCTCTACCGCTACTACCGCCGGAGCGACGAGTTGCTCTGGCTCGCGACCTCGTCGGGCGTTCTGCTCGGCACCACGTTCCTCGTGGGATCGCTGGGCCAGGGCTACTACTCGATGCTGCTGTTCCCGCTGCTGATGACCGTCTTCCAGACCGGCTCGACCATGCGGAAGGGGCTGCTGCACGATCGGGTGA
>NZ_KQ969314.1:0-12913 GCF_001578675.1 Gordonia sp. QH-12
CTCCTGCTGTGCTTCTATGTTCGAACTCTACCGCCGACCTCCGACAAAACAGTCGGCGCTCGCCTGCGCTCGCGCACTCGTCGTCGTAGTCTGCGAACCATGAGCGACTACGGTCTCGAGCTTCGTTTCGGCGTCTTCGTCACAGGTACGTCAAAGGCACCTCAGCAGGCCGTCGACCTGGCTCTGACCGCCGAAGACGCCGGCATCGACATGGTGACGATCCAGGACCACCCGTATCAACCGGCGTTCCTCGACACCTGGACCCTGCTGAGCTTCATCGCCGCGCGGACCGAGCGCGTGATTCTGTCCGGAAACGTCCTCAACCTCCCGCTGCGGCCTCCCGCTGTTCTCGCCCGCGCCGCTGCGAGCCTCGATCTGCTCTCCGCCGGTCGATGCGAGATCGCACTGGGTGCAGGCGGCTTCGTCGACGCGATCGCGGCGATGGGAGGTCCGCGTCGCACCCCCGGAGAAAGCCGTCGTGCACTGGACGAGGCGATCGACGTGATGCGCGCGATCTGGGACACCTCGGCCCGCGCCGGCGTTCATCTCAGCGGTGACTTCTACCAGGTGGACGGCGCCAAACGCGGCCCGGCGCCCGCCCACCCGATCGGCATCACCGTCGGCGCGTACAAACCGCGCATGCTCCGACTCGTCGGCCGCAAATGCGACGGCTGCCTGCCGTCGCTCAGCTATCTGCCGAACGGGGTCAGCGATCTGACCTCGATGAATGCCGTGATCGACGCAGCCGCGATCGACGCCGGCCGTGACCCCTCGGCTATCCGGCGATACCTGAACGTCGGCGGTCACTTCAACGACGCTCGCGGAGATCTGCTCAGCGGTCCGCCGGCATCCTGGGTGGACGAGCTCGCCGGTCTCACCCGCGACTACGGCATCACCGGGTTCATCTTCGCGACGGACGACGCGGCCGAGATCGAGACCATCGGCACCCAGGTGGCACCCGCTGTGCGGGAACTGGTCGCCGAGCACCGGTCGGCGTGAGGGTGGCGAGGGGCGGTACTCAGCGCGCCCGCGGGTGCGCGGTCGCATACACCTCGCGCATCGTGTTGACCGTGACCAGCGTGTACACCTGAGTCGTCGTCACCGACGAGTGACCGAGCAATTCCTGCACCACGCGAACGTCAGCGCCGCCGTCGAGCAGATGCGTGGCGAAACTGTGCCGCAGAGTGTGCGGCGAGACCTCCTTGTCGACACCGGCACGTTCCGCGGCGTCGACGAGCACCTGCCAGGCACTCTGCCGGGACAGTCTTCCGCCCCGGACGTTCAGGAACAGCGCCGGCGTCGCCCGTTTCACCAACGCCGGCCGGCCGCGCACGAGGTACGCGTCCACGGCGTCGATCGCCGGTCCGCCGACCGGCACGATCCGCTCCTTCCCGCCCTTGCCGCGCAAGACGACCGCGCGGTGCTCCAGATCGAGGTCGTCGAGGTCGAGCGAGGTGACCTCCGAAATCCGGGCACCACAGCTGTAGAGCAGTTCGACGAGCGCTCGATCGCGCAGGCTGCGCGGCCCGTCGCCGGAGCCCGCGGCGTCGAGGATCGCGAGAACATCGTCTACCGGCAACGATTTCGGGAGGCGCCGCGGCGGCTTAGGCGGACGTACCGCATGCGCGACGTCGGATCCGGCCAACCCTTCGGCCGTACAGAATTTGTGAAAGCCACGCGCCGCCACCAGCGTCCGCGCGACCGACGAGTCGGCCAGTCCCGGAACACCGCTGCCAGGGTCCCCGCGCCGCAGAGCGACGAGGAAGTCGCGCACATCCTCCTCGGTGATGGCGGCGATCTCGGAGATTCCGCGCCCGTCGAGAAACGACCGATACCGTTCGAGGTCGCGACGGTAGGAGGCGACGGTGTTGACCGCCGACCCGCGTTCCACCGTGAGATGGTCGAGGTAGCGGGCGATCGCGTCGTCGACGGTCGCGGTGGACATCTGTCGCCGCCCTATCGGCGTGCCGCGAAGGCCGTCGGCTCATCTCGCCACGGTGCGTCCGTGGCGCGGAGTTCCGTACCGCTCGCGTCGGCCGCCGCCGCGGCGAGCACTCCGGACACGGCCGTCGCGTTGACGATCTCGCCCGACAGGCACATCCGCACCGCGTCGGCCAACGGCACCCATTCCAGGACGAGATCCGCCTCCTCGTCCTCACGATCAGCGGCGTGCAACTGATGGAGACTCTCCGCCAGATAGACGCGCAACGCCTCGTCGGTGAACCCCGGAGACACGACCAGGTCGACGAGCACTCGCCACCGGTCCGCAGCCAGATCCGCCTCCTCGGCGAGTTCCCGCTGTGCGGCCGACAACGGCGATTCCTGCGGTCCGCCGTCGAGCAGACCCGCGGGCAGTTCCAGCAACCGGCGTCCGATCGGGTGACGATACTGCCGCACCATCGCGATCCGACCTTCGTCGTCGCGTGCCACCACGGCGACGGCACCGTGGTGCTCGACCACCTCGCGGCGGGCCGTCCGGCCCCCTGGCATCTCCACCTCGTCGATGCGCAGAGCCAGGATCGCTCCGGTGTACTCGGTCCGCGACGACCGCGTGACGAACTCGTGCGATCCCGGCTCGCTCATCGGCTCAGCACCTCATTCCCCGTCTGCGACGGTCTCGAGGATCTCGACTCCGCTCGCGTCGTAACCTTCCAGTTCCACCGGCAGCCGCACTGCGGTCTTGTACTTCAACGCGGCCTCGATGAACGCCTTGAACAACGGGTGCGGGCGAGTGGGACGGCTCTTGAGCTCCGGATGCGCCTGGGTGGCGACCAGGAACGGATGGACGTCCTTCGGATATTCGACGAACTCGACGAGCTTGCCGTCCGGCGACGTGCCCGAGAACACCAGACCGGACTCGGCGATCTTGTCCCGATAGGCATTGTTGACCTCGAAGCGGTGGCGGTGCCGCTCGCTCACCTCGGTGGCGCCGTACGCCCGCGCCACCTGAGATCCCGGGATCAGCGTGGCCGGGTACGCGCCCAGCCGCATCGTCCCGCCGAGGTCCGCATCGCCCGCCACGGCCGCTTCCTGATCCGCCATCGTCGCGATGACCGGCGAAGGGGTATCGGGATCGAACTCGGTGGAACTGGCATCGGCCAGTCCCGCCTGCCGCGCGGCCTCGATCACGACGCACTGCAGACCGAGGCACAGTCCCAGCAGCGGGATCCCGTTCTCCCGCGCGTACTTGATGGCACCCAGCTTGCCCTCGATCCCGCGGATCCCGAACCCGCCGGGCACCAGAACCGCGTCGACGTCCCGCAGGGCCGCGTGCGCACCCTCGTAGGTCTCGCAGTCGTCCGACGGAACCCAGGAGATCTCGGTGCGCGTGTGGTGGGCGAAGCCGCCGGCACGGATCGCCTCGGTGACCGACAGATACGCGTCCGGCAGGTCGATGTACTTGCCGACCAACGCGATCCGCACCGTCTCGCGCGGCGAATGGACCCGGTCGAGGAGATCGCCCCACACGGTCCAGTCGACGTCGCGGAAGGGCAGTCCCAGCTGACGGACCACGTAGGCGTCGAGTTGCTCCGAGTGCAGCACCTTGGGGATGTCGTAGATCGACGGTGCGTCCGGCGTCGAGATGCATCCGTCGATGTCGACGTCGCACATCAGGGCGATCTTCTTCTTGAGCGCCTCCGGCACGGGCCGATCGCACCGCAGGATCAGTGCGTCGGGCTGGATGCCGATGCTCCGCAGCGCCGCCACGGAATGCTGGGTCGGCTTGGTCTTCAGCTCGCCGGAGGGCGCCAGGTACGGAACCAGGGAGACGTGCAGGAAGAAGACGTTGTCGCGCCCGAGGTCGTGGCGGATCTGCCGAGCCGCTTCGATGAACGGCTGCGACTCGATGTCGCCGACGGTTCCGCCGATCTCCGTGATGACGACATCCGGCTCCTCGCCGTCGGCGTCGGGGTCGTGCATCGCCATCATCCGCGATTTCAGCTCGTCCGTGATATGCGGAATCACCTGCACGGTGTCGCCGAGGTACTCACCGCGGCGTTCCTTCGCGATGACGGTCGAGTACACCTGCCCGGTGGTCACATTCGCCGATCCGGACAGATTGCGGTCGAGGAAGCGCTCGTAATGACCGATGTCCAGGTCGGTCTCGGCGCCGTCCTCGGTGACGAAGACCTCGCCGTGCTGGAACGGATTCATCGTGCCCGGATCGACGTTCAGGTACGGATCGACCTTCTGCATCGTCACCCGCATACCGCGGGCGGTCAGGAGCTGGCCGAGGCTCGAGGCCGTCAGACCTTTGCCGAGTGACGAGGCGACACCGCCGGTCACGAAGATGTGCTTTGCTCCGGCGCGCTGGTCACGCAATGATCGCAATTTTTCTCCCGTCGGGCGGTTCAAGCCTCTGCGAAATCTTGAATACCTACGGGACTTCAGCCTAACAGCATCGGCGCGGAATGCCGCTACGAGCAGCCGACTCCACCGTCGCCGGGAGTGTCGCGGCTCCGGTCACTTCGAGGGAGCAGCTCCCACCGTGATCGCCGTCGCACCCGGTCCGGTGCCGTACGCGCCGGTGCGGCCGTCGGTCTCATCGCCGAGAGCGAGCACCGTGGTCAGCTGACCGGTCTGTTGGTCGACGTTGTCGACGGTGCTGACGGCATTGTTCAGCGACGGGTCGGACCGGACCACACCGATCGGTGAACCGCCCTCGGCGGAACCGGACCGCCCGGCGAGTACGCCACCGGAACCGCGTGCCGCCATCGCTGCGGAGAACCTGCCGACGAACTGCCCCTGCGCACCGGAGTCCGACGACATCTCCCCGCCCGTCACGACCAGCACCAAGTCGGCCGGCCGCACCGCACCGTCCGGATACTCGAGGAACCCGGCCTGCCGAAGCGTCTGAAGTGCGGTGGACCGATCACTGTCCGACGCGGGCGCCTGTCCGGGCCGGGTCAGAAGTGCGGTGCCCAGCAGATCACCGAGCCGCGAGCCCGAATCGGTGTACTCCACGCGCAGCTGAGCGCCGGCAGGGATCGATTGGTCGACGACGGTGCGCAGCTTGGACGCCTGCTCGTCGCGGACCAGCGCGGTGGTCAACGCGATCTGGCCGGTCACCGTGCCTCCCGCACCGTTGACCAGCCCCTTCAGCGCTTCCACATCGCCGTCGGCGGCGTCGGGCGCGGTGACGATGAGCACGCCGCGCTTGTTCAGAACACCCTTCGTCAGTTCGGGACCGATCGCCTTGATGAAGGCGGTGTCGTTCCCGACCTCTTTGTCGAGGGCATCGCGCTCGTCTTGCAGCTTCCCGATTCTGTCGCGATCGGTGCCGGTCAGGGCATTCACTCGGTCACCGATGAACCCGGAACCGAGGAACAGGCCCAGAGTCAGAGCCAAGAAGACTGCGATCAGCGAAACGGCGTGCTGGCGCAAAGAGATCATTTGGTATTCCACACACTGCTGACCCAATCGGTCAGCGAGTGCCACTGGTCGACCATCCAGTCGCTGGCGGCTGCCCCGCCGCCCTGGGTGATCACAACCGCCACGATGATCGCGATCAGTGCCGCGACCATCAGCATGGCGATCAACGTTCCGCTGATCCGACTGCGGTACAGCGTGGCGACAGCCTTCGCATCCACCAACTTCGCTCCGACCTTCAGTCGCGTGAGGAAGCGCGAAGGGATCTGGTCACGCATCGTGCGGTCGAAGAAGTCGTTCATCGAGCCGCTGAGTCCGGCGGTCACGATCAGGTCGGCACCGTGGTAGTCGGCCAGCAGGAGTGCGAGGTCCGGCGCCGACCCGGCGGCCGGGAAGGTGGTGGCGCCGATGCCGAGATCCTGGATCCTCTCCAGGCCCGGTGCGTGGCCATCGGGGTCGGCCGGCAGAACCACCTCGGCGCCGGACTTGAGCGTCTCAGTGCGGATGTCGTCCGGGTCCCCGACGATGAGGGCCGGGCGGTAACCGGCCTTGATCAAGGTGTCCGCACCGGCGCCGACGCCGACGAGCACCGGTTGGTATTCCTTGATGAAGGGTTTGAGCGATTTGAGGTCTGCGGCGCGGTCGGAGCCGTCGGCCACGATCACGACATGCCTGCGGTCGAATTTGACGTTCACCTTCGGCACGCCGACGCCGTCGATCAGCAGCGGCGACTCGCTGCGGATGAACTCGATCGTGTTGCCGGAGAAGGCTTCGAGATGATCGACGAGGCCGGTCTTCGCGTCGAGCATCAGGTCGGCGATCTCGCGTTCGCCGAGTTCCTGACCTCGAGCGATGACGCGTTCGCCGATGTACAGCTTGCCCTCGTTGAGGCGTACCTTGGTGCCGTCCTTGACTCGCGAGAACACTTCGCTGCCGACGTTGTCGATCAGCGGGATGCCGGAAGCCGCGAGCACTTCGGGACCGAGGTTCGGGTATCGGCCGGTGATCGACTGCGAGACGTTCACCACCGCCGCGACCTCGGCCTCCACCAGCGCGTCAGCGGTGACCCGGTCCAGGTCGACCTGGTCCAGGATCACGACCGCACCGTGGTCGACTCGGTTGACGAGGCGTTTGACGTCCTTGTCGATCCGGGCGATGCCGGTGAGTCCGGGGAGTGCTTCGGTGTTCCGCGAGAGCAGGGCTGGCATCCTCATGGGTCCCATAGTGACCTTCAGGCACATCAGTCACACGGAGGCGCGCCGTATCAATATCAACTTTCGTCACACTGGAAACACTCGCCTCCGTCGGCGAAACAATGGCGGCTCCCCGTCAGGAATCCGCGCGCGCCCGCTCCGCGGTGTCGAGGAGTTCCTCCGCATGAGCCCTGCCGGTCTCCGAGTCCCCGAGACCGGCGAGCATTCGGGCGAGCTCCGCGATGCGTTCGTCGCGGTCGAGCATGGTCAGCGTCGAGGTCTGCCTGCCCTTGCTTCCACCACCGGACTTGCCGATCACGAGGTGGTTGTCGGCAAAGGCGGCCACTTGCGGAAGGTGCGTCACCACGATCACCTGATGGCGTCGAGCCAACCGTGCGAGGCGCGCACCGATCTGCACGGCGGCCGCGCCGCCGACGCCTGCGTCGACTTCGTCGAACACCATCACCCCGCCAGAATCCGGCTCGGCCAGAACCACTTCCAACGCGAGCATCACCCGCGACAGTTCGCCTCCCGACGCCGATTTGGCGATCGGCAGAGGCGCCGCGCCCTTATGCGCCACGAGTCCGAATTCGACGCGGTCGGCACCGTCTCCGCCCGCGTGCGCACGCCGTCCGCCGACGTCGATCGCGAGCCGGTCGTCGTCTGCGGGCAGCAGCGAGACCGAGACGGCCAGTGCGCTGCCGCCCATCGCCAAGCCCGCCAGTTCGGCCGAGACCTTGCTCGCGAGGCTCTTGGCCGACTTCGTCCGCACGGTGTGCAGCTTGCCGGCCAGTTCTGCCACCTTGTCCCGCGCGGCCGCGGCCCGAGCCTCGAGTTGTTCGATCGCACCCTCGGGGTCCTCGATCTCGCTCAGGCGTTCACGTGCGTCGTCACGCCAGGCCAGGACGCCGTCGATGTCCGCGGCGTACTTGCGCGTCAACGACTTGAGTTCCGCTTGACGGTTCAGCAGGCCGTCGAGGTCACCCGCGTCGTCCGGCAGGCCTCCGAGAAACGAAGTCAGCTCTGCGCCGAGGTCGGTGACGACCGTCAGTGCTTCGGCAACGCGCGGCTGCAGATCGCGCAATGCGTCATCCGACGCCGACTCCAACAGCGAGCGGACGGTGCCGAGACCGTCGACCACCGACGCGCCTTCGGCACCCGCCACGATCTCCTGTGCTTGATACGCAGTGGACCTGATCTCCTCGAGATCGGTCATCCTCCGGATGGTCGCGATCAGATCGGTGTCCTCACCGGGCTCGGGTCCGACGGCGTCGATCTCGTCGATTCCGAACCGCAACCGGTCGGCCTCCTGGGCCAGTTCTCGGGCGCTGTCACGACGCCGGTCGAGTTCGTCGAGCAGTTCCACCCAGTCCGCGCGCGCCGCGCGGTACTTCTTGAGCGTCGAGGCCGCCGCCGGACCGGCGTACCGGTCCAACGCGGAGCGCTGCTGCTCCGGCCGGATCAACCGCAACTGATCGTTCTGCCCGTGGATCGCGAGCAGTTCGCCCGTCAGCTGCGCGAGCGTGCCCACGGGTACGGCGCGGCCGCCCAGATGTGCGCGCGAGCGACCATCGGCATTGACCGTCCGCGCCGCGATCAGGGTGTCGTCGTCATCGACGTCGGCACCGGTCTCGTCGAGGACTGCGGCCACCGATGACCGATCCTCGGGAAGGCGGAACCGGCCTTCGACGATCGCCTTCGCGTCTCCGGTCCGGACACGTCCCGCGTCCGCTCGTGCTCCGGACAGCAGCCGCAGGCTGGTGACGATCATCGTCTTGCCCGCACCCGTCTCACCGGTCAGAACGGTGAATCCGGGATGGAACTGCGCGCTCGCGGATTCGAGCACACCGAGACTGCGGATCGACAGTTCTTCCAGCAACGGGTCTCAGCTCCTTCCCCGCCAGCCGGTGACCGGCAGCGAGAACTTGGTGACGAGTCGGTCGGCGAAGGGCTCCGAATCGATGCGGACCCAGCGAAGCGAACGCTGCGCCCGCACCACCTCCACCCTGGACCCCGCGGGTACGTCGAAGATCCGGCGGCCGTCGCACAAGGCGACGCCGTCGCGCCCCTCGCGGTGGACTTCCACCGCCACGCGCGATCGCGGACTGGTGACCATCGGGCGGGCGAACAGCGCGTGGGCGTTGCTCGGCACCACGAGGATCGCCTCCAGATCCGGCCACATCACCGGACCGCCGGCGGAGAACGCGTACGCAGTGGAACCGGTGGGCGTGGCGACGAGCAGTCCGTCGGCGCCGTAGGCCGCAACCGGCCGCCCGTCGACCTCGGTGACGAGTTCGAGAACACCGTTGTGCGACGTGTTCTGAATGACGACCTCGTTGAGCACCCAGTCGCGCGCACGGGGCTCATCGCTCCCCGGGTCGATCACCGATACGTCCAGCACCATCCGGTCGACGACCCGGTAGTCGCCGGCGATCAGCAGGTCGAGCACTTCGTCGATCCGGTGCGCCTCCGCCTCCGCGAGGAATCCGATGTGGCCGAGATTGATCCCCATCAATGGGACGCCCGCGGGGTACGCCAGTTCGGCGGCACGCAGGAAAGTGCCGTCTCCGCCGAGCACAAGCACCAATTCACACCCCTGCGCCGACACCGAGTCGGCGTGAGCGACCTCCACATCCGCTCCGGCGTCGCGCAGCATCTCCGGATCGACCGGGTGGGTCTCGACGTTCGGAGGCGGCGGCCGGCGGGTGTCGTGGTCGACGACACGGACCGCGATACCGGCGTCACCGCAGCGCTTCGCGATGGTCAGGAGCGTATCGGTGACCTCGTCACGGCCGGTGTGCGCCACGACCAGGAAGGTCCGGGTACCGTCCGGCGACCCGCTCGATGATGTCATCACCCTCCCCCTCCCTATTGCGGACCGTCGGCGACGGCTTGATCGATCAGAGCGCGGACGCGTGTGGCCTCATCCTGATCCACCCAATCGTGATCGGTACCGTCCGAGCCGATCTTCGAGTCAACGGTATCGCCGGGGTGTGACATCTGCTCACTCAGGACCTTCGGCTCCGAAACGACGCCGTCGTCCTTGTGCAACCAGAGGAAGAATTCCACATTGCCGGACGGTCCGGGAAGCGGGCTCGCCACGACCGCTCGAGTGGTGAGCCCGAGAGATGCCGCCATCGCCGCGACGTCCTCGACCGCCTCTGCCCGCAGTCGCGGGTCACGGACCACCCCACCCGCTCCGACACGGTTCTTTCCGACCTCGAACTGCGGCTTCACCATCGGCAATGCGTCGCCCCCGGGGCGGAGACAGCCGGCGAGCGCAGGCAGCACCAGCTTGAGCGAGATGAAGGAGAGGTCTCCGACGATGAGATCGACCGGGCCGCCGATCACTTCCGGCGTGAGATGACGGACGTTGGTCCGATCGTGGACGTGCACCCGCTCGTCGGTCTGCAGCTTCCACACCAGCTGCCCGTAGCCGACGTCGACCGCTTCCACTTCACGAGCACCGCGTCGCAGCAGCACGTCGGTGAAACCGCCTGTGGACGCGCCTGCGTCCAGACACCGTTTACCGTCGACGGACACCCCGAGCGGTTCGAATGCGGCGAGGGCGCCGAGCAGCTTGTGCGCCCCGCGGGAGGCCCAGTCGTCGGTCTGCCCTTCAGTCACCACGATCGGCGTGTCCCTGGCGACATTGGTCGCAGGCTTGCTGGCCGGCGTTCCGTTGACTTTGACATTCCCGGCGTCGATCAGCTCGCGGGCCTGCTCGCGGGACCTGGCGAGTCCGCGCCGCACGAGTTCGGCGTCGAGCCGTGCACGAGCAGCCATCATCGGCCTTTCTGTCTAGGGCAACGGATCCTTCTACGGCAGCAGATGCGGTTGCGTTCAGCCACGGCCGGCGTCTTCCAGCGCCGCGGCGAGTCTGTCGTGTGCGCTGGTGAGCAGTTCCGCCTGCCGGGCGAGCGCACCGAGGTCGAGTTCGTCACCGGCGGCCGATCGAACCATCTCCGCCTCCTCCAGCAACTGCGCGGCAGCGGCCAGCGCCGGATGCTCTGCCGGGTCTGCGGGCGGCGCATTGCGTGCGGCCAGATCCGCGGCGACCGACGCCGGTGACGGACCGGGGCGGGGTGTATTCGGCTCACTCATGACGAGACCAGGCTAACGCAGCGGTGTCAGTCCGAGGGCGGTGAGAGTCTCCGCCGCCACGTCGTCCTGGGCGGCGATCCGCAGATCGAACGAACCGACGTCGGCAGTCCACACCGCGTGCGCGAGCGCCGCGGCGAGACTCGCCTCGGTTCCCGTCGAACGCGCGGCGACCGCGACGTGCTGGCCGTTGATCTCGATGCTCCACTCGGGACGGGGACCGATCGCGGACTCCGCCGCCGGCTCCTTGAGCGCGTCCAGCCCGGACGCGATGTACGTCGGCCGCTGCCGCGGTTCGGCGGCGAGCAGTTCGGGTCCGCTCGTGACGCCGCCCAGGACGAGCAGACTGTCGATCCCCACGGTGTGCGCGCCCTCGATGTCCGTATCGAGCCGGTCCCCGACCATCAGGGGCCGCTTGCCGTCGGTGCGCGACAGTGCGCCTCGCATGATCGGTGCCGCGGGCTTCCCTGCCACGGTGGGCTCCTGGCCGGTCGCCGAGGCGATCGCCGCTACCATCGATCCGTTTCCGACCATCAGTCCGCGCTCGGTCGGCAGGGTCGAGTCGACGTTGGTCGCCACCCAGGCAGCGCCACGTCGCACCGCCAGAGCGCCCTCAGACAGCTGCGCCCAACCGGTCTCCGGGGAGTGGCCCTGGACGACAGCCGCCGGCTCATCGTCGGCGGAGTCGACCACAGTCAGCCCGCGCGCCCTGATCTCATCGCGAAGAGCATCAGCACCGACGACGAGGACCTTCGAACCCGTCTCGACCGTCTCCGCAACCAGGTCCGCTCCGGCCTGAGCGCTGGTGACCACCTGCTCGGACTTCGCGTCGAACCCCAGTGAGAGGAGATGATCGCGCACCTGCTCGGGACTACGGCTGGCATTGTTCGTGACGAACAGCGCGGTGCCGTGTGTTTGCGCCACGGCCTCGATCGCGCCGGGCAGTGCTGTGGAACCGGTGTACAGAGTTCCGTCGAGATCGAGCAGAAGCACGTCGTACGCATCGCCCAGAGCCACGGAGGCCGACGACGGTTCACTATGGCCGGAGGTCGACGTATCTACGCTCGGTGTGCTCTCGAGCAGGTCCATCAGCCGGAACTCGGCGTCGGTCTGGTCATCGATATCGGCGGCTGCCGCATTCTGGAACCAGGTCACCGCGTCGGCTCGACGGCCAGCAGCCTCGAGGGCCGAAGCGTAGGCGAAGAACAGCCGCGCGGCCTGGGTTCCGGTCCGACCTGGACGCAGGTCCTGATCACTCAGCGCACGCACCGCCGACTCGGGATCTTTCAGGTCGATGAGAGCACCGGCCTTGACCATGGCCATCTCGAGCGCAGCCTCAGCGCTGAGATCGCGTGCCTCGTCGCTGTCGGCGATCTCGACCGCACGTCGGGGCTGTCCCAGCCCGCGTTCGCTGTCGGCGATCAGCGGCAGCAGCGCATCGCTCCCGCTCATCCTTCGCGCGGCACGCAGTTCGGAGATCGCTTCCTGCCATTCCCCGGCAGAGTACGCCACAATGCCCGCGGTCTCGCGGACGACGGCGATCCGTGCGGCCCGAGCCCGAGCGGCACGGGCGTGCGCCAGCGCCTCCTGCGGATCGTCCTCCAGCAACGACGACGCCATCACCAGATGACGTGCGACCCGGTCGGCCGTCGGCTTGTCCAAAGCCGACAGATCCCGCCTGACTTCCGGATCGAGATCCGATGCCGAGACGTCGTCGGGAATCCCGGGTCCGGATGACGCATGGTCGTCCGTCCGTCGCTGCCGCCCGTTTCGCCGGCCGCCCGGATTCCGTCCGCCACCAGTAGTACTCATAACCGTCCAATCTATTCGCCGACCTGCGAACAAGCTAACTGAGAACGAGTGGATGGCCAGCCGCTGGTCCGTACCGAGACACCGCGCCACTGTTTGTGCTGAGTTTCGTTGGCTCAGCAAGCGTGGTGAATGGCCATGACGGTGGTGCGGCCCCGAGGACGGGGCACGATCCGCTGCATTCTCGCTTGGTTTCGACTCGCTTCGCTCGCTCAACAAGCCTAAGAGGGTGCGCACTCAACCGGCCTGGAATCGCCGGCTCCCCCGGAGGTTTGTCGAGTAGGCGTGTGAGCGTAGCGAGCCCGCCGTATCGAGACGACTCTGCACCGCTCGTGTGGTGGTTTCGACTCGCTTCGCTCGCTCAACCAGCCTAAGAGGGTGCCCCCTCAACCAGCCTGCCGGAAGCGCTCTCCGACCCTCGAGGTTTGTCGAGTGGGCGG
>NZ_KQ969315.1:0-11580 GCF_001578675.1 Gordonia sp. QH-12
TCACCCGATCGTGCAGCAGCCCCTTGTCTGTGGCCTCGATGTTGACGCAGGCGTACGTGAGCAGCCGCGACCAGACGACAATGGACGACAATGGACGACAATGGACGGAATCTGCGGCAGAAGCTGAGGTCACGCTGCTTCGGAGTGAGGGGAGCACGAGAGCCCCGAAAATTAAACGGCGGCACGACGATTGACGACGCCGCAAACTCTCAATCGCCTGTTGAGGGTTCCGGCTTCTCTGGCTGTGCGAGCTCGCTCATCGCCGCCGCGATCGATGCATCACGGCCCGCCGCGATGTGCTGGTAATGCATCGCCACAGCCGGTGTCGTATGACCTAGGCGGCCCATCAATTCCTTCACCGTGGCACCAGCCTGCGCCGCGAGAACTGCGCCAGTATGACGAAGATCGTGCACGCGAACGCCTTCCTTGCCTGCGGGTAGCGCCGCCTTGAATGCTTTCGTGAACGCGGATTGAGAGAGACGTCGGCCGCGCGTCGTTCGGAATAGCAGTGACTCGGGCCCGTTGCCGGTGTGTGCTCGCATGTGGCTCGTCAGGATCGCCGTGACATGCGGCGGTAAGTAGACGTCGCGCATGCCGGCATCGGTTTTAGTCGCGCCGACGATGATCTCGCCGTCGACGACGGTTGCCGACCGGCGTACCCGAAGTGCCGTGCCGTCGCCGACCTTCACCACATCCTTGCGGCGCAGTTCGATCAGTTCACCGAATCGGAGTCCCGCCCATGCCGCTACGAGAACTGACGCCCGATACGTCTCAGGCATCGCGTTGTATACGGCGACGAGTTCCTCAGGGGTGAGAATCTCGTGCTGTCTACGTTTCGGAGTCTGCCCGGCGCCCTTGATCTTGCAGGGGTTCTCGGCGATCAGGTGGTCGTCGACAGCTGTGCTCAGGATTGACCGGAGAACTTGGTAAGCGTGCGCCGAGCGGGTTGGTGTAGCGGTGCCAAGTCCAGACCACCAGGTGCGGATTAGTGCCGGGGATAGATCTGTCAGGTACTCATCGCCGAGGACCGGAAGCACGCGGGAGTCGAGCAGGTCGCGGTAGAGAGCCCGCGTCTTCGGGGTGAGCTTCCGCTCGGCGAGCCATTGATCGGCGTACGCCCGCAGTGAGACAAGGGCGGCGGCCTTCTTCTCCTCACGGGTCGCGGGTGGCGTCCACTCGCCGAGTTGAATCAGTCGGCGCTCGGCCGCGAGCCATCCCTCTGCGTCGATCTTCGCATCGAACGTGGTGGGCGCGTTGTGGAGGACGTTCGATCCGCTCGGGTCGCGGTAGCGAGCCTGGTATCGGCCACTCGGAAGTTGCCTAAGCGTGCCGAAGCTGCGTCTGGATGCAGGTGCGCTACCGGATCTCCGTCGGCGACACGGTCCTCCAGAAGACGCCGACCACGTTCGACGTCTCGGTGTGGGAACTGTTCTGGCCCACCGTCGCCGGGGCGCGAACCGTCCTCGCCGAGCCCGGGCTGCACCGTGAGCCGTCGGCACTGGCCGAGCTGATCGACGCCGAGCGGATCTCGGTGATCCACTTCGTGCCCGCGATGCTCGACGTCGTCCTCGCCTGCGGCACGCGGGCCCGTCTCGACTCGCTGCGGCTCGTGTTCACCAGCGGTGCGGCTCTCGGCAGCGCATCGGCCGCGGCGGTCCTGTCGCGGACCGGAGCCCGACTGCACAACCTGTACGGGCCGACCGAGGCCGCGGTCGACGTGACGGCAGCGCACGTCACGCCGGGCTCGCTGGACGGCCGGCCGGTCTCGATCGGCAACCCCACCGAGGGCAATACCGTGCACGTCCTCGACCGCCGGTTGCGACCGGTGCCGATCGGCGTCACCGGGGAGCTCTATCTCGGCGGCGTCCAGCTCGCCCGCGGCTACCACGGCCGTCCGGCGCTCACCGCCGGACGATTCGTGGCCTCACCGTTCGGTCCGGGCGAGCGGCTCTACCGCACCGGCGACCTCGTGCGCTGGCGGCGCACGGGGGCTGCTGCCGGTGCCGCGGGTGTCGAGCGGCGAGGCGGTGTGGGGCGCCAGAACGTGGAACTGGAGTTCTGCGGTCGCAGCGACTTCCAGATCAAACTGCGCGGACAGCGTGTGGAGCCGGGTGAGATCGAAGCCGCTCTCGCGGCGCATCCCGACGTCTCGGCCGTCGTCGTGGTGCCCTACGACGATCCGCGGTCCGGACCGCAGCTGGTCGCGCACGTGGTCCCCGCCGCGGGCTCCGCAGCCGATGCACGGACGCTTCGGGCACATCTCGCGGATCGGGTGCCCGAGCACATGGTGCCCGCCCACATTCTGACCACCGACGCGCTGCCGCTGTCGGCCAGCGGCAAGGTCGACAGGGCGGCGCTGCCGTTGCCCGCGACCCCCGTCCGCGGAGACCACGTCGTCAGGGAACCCGCCACCGCGACGGAGACGGCGATGCTCGGGATCTTCCGGGAACTGCTGGGCGACGGCGTCGGTGTGGACGACGACTTCTTCGAGCACGGAGGAAACTCGCTCACCGCGACTCGCGTGGTCGCGGCCGTCGGGGAACGGCTCGGCGCGCGGCTGGCGGTGCGTGAGGTCTTCGACCACCGCACCGCCGCCGCCCTCGCCGCGCTCGCCGACCAGCGGGACGCTTCGCAGGCGGCCGCTGAGGCCGAGCCGGGCGAGCCGGGCGATCCGATGCCGCTGGCCGCGGCGCAGCGGCAGATGTGGTTGCACAACCGCATCCATCCCGCCTCCAGCGCCTACCTGATCCTGGCTCCGCTCCGCATCCCGGGCCGGATCGACGTCCCGGCGCTGACCGCCGCGATCGCCGACGTCCTCGACCGGCACGAGGTTCTCCGGACCGTCTACCCGGAGAGCGTCGACGGGCCCCGCCCGCAGGTACTGGCGCCGGGGGAGTACAGCTCGGAGGCACTGGTGACGGTCCTCGGTCCGGGCACCGACGCCGGCTCAGCCGGCGAACCGGCGGTGACCGCGGCATTGGCAGCCGCGATGGACCTGACCGTCGATCTGCCGCTGCGCGTGGTGGTCCGGCCCGACGGCGATCACACGGTGGTCGTGCTCGCCGTGCATCATGTGGCCGCCGACGGGTGGTCGATGCGGATCCTCGCCGCCGACACATCCACCGCCTACCGTGCCCGAGTCCTCGGAGGCGCACCGGATTTCGACGTTCCCTCCGTCTCGTACGCCGATCATCTGCGCCATCGCGCCGCACGGAGAGGGTCGGTCGACGATCCGTCCTCCAGCGCCGCCGCGCATCTGAGGTACTGGCGCGACCGGCTCGCCGACGTCGAGGACGCCGCTCGTCCCCGGCCGGACGGAGCGCCCGAGGAGGTGGCGCGGGTGCATCGCGCGGCGGTGGACTCCGCCGCCGGGGAAGCGCTCGCCGCCCTCGCCGAGCGATCCGGCGCCACGCTGTTCAGCGTGTTGCACGCGGCTCTGGCCGTGGCGCTGGCGCGCAGCGCCGGAGGCACCGACGTCATCATCGGCACCCCGCTGTCCGGCCGCGAAGCACCCGGGGTCGCTGAGACCGTCGGCATGTTCGTCACCACCGTTCCGCTGCGCACGACCGTCGAGCCGGAGAGTTCGGTCCGCGACATCATCGAGCAGTCGCAGCAGACCGTGCTCGGCGCCCTCGACCACGGTGACCTGGACATCGAGGAGATAGTCGACCTACTCGACCTCCCGCGCCACCGCGACAGCCATCCGCTGATCCATGCGACTCTCACCGTCGACGGAACGCATCCGGCCGCCCGCGGCGAGGGCGCAGCGCTCGCCACGAACATGCTCCACGTCGACGTGCCCGTCGCGCGATTCGACATCGAGTTCACGGCGACTCCCGACGCATCGGGCGGTCTGCAGCTGGCCGTGGTTCATCGGGGAGAGGCGTACCGGGCCAGGACTGCTGCGACCCTGCTGAATCGCTGGGAACGCGTCATCCTGGCGATGGCCGGTGAGCGGGTCGAAGCCACCGAAGGCGCGCTGGGAGCCATCGACCTCACCACACCGGCGGAACGGGCGGCGCTGACCGAGATCACCCGCGGCGGACCGGCTCCGGCCGACCGCTACCTCGGCGACGTGCTGACCACCCCGGGCCAGCGGATGATCACCGTCGACGCCGACGGTCGGCTCCGACACCACGAATCCGAGCAGATCGCCGCGCACACCAACCGTCTCGCCCGTCTGTTGATCGCCCGCGGGGCCGGGCCGGAGACGGCGGTGGCGCTGTGCCTGTCGCGCTCCTATCTCTCGGTGATCGCCACCCGCGCGGTGGCCGCGACCGGCGCGGCATTCGTCCCGGTGGATCCGCGTCATCCCGCCGACCGGGTCGCGTTCATGCTCGAGGACTCGACTGCCGCGCTGATCGTGACCACGGTGGCCGACCGCGACCTGACCGCGGCAGGCGTTGCCGCGCTGGGCGGTGCACTCGTACTCGACGATCCCGCGATCGAGGCCGAACTCGCCCGATACGACGTCTCACCTCTCGGGCGTCACGAACTGCGCGCCGCGCCCCACCCGGACCAGACCGCGTACCTGATCTACACCTCCGGAACCTCCGGACGGCCGAAAGCCGTCGCCGTCACGCACCGGGGCATCGCATCGTTCGTGGCCGAGCAGCGCCGCTACGGTGTCGAGAAGCATTCGCGCGTCTTGCATTTCGCGTCGCCGAGCTTCGACGCCTCGGTCCTGGAACTGCTGCTCGCGGCCGATGCCGGGGCGACGGCGGTCGTCGTTCCCCGGTCGGTCTACGGTGCCGACGACCTCTCGTCGATCCTTCGCGAAGCGGCCGTGACTCACGCCTTCCTGACTCCGGCGGTTCTCGACACGATCGACGAAGAACTGCCCGAGCTGACCACCGTGATCGTCGGCGGCGACGCGTGCTCGACGGCTACCGCCGACCGCTGGATCGGTCGCGGCACGCGGTTCTTCAACGCCTACGGCCCCACGGAGACCACGGTGATGGCCACGCTCGCCGGGCCGATCCGGGCTACACGCGACGGACTTCCCATCGGCGAAGCCATCACCGGCTCCACCGTCCGCGTACTGGGCGCCGACCTGCGGCCCGTGCTGCCCGGCGCCGCGGGCGAAGCCTACGTGAGCGGACCGGGACTCGCTCGCGGCTATCACGGCCGCCCGGGCCTCACCGCCGTCACCTTCGTCGCCGATCCCGACGGGCCGCCGGGGTCGCGGCGCTACCGGACCGGCGATCTGGTGGCGGCCGCATCCGTCGGCGAGGAGCAGTGGCAGTTGCGGCATCTCGGCCGGCTCGACGCGCAGCTCAAGATCCGCGGACACCGCGTTGAACTGGGCGAGGTCGAGTCCGCGCTCCACGGCTGCCCCGAGGTTCGCGCCGCGGTCGCTGCCGGCAGGCCGGGCCCCGACGGTCGAACCACTCTGGTCGCATACGTCGTGCCGGCCGACGGTGCCGATGTCGCCGACGCACTGCGAGACCGCCTGCGCGCCACCCTGCCGTCGTACGCGGTGCCCACCGCATTCGTCGAACTCGCCGAGCTGCCGCTGACCCCGTCGGGAAAGGTCGACCACCGCCGACTGCCCGAGCCGGAGTTCGCGTCCACCGGTCCGGTGGCCGTGGCCGGAACCTCCGAAGTGATGGTGGCGGAAGCCTTCGCACAGGCGTTGGGCCGGACCGAACTCGGACGCGACGGGCACTTCTTCGACCTCGGCGGCAACTCGNGGCCGCCCAGACCGTCGCGCTGCTGCGGGCACGCACGGGCAGGGAACTGGCTGTAGCCGACCTCTTCGACGCGCCCACCGTCGCCGGTCTCGCCGCCCGGCTCGACGCCGGTTCTCCCGTCTCCGGTCCCGGCCCGGGCGATCTCGAACGGCCCGAGCACATTCCGCTCGCCCCGGCCCAGCAGGGCATGTGGTTCCTCAACCGATTCGACCCCGACGCGCGCACCGAGAACATCCCGCTGGTGCTGCGGATGACCGGTGACCTGAACGTGCCGGCGTTCCTGGGCGCGGTCGACGCGCTGGTGCGCAGGCACGAGGTACTGCGCACCGCGTATCCCGACTCCCCGGACGGACCCCGCCAGCTGATTCGGCCGGGTCACGACCACGGGCTCGAGGTGGAACTTCGGGCGGTGCCGGAGACCCGGATCGACGAGGCCGTGCGGTCGGTGACCGGCCGTGGATTCGACGTGACCGCCCGCCCGCCCGTCCGCGCGGCGCTGCTGTCCGCGGAGGAGGGGACCGGCCGGCACACGTTCGTTCTCGTCCTGCACCACATCAGCGCCGATGGACTGTCGGTGGCGACACTGGCCGGCGAGCTGGCGGCCGAATACCGGACCCGGCTCACCGGCGATTCGGACACGGGACAGGACAACGCTGTGGATTGCACGACGGGTTGCGCGCCGACGCCACTGCAGTTCGCGGACTTCGCAGTCTGGCAGCACTCCTGGCTCAACGAACCCGACGGGACGGCCGCCGCGGCGCTCGCGAGCTGGCACGAGCGGCTGCGCGGTGCATCCCCGGTGATCGACCTGCCCACCGACCGGCCCCGCCCGGTGCGGCCGAGCGGACGCGGGGCGCGCGTGGAGTTCGCCGTCGAGCCGGCCCTGCACGCACGGATGGTCGACTTCGCAGCGCGCAACCGCGCGACGGTGTTCATGGTGGCGCACACCGCACTCGCCGTCCTGCTCGGCCGGCTGGGGAACAACCGCGACGTCGTCATCGGCACGCCGAGCGCCGGCCGGGTGCACGCCCGGCTGCAGGGAGCCGTGGGCATGTTCGTCAACATGCTCGCACTCCGCACCGACATTCACGGGGCGGCCACCGGCGCCACGGCCCTCGCGATCAGTCGAGAGGCCGCGCTCCACGCCTTCGCGAACGCCGGAGTCCCGTTCGACACCGTGGTCGCCGGGCTCGACCTCACCCGATCCGTCGATCACCATCCGGTGTTCCAGGTGGCGCTCTCGTACCAGAACATCGGTGGCCTGTCGATGGAACTGCCCGGACTGGACGTGACCGTGGTCGACGACAGTCCCGACGTCGCGGAGTTCGATCTTCACCTCACCCTGGCCGAACGCGGCGAACCCGGCCTGACCGGCCAACTGGTCTTCGCCACCGACCTGTTCGACGAAGCCACCGCCGCCGAGTTCGCCGCGCGGTACGTACGGATCCTGGCCGGATTGCTCGACGACCCCGACCTCCCGGTGGGCGACCTGCCCGTGCTCGGCGACGATGAGCCCGATGCGGGCTCGGCGGCACCGCCGGACCACCCGTGCCCCGGCTCGCAGACCCGCGGTCTCGTGGACGGATTCGTGCGGTGCGCCGAGCAGCACCCGGACGCGGTCGCGGTGGTCGACGGTACCGAACAGGTCACCTACGGCGAACTGTCGGAGCGTGTCGGGCTCCTCGCCGCCGCACTGCGCGACCACGGTATCGGGGGCGGTGTCGGGAGCGAGGAGCGTGTCGCGATCACCGCGCCGCGGGGCCTGCATCAACTGGTCGCCATGTACGCGGTCGTCGCATGCGGCGCCGCCCACGTCCCAGTGGATCCGTCGGCGCCGCAGCGCGCGTCCATGATCCTCGAGGTCGCCGACCCGGTACTGGTGCTGGGTGTGGGGCCGTCGCCGGCCGCCGACCGCGCGTATCTGGACCTCGCCGACCTCGCCGGTGTCGCCGACCTCGCCGACGTCGCGTGCGGTGACGCGGCGTCCGAGTGGCGGGCAGCGGATCGTCCCGATCGGGCGCCTCATCCCGAATCGGCGGCATACGTCCTGTTCACGTCGGGGTCGTCGGGCACCCCGAAGGGAGTGAGCGTGCCGCACGCGGCCGTGAGCACCCAGCTGGCGTGGATGCAGGAGCGCTATCGACTGGGACGCGGCGACACCGTCCTGTTGCGGACCGCGGCCGGTTTCGATCTGTCGGTGTGGGAGTACTGGTGGGCGCTGCAGGCGGGTGCGCGCATCGTGATCGCCGAGCCCGGCAGTGAGCGTGACGGGACCGCGCTGCGCAGGCAGATCGCTCAGCACCGAGTCAGCGTCCTCCCGACTGTGCCCTCGTCCCTGTCCATGATCCTCGACGCGGGCGAGCTGCCCGGCTCGGTGCGCACGGTGCTGTGCATCGGCGAGGAATTGCCGCCCGAACTCGTGGCCCGGCTGCGCGGCTCCGGCAGCACCGCCGACGTGCACAACCTCTACGGGCCGACGGAATTCGCCGTCAGTGCCACCGGGCACGAGGTCGCTCCCGGAACGGAGAACGAGTGTGTGCGGATCCCGATCGGAGTAGAACAGCCGACGGTCCGCGCGCGAGTGCTCGACGCGCGTCTGCATCCGGTGCCGGTCGGTGTGGTCGGCGAACTGTACCTGGCCGGACCGCAACTCGCGCGCGGTTATCACGCCGACCCGGCGCGCACCGCCGCGTCGTTCGTCGCCGGCCCGGCCGGCGGTGGCCGCATGTACCGGACCGGTGATCTCGTGCGTCGAACGCGCGGCGGACTGCTCGAATACGTGGGTCGCGCCGACTTCCAACTCCAGATCCGCGGCTTCCGGGTCGAACCCGGCGAGATCGAGGCTGTGCTGCGTCGATGCCCCGGCGTCGGTGACGCCGCTGTCACCGCGGTCGACGGTCCCGGCGGCGCGCGGCTGGTCGCCTTCGTCACCGGCGATGCGGACACGGAGGAACTGACCGGCGCGCTGGCGGACCGGCTTCCCGCCTACCTGCGACCCGACGTGCACCGGATCGAAGCGTTGCCGTACAACGTCAACGGAAAGGTCGATCGCGCACGGCTTCCTCGTCCCGAACGACGTCGGCGCGACCACCGGCCTGCCGAGTCCGAGGTCGAACGCGCCGTCGCCGAGGTGGTCTCGGAGGTGACCGGGGCGCCGGTAGTCGGCATGTCGGACGACTTCTTCGAGCTCGGCGGCAACTCGCTGACGGCGACACGTGTCGCGGCCCGGCTGGCGGCGCTCTCGGGCCGCTCGGTGCCCGTGCGGACCGTCTTCGACGCGGCCGACCTCGGAGATCTGGCGGCGCGCATCGAGCGTGCGGCGCCGACAGAGACTCCCGAACTGGTTCGGATCGACGACGACGGGCCGATCCCGCTCGCTCCGGCGCAGCGCCGGATATGGGAGGCGGTCCGAGCCGGGCAGGGCGCCGACTGGAATGTACCGATCGCCCTGCGCTTCACCGGCGAGCTCGACCGCACGGCGCTGCACGCTGCACTTCGCGATGTCTTCGACACGCACGAGGCACTGCGCACGCGCTACCGGTCGGCGGAATCGGGTGAGGACGACGGACTGCTGCCCGTGGGGGAGGTCCTCGGCATGCCGGAGGTGGACGCCGCGCTTCGCGACGGGCTGGTACCCGTCGAGGTGGACGCAGGCCGGCTCGCCGACGCGGTCTCTGCAGCCGCCTGGGAGCCACTCCACCTCGACCGGATCCCGCTGCGCGCCAGACTGTTCACGAGTGCAGCCGACAGCGGCAACAACACTGCGGTGCTGCTCCTGGTGCTTCATCACCTCAACTTCGACGGCCGGTCCATGCCGCTGCTGGCGCGCGACGTGCTGACCGCGTTCACCGCGCGTGCGACCGGCATCGCCCCCGAACTGACTTCACCGCCGGTGCGGTACCGCGACTACGCGCGCTGGCGATCCGGCATCGTCGGCGCACCCGATGCGCGGACCGAGCACTTCCGGCGTTCGCTCGATCACTGGACGAGCAGGTTCGGGGAGAACGCGCTACCCGGGCCGCAGCTGTTGACCGACCGGCCCAGACCACAGGTGTGGGACTCCCGCGGCGACTCCGTCGGGATCAGCGTCGAACCCGAGTTGCACCGAGAGCTCGATCGTCTCGCCCGCAGTCGAGGCGGTGGCTTGTTCCCCGTGCTGCAGGCGGCATTCGCGCTGGTCCTGTCCACACGGATCGATTCGTCAGCCGGAGCCGACCGCGCGGTCCATCTGGCGACGGCCAACGCGAATCGAGTCCATGCTGCCGTCGACGGCGTGATCGGGAACTTCGCCGACGATGTTCCGATGCGGATCGACGCGTCCGATGATCACCGGGTGGCCGACATGATCGCCGACGTGCACGGGCAACTCGTCGACGGATTCGCGCACGCGGACGTCACGGTGCCCGATTTGCTCGACCACCTCGGTGTGACCCGGGGCCCGGGCGGGGCCACCGGTCATCCGGTGTTCCCGGCGACGCTCATCCTCCAGCAGGCCGAAGTCTCGGATACTGCCTTGACGGAACTCGATCTGGGCACGGTGACCGTGGCGCAGGAACCGATCGCGGCAGTCGTGGCCAAGCACGAACTCGAGGTCACGCTGCTCGAACTGCGCGAAGACGGCCGGCCGGCCGGGCTGCGCGGCACTCTGCTGTACCCGGTTGCGCTCCTGGACGCCGCGACCGCCGCCGCCGTCGTCGACGACCTGTTGTCGGTGCTGCGATCGATGGCGGCAGCCGACGACGGCCTGACAGCCGGACGGATACGAGCACAGATCGCGTCATCGAACCGGAAGGAGACGTCATGAGTGCCGCTATCGGCGCCTCCGTCGTCATCGCGTGCTACCGCGGGCTGCCCGACCTCGACGTCCAGCTGCAGGCCCTTGCCGCCCAGGACTTCACGGAGCCGTTCGAGGTGATCCTGAGTGACAACGAGGGCTCGGCCGACCTGGAATGGTTCGCACTGAACCACCCACTGCGTGGACGGCTCGACCTGCGCTGGGTCGACGCCTCGGGAACTGCGGGCACGTCCCACGCACGCAATGTGGGGACCCGAGCTGCTCGGTATCCGTTGATCGCGTACTGCGACCAGGACGACGCCGTCCATCCCACCTGGCTGCGTGCAATCGTCCAGGCCCTCGGTTCCGCGGACATCGTCGGCGGACCGTTGGAGCGCGAGACGCTCAACGACCCGGTGGTCGCAGCATGGCGCGCCTTGCCGGATCCGGCCGAACCCGTTGTGCTGGGGCGCTTTCTGCCGATGACGTTCGGATGCAACCTCGGCGTCCGTCGCTCAGTGTTCGACGCGGTCGGCGGATGGGACGAGAGCTATCCGACGGCCGGCAGTGACGTCGAGTTCTGCTGGCGCGTGCAGACGCGCGGCTACGAGTTCGGCTATGCGCGTGACGCTTTGGTCGCCTACCGGTACCGCACCGGAATACGCGAATCGTGGGACCAGGTGATCGACTACGGCCGTGAGGAGGCCCGGGTGGCCCGAGACTACGGGGCTCCGGGCAGGCAGTGGTGGTGGCCGCTTCTGCACGCCGGCGTGGTGGTGGGGATGTGTCCGGTCTGGCCGTGGGCGTGGTCTCGGAGTCGACGGGGCGAGTGGGTGTGGATCACCGGGAACCTCGTCGGCAGGATCGCCGGCAGTGTGAAGTACCGGACGCTCTACCTCTGAGGCATCGCCTGAGGAGTAGGTCGAAGAATCGACGCCAATCCGCGCCATAGCAAACCTGCGGCTCCAGTTTCGTCACTGTGACTCATGCGGATTCGATGCCCGACCGTCTGGTCGACCGGCCTCATCGTCGCGATGAGCAAGGATCGCGGGCCGCTGACCAGCCGATTTGACCGCAAGGGCGCCGATTGCGTAACTTATTCGGAGTCAGAGC
>NZ_KQ969316.1:0-6362 GCF_001578675.1 Gordonia sp. QH-12
GCGACGGCGACGGAGTCGCCTGCGAATAGGTGATCGGTCACCGGGCAGACAAGCCGCCCCGACTCTCATTTCGAGGGAGTCGGGGCGGCTTTCGTCATTGCCCCTGCTGTTCTCGCCGCTTCCGCTCGCGGTAGTACTGGCGCTCGTCCGAGGACGCGGCACGGCATGCGTCGCACCGGCACCCGTACGAGTATCTCGCTACTGTCCCGTGCTCTGCCGTCGTGCCGAGCGCGCGCATCGCCTCATTCTGTCTGGCCTGCCGCCGCAACGCCTCATCTCGCGCCCACACCAGATCAGACGCGAACCACGGTGGGTCCGGCGGCAGTATCTCTCGTTTGATCCAGTTCCTGAGCGCCGTGTCCGACCTGCCCACGTACGCCGCAGCCGCCCGCTGCGTGTAGAACGTCCGCTCATCGTCGGCGTGCTCTCGCACCTCCGTCATCAGGAGAGCCTCCCGATCCTTTCGGTCGCGGCGGACGATCTGCCTGATCCGATCCGGCGTCACCCCATATCGTGCGGCGAGGTCGGTAGCCGAGACTCCCTGGGCGGCCGCATCGCGAATCTGGCGATCGCGATCCGCATTCGGCGGGGCCTCCTGCATTGACACGGCTGTTTCCCACGCGGCCCAGCACTCGTAGCTGCATGTACGGGCCTGTCGTGCTCCGCCGAACTGGCACCAGGTCGCCCCACACATCACGCACTCGTAGACGCGGCCGACTCGAGTTGCCTTGCCTTTCTTCGCCGATGACTCCGCCCGGGAGGCTTGTGTCTGCGCGCGTACCCCGGAACCGCGGAGCTGATCCATGTCGCGGGATGCGGACGCTGCGAGCGGATCTCGCTTGGCCTCGAAACGTCGCCATCCGGCCGATCCGAGCCGGGCTTTGGATGCCTCGCTGCGCCGCTGGTGGCTGGCCTGGGAGATGAGTGCGGTCCCGCGCGCGAGGCCATGCCTGGCCTTGTACTCGGCAGCCGACATGCCGTGCGCACCGCCCACGTGCGCTCCGACCGACTCGAATCGCTGCCCGCACTCGTGGCACAGGACGGTCGTGCCGTCGTCGTCGAGGACCCCGTAGAGGCCATGTCCCGACGGGTCTCCGAAGATCTTCTCGGGCCGCGATCGGACATCGACGCCGCGCTGCTCACGCTTGTAGTGCATGAGGCACAGGCGTCTGGCGTGCTGGGGACGGTCGCATTCCCACGCTTCGCAGATTTCGACCGGGCCGCGCTCCCCACGGATCGGCACGTCAGCTGTCCTTTCCGAGCCAGAGGCGCAGGGTACGGCGTGTGACCCCGAGGTCCTGGTGCAGCTGGTACTCGCTGGCTCCGTCTTCGACCGCGAGCAGTGCGATCGCGCGGGCCGCGGCCTTGGCGTCTTCGAGGGCCGCATTCAGCCGACCGATTTCGCGGCCGGCGTCGGTCGCTGTCGCCTCGCCGAGGAGGTATTGGGTCGCGGCCGACAGGGCAGCGTTGCGGAGGTCCTGGTCTTCGGGCTCGGGGTAGCGGGTGCCGGTGTCGTCCCAGATCGTGATGAAACGGTCGCGCTGCTCGTCGGTGAGGGTGTCAGCGGCGTCGCCGAGCCAGGCGTCGATCGCGGTGTCGTCGTTGTGCATCAGAATGCTCCTTCTCCGTAGATGCGGTCGGCTGCGGCGTCGATTTCGTCGAGGAAGCCGTCGTTGATGTTCTCGACCGAGATGATGGCGGTGGGGTAGACGAGGTACTCGCCGAGTTCAGCGTCGACCGCGGCGTTTCCGCTCATCTGGCCTTCGAGTTCGATGAGGTTCCATTCGCCGGCGCCGAAGGGGATCGCGGCCTGTACGAGGTACTCGGCGAGTTCTTCGCGGGAGCCGCAGACCGAGATACCTTCGCGGGAGTCGCGCTCCTCGTCACCTCCCCAGGGTCGGCTGATCTGGTTGTCGGCGACGAGGAGGTCGGCGGCTTCGTAGCCTGCCTCTTGGATTCGGAACCAGCTGCTCATGCATACGAGTATACACACTATGGATACTGGTGTACATACTTGACGGTGAATCACCCGAACGGACTACTCGTGCGACACTTCTCCGCATGCTCGTCACTCTGTACGGCGGACCGCACGACGGCCGCACCATCGACGCCGACACGAGCGTCCCGCTGCGGTTGCCGGTCCTGATGCCGGGCGCAGGCGGTGAAGCGCCTGAGCTCGGCGAGATCGCGGCGTACGCGCCCGATGACGGTGGAGTCTGGCGGTACGCAGGCTCATCGTCATGATGGGCGTCGCCGAGCGGGCCAGTCCGCATCGCACGGTTAGAGGACACTGCGCGATACCCTCGACATAGCTGCTGGCGGTAGGGGCCGAGCGAGCATCATTCGCATCGGAGCAGCACCTTGGTCACCGTCATCGACACCGCTGCGGGATTCCCGTCAGCGACAGCCATCAAGAACGCCGGCCACACCGGCATCATCGCCTACGTGTCGCCGTCCCGGCCCGGCACAAACTTCGCCGGAAAGCCGATCACGCGCGCGGTCGCAGACAGCTACCGCGCGGGCGGCGTCGACATCGCGGTCGTGTGGCAGCTCGGCAAGCCCGGCGACCCACAGACGCCCTCGGACTGGACCACCGGATACGCGGGCGGCCGACGCATGGCGAAGCAGGCGCTGGCGAACGCGCGCGCGGCCGGAATGCCGGGCTGGTGCCCGATCTACTTCGCCGTCGACGAAGACATCACCCTCGACCAATGGAACGCGACGGCCAGCCAGTACTTCAAGGGCTGCTGCGACGAGATCGGGCAGGCCTGGGTCGGGATCTACGGGCACTCCCGCGTCGTGGAGTGGGCGGTCGAGGACGGGGTCGTCGACCCGCGGTGGCTGTGGGTGACGCGCGCCTGGTCTGACGACGACGGCCGCGGCTACGCGGCCCTCTACCAGCGGGTGATCGACACGCCCAGCAATCCGGGGCCGACGGTCGGCGGCATCACCGTTGACGTCAACGACGTCTACCGCCCGGATTGGGGCCAGTGGTCGATCGACCGCACACCCGGCGCCGCGCCGACCCCGGAGCCGCCCGTGACGGGTGGCGTGGCGCCGAGGTTCGAGGCAATCAGCCGGATCGGCCAGGCGTCTCAGCCGCGGACCAAGACGCCGATCAACTGGCTGATCCACACCGAGCAGGGCGGCGGCCAGAATCCATCGGAGGATGCTGAGCGCCTGGCCCGGTACTGCAACAACACCGCCAACGGTGTCAGCTACCACTACTCGCTCCGCGCGGGGAAGCTCGTCCAGATGGTGCCGCTCGATCGCGCCTCCTGGTCGGTCCTCGACGCCAACGCGTACACCGTCAACCTGTGCTTCGCCGGATCGTATGCGGAGTGGACACGCGAGCAGTGGATAGCGAACTGCCGCGACGACATCCGGATCGCCGCCTACATCGCGGTCCGCGACTGCAAGGCTCTCGGTATTCCGACCACTGTCATCGCGCCGCCGTACAATCGCGGCTCCGGCATCAGCGACCACCGGTACGTCACGCGTGCGCTCGGTATCGGCACCCACACCGACGTCGGTGGGCCGATGCAGGCACCGTGGTCAGGGTTCCCGTGGGACCTGTTCGAATCCGATATCCGATCGTTCCTCGCACCGGTACCGAACCTCATCGACGCCGAAGCCGCCCGCGCCGCCGCATGGATCGGGAAGCGCCTGGCACCCGTGGGGGCCGTGGGGGAGACGATCATCCGCAAGGACGGCCGCGAGATCGGCCGGTTCGTCCCGTACGAGAACGCACACATCTACTGGCGGACCGGTGCGACATCCGCGATCGCCATCCCGCACGCCGACCCGCAGATCCCCGGCTCCGGGCTGTTCGAGACGTGGGGCGCCGACTACCGCTACGAGCAAGGGCCGCTCGGATTCCCCAAGGTCGCGCACTCCGTCGTCACCAACGGCGCCGTCCAGACGTTCGAGGACGGGCAGCTGTTCCGCAAGAACGGGACGCCGCGGGGCTGGCGGGTCCACGGCCGGATCCTCGATGCCTACGCCGCGCACGGCTACGAGCAGGGCCCGCTCGGCTGGCCGATCGGCGACGAACGCGCGGTCGACGGAACCGACAACCGTGAGCAGCAGTTCGAGCGCGGCCGACTCGTCTGGTCGCCGACCGGAGTGACCGTCGACCTCGCGAAGGGAGCATGACGTGTGGACGAAGACATTCTGGGAGGACGCTGCCGAGCGTGCGGTCAAGACCGCAATCCAGACGCTGCTCGCCGTCGTGAGTTCCGCCGCGACCGCCGCGACGATGTCCGGCGGCGACTGGGGCCTGGCACTCAAGACGGCCGGGTTCGCGGCCCTGTTCTCGATCGCGACGTCGATCGCGTCAGCCCGCGTCGGCGACCGCGCGACAGCGGCGGCACTACCAGTGGCCGCGCCCGGCGGCCGACACTCCCGGACAGACGAATGATCCGCCGCGGCACATGGGTCCCGCTCCTTCCCGAGGGAGCCAGATTCGGTGTGATCATCGTCGTCCCGACCGAGCCGATCCTGCGAGGACTCGACTACGTTCTGCCGGGCGCGGTACCTCCCGCCGTTCAGCTATCCAAGGTCGAGCAGGCAATGCCTCTCTGGCTGTGGGGAACCCTGTGCCTGATCGCGGGGCTGATGGCCCTGACTGGGTTCCTCGGCCGCTGGCGCCGCCTGACGGTCGTCGGCCTGTGGATCGGGGGATCGGTGTACGCCGCGCTGGCTGTCGGGCAGTGGATTGCCGTCGCTCACCAGCCCTGGCTCGATGGGCTCCGCGGCCCGTCGATCGTCACCCTGCTGTGTCTCGCGCAGCTCGGGATGGCTATCGGGTACGCCGCGCAGCCGGACGACCGTGAGGTCGAGCGTGAGGCTGCCGAATGAACGACTTGGCGACGGCCGGAGCGCCGTGGTGGGTGATCGGGATCCTGGTGGTCTTCGGCGTCGTGGTCCCGGCCGGCACCTCGCAGCGTGCCGCGACGATCCCGGGACTTCTCGGATCTGCCGCCCGGTGGTGGCAGGACCGCAAGGACCGCCGACGGCGGGAAGCGGTCGCCGAGGCTCGCGCTGCCGCGGAACCGTCTCCGTCAGCGCTGATCGCGGACCGCGAGATCGAGCGACTCAAGGCGTTCTACAAGGGTCTCGCGGATGACTGCGCAGAAGAGGCCCGGCGGTCGAGGGCGGTCAGCCAGGCATTGACTGAGCGCGTCGAGAAACTCGAGGACCGGGTGACCGCGGTGTCGAGGAAGTTCTTCGTCCTCCTCGGCCACTACCGAAAGTCGGTGGATCGGCTGCAGCGGGGCGAACCGCTCCCGGAGCCGCCGGAAGAACTGCGCCAGTATCTCCCGTGACCGGCTAATGTAACAGTCCATGAACTGTTACATCGTGGGTGGCGCGTGAGTCGCGCGTACGGCTGGACCGTCGACGGCCAGATCATCGACACCGAGGCCGACACTATCCGCCGGGTCGCCGACCTGGTCCTCGACGGTACCCCGGTCCGTGCAATCGCGAACACCCTTAACCGCGAAGGCATCACGACCGGGACCGGCGCATCGTGGGCGATCCCGCCGATCACTCGCATGCTCAAGAACCCGCGCCTCATCGGGAAACGCGACGAGGACGGGCATCTCGTTGACAACCCCGCGGTGCCCGCGATCCTCGACGAGGACCGGTGGGTCCGGATCAACGAGATCCTCTCCGACAGTGACCGGCAGAAGCACACGCGGAAGCCGCACAGGAAGCACCTCCTGACCGGTGTCTGCCGCTGCGGGGTCTGCGGTGAGCCCGCCTACCCGAGCGGGACGACGGTTCGCGCCTCCTGCTCGCATGTGCAGGCCACCACGGCGACCGCCGAATCCGAGATCACTGAGCGGCTCCTGGTGCGCGTGACGTCGCGGCCGTGGCTAGACGCTGTCCAGCAGCAGATCGACCGCGGCAGCGATCACTACAGGTCGGTCATCAGCATGGCCGACGAACGGATCGAGGTCCTCGCGAAGACGTTCGGCGGCGGCACTACCGATGCCGCGGCGTTTGAGGCCGGCGTGGCGGCCGCGCGAGAAGTGCGCGCGGAGGCGGAGTCGTCGCTGGCGTTGATCGACGTCGTGGACCGGTTTCCGTCGCTGACGGACGAGGACGTCGTTCGATGGTGGGCGGACGAATCGACGCCGCTTGAGGATCGGCGTGCACTGATCGCTTCGGTGATCGATCACGTCGACATCCTGCCGTTGCGGGAGTCGTCGGACCGGGACCGGTTCGTCGTTCACTGGCGGTAGTTCATGGTCAATCCCTGGGATATTCCTGGGATTTGATGCCGCCAGAAAGAAGAATGCAGGTCAGGAAATGTTTCCTGACCTGCATTTTCTCTGCGGAGGATAGGGGATTCGAAC
>NZ_KQ969317.1:0-5889 GCF_001578675.1 Gordonia sp. QH-12
TTACACGGAAAAGTTGACAAGCTCCTCCGGAGTTCTGCCGCTCTTCTCGACTGCCGTTCAGTCCACCGCTCGTGCGCCTTCCGGAAGTTCGCGCACGGTCCGCATGGTGGCACTCGCACGTCCGCCGGCAGGTCGCGATGCTCGGTGCACCGGGATGGCGGCTCATGGTCAGGGTTCGTTGCCGATCCGGGGCTGCTGGGTGTCTTCGTGGGATCGTCGTCGCGCGCGCACGCGTACTCCCCAACTTTCAACGCTGGGTCAGTACTTACAACCCCAACCTGAACCACAACCGACCCTTCCTCTAACCCTTCCGGGAAGGGTTCCGGGAAGGGTTCCGTTTCCCCAGGTCGCTGGAACCCTTCCGCTAAGGGTTCGGGTAACCCTTCCGGGAAGGGTTCCGGGAAGGGTTCGGCAAACCCTTCCGCTAACCCTTCGAGATGGGTTCGAGCCGCACCATTCAACGCAGCAATATCGTCCGCGACCTTGTCCGACTTCACTTCCGGCATCACCAACTGATCAAGCTCAGACGCAAGCACCGAAGCCAGCTTCGGAGACTCCACGTGAGCCAACGCCCGCAGCGCAGACTTCAGCACATTCGGCTGCCGCGCCACACCATCCGACCGCATGAACGTCCGAACCAACGTCTCCCCCGTATCCGGGTCGACGAACACGTACCGACGACGCTCCATACGGTTCAGACGCACATGCATCTCAGCCTCAGACGGCACAGTCCCGCTCACATCACGCATAGCCCTCTGCCAGCGACGCATATTCATCGGCTGAACACCGGCGTAGTTCAACGCCGGCTGCCCAAGCAGCACCATGTACAGCCACTTGTCCCCCGAGTCCTGACAGGCGAAGTCGTCGTCGGTGAACATCGAGAACCACGCCTTCGCAAACTCTCTAGGCATCGGCGATTCTCCGGGAGAGGATGATCGCCGTGATTCCTACGCAGTGCTGAAAGCGGCACATCTGATCGGTGCACGATGAGGGGTCGTCGTGGTTGCAGTGCTGCATCGGCGGAATCTCATGGCCGATCTCCGCTTCCATCTCGCGAATCTCGCGGTCGACGTCGGATTCTGTCCAGGATGTCCGGACAGGCCTCTCCCACGGCGGCACATCGGCTTCATCGACAGACTGGATCTCGGCTGCGATGTCATTGTGGATGTCGTCGAGTCGTCGCCAGCAGCATCCGTTGAAGTACTTCCACGGGTCACGAGACTTGGACGTCATAGCGACATCGATCAGTTCGTCGAAGTCCTCCATGTCTAGGCCGTTGTCCATGTGTCGATCGATCGTGGTGCGCCAGTCCGCGGCGAGGTCGAAGGTTTCTCCACGGAACGTCCAGGCGTCCCACATCGCACGGAATGCGTCGTGGTTCAGTCGGCGGTTCTCGCGGTCTGCGGCACGACGGGCCAGGACTGTCTGCATCGCACGCGCCCAACGGATGGCGTCTTCGTTGACTTGCTCCACCATCGGCGCATCGGGTGCTGATGACGTCTTGCCGGCGTTGCAGTCACGGCATGACGCGACGAGATTTCCGGGAGAGTTGTCACCACCAAGCGCGACCGGGAGGACGTGATCGACAGTGAGTTGGACGTCTGGCGCGGATGCTCCGCAGTACCGACAGGTGTGATTATCGCGGCGAAGAACCTCGTAGCGGAGACGTTTCGAGACAGGCTTACGGGTACGCTCAGTCACAGCCACTCCTTTGCAGTGGTTAGGCCCAGGATCACGGTGTTGGTAGCACCGCCTGGGCCGATTTTCGATTGTGAAACCCATTCTACCAGCACGTTTGCACGAATGTTCGAGCGTTCTGGCGTGGTCTTTGCCGGTCGATGCCACTACGGTTCCTCCGCTCTTCTCTCGTTCGGTGCGCGCAGCATGCCCTCGCCGAGGGACCAAAGCGGGGTCATGCGACGACTCCGAGGGATTCAGCGACGACCGAGATGAGGTCGCGTGCGGCGGGCGGCGTGACCGCGTTACCTGCGAGGCGAACCTGTTCGCGTCTGGTGCCGAGCATCCGGTAGTCGGCCGGGAAGTCCATAGCCCGCGAGTACTCCGACGGCTCGAGCATTCGGAACCGGACGTCGTCGATGTCGACCGTGCCGCCCTCGTTGTGGCGCGCGACCAGACCGTGATGGTTGCCGGACGCGGTGACAGTGGCGAGCGGATCCGTGACCGGACGCGCAGTGCTGCCGCCACCGCGGAGTTCGGCAATGAACGCATCCGAAGGCCGGACGAGCATCTGCCCGGCACCGTCGGCGACGACGGTCGTCAGCGGCTCCGTATGGGGGTCGAGGAGACGGTTCCGTTCCCGGAACTGGGCGAGGAACGCGAGGCCGTCGGTCTCGACTGTGGTGCGTGTCGGGAGCGGGTCGGCCAGCGATGCGGGCTCGGTGCGCCACGTTCCGCCACACGGGACCGTGAATCCGGTCTCGTTGCGCGCGGTCGCCGTCCGCATCGGCTCATCCGTCGGCCGCGCGACCTTGCCATCACGTCCCTCGACAGGAACCAACAGCGGCGCCCAGTACCGGTCGATCCCGGCCTGGATCCGTTTCATCGTCTTGTCGGCGAGCGGCCGGGCGCGGTCCCCGATCCGCTGCCCCTCGAGCGTCCAGTCGATGATGTCGGCGGCCGGCCGGACGATCGGCTCGACGATCGCGTTACGGCAGGTGACGTTCGGGCAGCGGTACACGTACTGCGACCGGTACTTCCCGATCGTGTTGTCGGGCTTCTTCCACGACTGCATCGCCCGGACGGGTCCGCAGGTCGGGCAGACGGCGTGCGGTCGGGTTAGGTGGTGTAGGTCCGGGCGTCGGTTGCCCTTGCGCCAGAACACGCAGTAGAAGCGATCCCGGCTCTGTGGTGCGCCGGGGCCGAGCAGTTGGGCGTGCATGCTGTTGAGCATCACCAGCTGGTGGTCGTATCCGAGGGAGTCCATCGCCGCGAGCCACGCCGTGTACGGCGGCCACTTGGTCACCTCGACGACGTTCTCGACTATCACCGCCTCGTACGCGTGGTACTCGGTGAACCGGACGACGTCCCACATCGTGGCCCGCGACCGCTCGGCCGCGGCGTCCGGGAGGACTTCGCCGAACAGGTCTGGCTGCGCATCGTGGATCTTCTTGCCCTGCGCGACGGAGTGTTTCGTGCAGGATGGCGAGAACCAGCCGAGGTCGGTGCGCGGGAACAGTGACGGTTCGTACTGGGAGATGTCGGCGTGGATGTGGTCGGCGTCGGGGTGGTTGACGGCGTGCGTTTCGATCGCCCGGTCCCAGTGGTTCGCTGCAGCGCGGAGGGTGATGCCGGGGACCATGAGTGCGCCGGTGCTGGATCCGCCGGCACCGCAGAAGAAGTCGGCGAGGGTGAGGCTCATGCTGCTTCCGCCTTTCGTTTGGCGGGGTGTCCGTAGCCGGGGAACCGCTTCTGGATGGTGCGGCGTGCGACACCGATACGCTCGGCGACCCGGTTGTAGGAGGCGCCCTCACGCAGCATGCGTTCGGCGGTGGCAAGGTCAGCGGCACTCCACTCGTGGCGCGGCTTCATGCGGTTCAGTCGAGCCTGGCGATCCCTCTCAGCTTTCGCACGCCGCTGCTGCTCGAGTTCGTAGTCGCGGCCACGCTGCAACTCAGGCAGACCGGTGCGCTTGTTGAAGTACTTGCGTTCGGTTTCGGTGACCATCGCCGTCAACGACTGCCAGTCCTTGAGTTGGGCTTTCGTGCCTTTCGCTTCGGGGTAGTGGCGGGTGATCCAGGCGGTCGGGACGCCGATGGTGGCGGCGATTTCGCCGGGTGGGCATTCGTCGGCGATCAGCATGGTGATGGTGCGGTGCTCGTCAGGGGTGAACTCACGTCTGGTCACGCGGGTCGTCCTTCCAGTGCTGGTTGGTGGGTGTAGACGGGTCGCCCATCGCGGTCGTGGTCGGTGATGGTGGCGATCGTCGGGGTGTGGATGGTGAGGCGGACACCGTCGTCGTGCTTCCAGACGACGGCCGTATCCATTGCGGGGTTTCGCGAGTGGATGATGCGGATTTCGTCGGGTTGGCATGCGCGGGCGAGAGTGCACGCGGTGGTGACTGTTACGGTGCGCCGGCGTTCGGTGTGGCCTTCGACGACGACGTGCGTAGCGCCGATGCCGCGTAGCCATGCCCGGAGTTCGCGTGTCTTCGATGGCTTCCTGGTCACGATGTGCCGCCGAGGTGCTGGTCTGCCCATGCGCGGATCTGGTCGATCGGGATGGCGACCGACAGGGATTCGACGACTCCGAGGTGAGGTACCGGGATTTCGATGTACACCCAGTTGTCGGTGCGGTCGATTTCGACGCCCTGCTCGGTTCGTGACGGCAGCGGTGTGCCGGCGATCGTGAGACCGGTCGTGCAACCGGAGATACGGCTCATGCGGGTGGTTCCTGTCGGTGGTGGGCGCTACCGTGCGCGGGTGGTTGAGGTGTCGTCGTGGTGCTGGTATTCGCCGGGCGTGGTTGAGGCGCCCGGTGGTGGGTGGGTGTCGACGATGCCGCTCGACTGCCACGGTTGCGGTCTGCGGTGGTCGGATCTGGGATTGCAGATCGTGCGCGGGAACGTGGTCCGCTCGTGGGGTGCACCGCCCGGGTATCCGTCTGCGACTGTGTTCTACGAGTGCCTCGGGTGCGGGCACCGGACGTACTGCCGGCGGACGTGAAGTCACCCACGGTCGTCCTCCCCGTCGAGTGCTTTGCGGAGGGCTGCGGCGAAGCCAGGCGCGTACGGGGCAGATGGAAGGTCGTACGCTCCGAGCTTGTCCCATACGGCTGCCAGCACCCGCACCCGCTCGACGCCGGCGCGCAGGTCTGCGATCGACTCGATGAGCCCAGGAACCATGCTGGGGTCGTCATCTCGCCATGCGAGTCCAGCGGCTTCGGTGATGTCACGCCATGACGCCTTCACCAGCTCGACGTCCGCTACCCGGCCAGCCCGCAGCTTCTCGACCTCGGCCAGTGCGTCGTCTCTCTGTGCGGTGATGGTCGGGAGTGTGACCTCCACCAGCCCGAGCAGGTCGGTCACGAGGTCGGCCGCCACCTCAGCAGCGCGGTCCCAGGCTCCAGCGTCGGAGCAGTTGAGTCGCGCACCTGCTGCCGTCTGGAAATACGCGGTCCGCAATGCGACAGCCATCTCCCGGCCGTCGAGTGCTTGCCGTGCCCGCTGCACAACATCGCTGGTCGCAGGCAACTCTTTCAAGTTCTGAAACTGTTCAGTCATCGGAGTTCTCCTTGCTGGTGTGGGTGACGCGGACTGGCCCGAACCGGCGCAGCATGGTCTCCCAGTCGATGTACGTCTTGCCGCCGAGGTAGAACTTCCAGTAGCCGTCGATCGACGGTGCACTGGTCTTGCCGAAGTTGAGTAGTTCGGCCTCGGGGTCATCGTCGGCGGATTCGTCAGCGAGCGTCGGCCCATCGCCCCACCCGTAGTCCGCCCACGCCAGCGACTCGACGCCGATGACATTCGGCGGTTCGGGCGCGCCCATGTCGAGGACGTCACCCACCTTCGCGGGGCCAGTGCCGGTCATCGGCGGCTCCATCCGCATACGAGGCAGCCGTCTCGGTACAGCAACGGCTCGCCACACTCGGGGCAAGCAGGACGGTCACTCACCACGCTCACCCGCCTCGGCGTGAGCGGAAGCAGCGAGCAGGGCAGCACCCAGGTAGCGGGCTTTACTCGGCGTTAGCGGCTCGGACGGCTCGAAGTTGTACGACAACTCCACCTCGTCACGGTTGCTGTCCCACACGTCAACTGTGTGAGGCATGGCATCTTCCCATCGGGTCGTTACCTCGTAGTCGTCCTCACGGGACGTCGGCTTCGGCAGTTCCACGACCGCGAAACCCTGCTCGTTGAGTGCGTCGTCGACGGCT
>NZ_KQ969318.1:0-5609 GCF_001578675.1 Gordonia sp. QH-12
GGGGGCACGTCCCGGGAAATGGGTTGAGCCCCGATCAGACGGTGTCTGATCGGGACTCAACAAGTTGTGTTCGGCGGTGTCCTACTCTCCCACACCCATTACAGTGCAGTACCATCGGCGCAGGTGGGCTTAGCTTCCGGGTTCGGAATGGGACCGGGCGTTTCCCCACCGCTATAGCCGCCGTAACAATATGAAACTATCCACACCACAATCCCTCACCAGGGTTGTGGTTTGTGTGTTGTTTCAGAAGTACATAGTGGATGAACGAGCAAACATTCTGTGTGCGTGTAACAATCACCGAAACCGACTCACACAACCCAGTCCTGTCGTGATTCGTTGAATCCGAAAAAAGAATTGTTGGTGAGTGTTGTTGGTAAGTCCTCGGCCGATTAGTACCGGTCACCTGAACACATTACTGTGCGTACAGTTCCGGCCTATCAACCCCATCATCTGTAGGGGGCCTTACCCCACCCGAAGGTGGGTGAGAAACCTCATCTTGGAACAGGCTTCCCGCTTAGATGCTTTCAGCGGTTATCCCTTCCGAACGTAGCTAACCAGCAGTGCTCCTGGCGGAACAACTGGCACACCAGAGGTTCGTCCGTCCCGGTCCTCTCGTACTAGGGACAGGTTTCCTCAAGTTTCTACACGCGCGCGGCGGATAGAGACCGAACTGTCTCACGACGTTCTAAACCCAGCTCGCGTGCCGCTTTAATGGGCGAACAGCCCAACCCTTGGGACCTACTCCAGCCCCAGGATGCGACGAGCCGACATCGAGGTGCCAAACCATCCCGTCGATATGGACTCTTGGGGAAGATCAGCCTGTTATCCCCGGGGTACCTTTTATCCGTTGAGCGACACCGCTTCCACACGCCGGTGCCGGATCACTAGTCCCGACTTTCGTCCCTGCTCGACATGTACGTCTCACAGTCAAGCTCCCTTGTGCACTTACACTCAACACCTGATTGCCATCCAGGCTGAGGGAACCTTTGGGCGCCTCCGTTACACTTTAGGAGGCAACCGCCCCAGTTAAACTACCCACCAGGCACTGTCCCTGAACCCGATCAGGGTCCGAGGTTAGAAGCCCAATACGATCAGAGCGGTATTTCAACAACGACTCCACCCACACTAGCGTGCCGGCTTCACAGTCTCCCACCTATCCTACACAAACCGCACCGAACACCAATACCAAGCTATAGTGAAGGTCCCGGGGTCTTTTCGTCCTGCCGCGCGTAACGAGCATCTTTACTCGTACTGCAATTTCGCCGAGCCTGTGGTTGAGACAGCAGAGAAGTCGTTACGCCATTCGTGCAGGTCGGAACTTACCCGACAAGGAATTTCGCTACCTTAGGATGGTTATAGTTACCACCGCCGTTTACTGGGGCTTAAATTCTCAGCTTCACCACCCCGAAAGATGATTAACCGGTCCTCTTAACCTTCCAGCACCGGGCAGGCGTCAGTCCGTATACATCGTCTTACGACTTCGCACGGACCTGTGTTTTTAGTAAACAGTCGCTTCTCTCTGGTCTCTGCGACCACCACCAGCTCACACCGAAAAAGTGATCACCGGTCGTGGTCCCCCTTCTCCCGAAGTTACGGGGGCAATTTGCCGAGTTCCTTAACCACAGTTCACTCGATCGCCTTAGTATTCTCTACCTGACCACCTGTGTCGGTTTGGGGTACGGGCCGTGTACCAACTCACTAGAGGCTTTTCTCGACAGCATAGGATCACCGAATTCACCACAACGGCTACGCATCACCTCTCAGGCTCAAAAAGACACGGATTTGCCTATGTCTCACCCTACAGGCTTACACCAACTATTCCACCAGTTGGCCCGGCTACCTTCCTGCGTCACCCCATCGCTTGACTACTACACCCAAGGTCCCACGCAGCCGCCATCAGAGAAATCCGAAGAAATCAACGACAGCTTTTGGATGGTTAGTACAGATGATTCATCACTGGGCGCGGATACACGGGTACGGGAATATCAACCCGTTGTCCATCGACTACGCCTGTCGGCCTCGCCTTAGGTCCCGACTCACCCTGGGCGGATTAACCTGGCCCAGGAACCCTTGGTCATCCGGCGGACAAGTTTCTCACTTGTCTTTCGCTACTCATGCCTGCATTCTCACTCCCACACCCTCCACAACTGGATCACTCCGCTGCTTCCACGGATGCAGGACGCTCCCCTACCCACCCACACCACTACACACCCACCCGCAGGCAGGCATGGATGAAATGTGTGAGTGCCGCGGCTTCGGCGGTGTACTTGAGCCCCGCTAAATTGTCGGCGCAGAATCACTTGACCAGTGAGCTATTACGCACTCTTTCAAGGGTGGCTGCTTCTAAGCCAACCTCCTGGTTGTCTCAGCGACCCCACATCCTTTTCCACTTAGTACACGCTTAGGGGCCTTAGCCGGCGATCTGGGCTGTTTCCCTCTCGACTACGAAGCTTATCCCCCGCAGTCTCACTGCCACGCTCTCACTTACCGGCATTCGGAGTTTGGCTGACGTCAGTAACCTGATAGGGCCCATCGGCCATCCAGTAGCTCTACCTCCAGTAAGAAACACGCAACGCTGCACCTAAATGCATTTCGGGGAGAACCAGCTATCACGGAGTTTGATTGGCCTTTCACCCCTACCCACAACTCATCCCCTCCATTTTCAACTGAAGTGGGTTCGGGCCTCCACAACCTCTTACAGCTGCTTCACCCTGGCCATGGGTAGATCACTCCGCTTCGGGTCTAGACCCAGCGACTCAACACGCCCTATTCAGACTCGCTTTCGCTACGGCTACCCCACACGGGTTAACCTCGCCACTGAGCACTAACTCGCAGGCTCATTCTTCAAAAGGCACGCCATCACCCACCACCCCAAAAGGTGCGCAGGCTCTGACGGATTGTAAGCGTCCGGTNAAAGGTGCGCAAGCTCTGACGGATTGTAAGCGTCCGGTTTCAGGTACTATTTCACTCCCCTCCCGGGGTACTTTTCACCTTTCCCTCACGGTACTAGTCCGCTATCGGTCACCAGAAAGTATTTAGGCTTACCGGGTGGTCCCGGCAGATTCACAGCAGATTCCACGAGCCCGCTGCTACTTGGGAACAATCGAAGCCAGTCAACACGCTTTCAGCTACGGGACTCTCACCCACTACGGCAGACCATTCCAGGCCACTTCACCTAACATGTCGATTTATCACTGACCCACCGCACGGCAGCACGATGAACGATCACCCCACAACCCCACACGCACAACCCCTGCCGAGTATCACATACGCATGGTTTAGCCTCCTCCGCTTTCGCTCGCCACTACTCACGGAATCACACTTGTTTTCTCTTCCTGTGGGTACTGAGATGTTTCACTTCCCCACGTTCCCTCCACACCCGCTATACATTCACGAGTGGGTAACACCACATCACTGGTGCTGGGTTTCCCCATTCGGACACCCTCGGATCACAGCTCGTTTGACAACTCCCCGAGGACTATCGCGGCCTACCACGTCCTTCATCGGCTCCTGGTACCAAGGCATCCACCGAACGCCCTCAAACACTTACAACAACACCCACAAACACACCCCACACACCACAACAGTGCCCGAGGCGCGAATGCGGACAACAAACAAAAATCAACGATCACAACACGCGATCGCACAAACCAGAATCGAAATTGCAGAACACACAAACCCAACAACAACAAATGCTGCCGGGCTAGATGCTCGCATCCACTATGCACTTCTCAAACAACACACACCCACCACCCCCAACACCCCACACTCGAGGCGGAAAACAGTGAGCACCAAGACAACACCGAACATTAACCCCCCGAAGGGAATCAACAGCGTGTTCTCTCAGAACCCCGATAGTGTGCTTCGTCCACAACCGCAATCACTCACGGTCGACCACCCGCCGGCCGCCCGCATCTCGCAGGCCACCGACAAACAAATGATGGTTTCTTGTGTTTCACCCATGAACAAACACCGACCCGATACACATTCGGCACCAGCATCGACGTGTTGTTTGCTCCTTAGAAAGGAGGTGATCCAGCCGCACCTTCCGGTACGGCTACCTTGTTACGACTTCGTCCCAATCGCCGATCCCACCTTCGACAGCTCCCTCCACAAGGGTTAGGCCACCGGCTTCGGGTGTTACCGACTTTCATGACGTGACGGGCGGTGTGTACAAGGCCCGGGAACGTATTCACCGCAGCGTTGCTGATCTGCGATTACTAGCGACTCCGACTTCATGGGGTCGAGTTGCAGACCCCAATCCGAACTGAGACGCGCTTTAAGGGATTCGCTCCACCTCACGGTCTCGCAGCCCTCTGTACGCGCCATTGTAGCATGTGTGAAGCCCTGGACATAAGGGGCATGATGACTTGACGTCATCCCCACCTTCCTCCGAGTTGACCCCGGCAGTCTCCTGCAAGTCCCCGGCATAACCCGCTGGCAATACAGGACAAGGGTTGCGCTCGTTGCGGGACTTAACCCAACATCTCACGACACGAGCTGACGACAGCCATGCACCACCTGTACACCAACCACAAGGGGGGCCGTATCTCTACGGCTTTCTGGTGTATGTCAAACCCAGGTAAGGTTCTTCGCGTTGCATCGAATTAATCCACATGCTCCGCCGCTTGTGCGGGCCCCCGTCAATTCCTTTGAGTTTTAGCCTTGCGGCCGTACTCCCCAGGCGGGGTACTTAATGCGTTAGCTACGGCACGGAACTCGTGAAATGAGCCCCACACCTAGTACCCACCGTTTACGGCGTGGACTACCAGGGTATCTAATCCTGTTCGCTCCCCACGCTTTCGCTCCTCAGCGTCAGTTACTACCCAGAGACCCGCCTTCGCCACCGGTGTTCCTCCTGATATCTGCGCATTTCACCGCTACACCAGGAATTCCAGTCTCCCCTGTAGTACTCAAGTCTGCCCGTATCGCCTGCACGCCTGCAATTGAGTTGCAGAATTTCACAGACGACGCGACAAACCGCCTACGAGCTCTTTACGCCCAGTAATTCCGGACAACGCTCGCACCCTACGTATTACCGCGGCTGCTGGCACGTAGTTGGCCGGTGCTTCTTCTCCAGGTACCGTCACTTACGCTTCGTCCCTAGCGAAAGAGGTTTACAACCCGAAGGCCGTCATCCCTCACGCGGCGTCGCTGCATCAGGCTTGCGCCCATTGTGCAATATTCCCCACTGCTGCCTCCCGTAGGAGTCTGGGCCGTGTCTCAGTCCCAGTGTGGCCGATCACCCTCTCAGGTCGGCTACCCGTCGTCGCCTTGGTAGGCCATTACCCCACCAACAAGCTGATAGGCCGCGGGCCCATCCTGAACCGCAAAAGCTTTCCACCACCAACCATGCAATCAGTGGTCCTATCCGGTATTAGACCCAGTTTCCCAGGCTTATCCCAGAGTCCAGGGCAGATCACCCACGTGTTACTCACCCGTTCGCCACTCGAGTACCCAGCAAGCTGGGCCTTTCCGTTCGACTTGCATGTGTTAAGCACGCCGCCAGCGTTCGTCCTGAGCCAGGATCAAACTCTCCAACAAAAAATGCAGAAACCACAAGATTTCAACACAAAGCCAGAAAACAGAACCTGACCAAATCCAAAAAA
>NZ_KQ969319.1:0-5584 GCF_001578675.1 Gordonia sp. QH-12
CCTCCACGAAACCCGGGGCGATTCAGAGTTCCGCGACGATGTGGTCCGGGTAGCCCGAGACCGTGAACCTGGCGTGACACTCGCGCAGGTCGCGAAAGACTTCGGGATCCATGAGATGACCCTGGCCAAGTGGATGCGCCGCGTCGCCATCGACGACGGACACAAGCCTGGAACAACGTCGACCGAATCTGCCGAACTGAGAGAGCTTCGGAAGCGGAATCGGTTGTTGGAGCAGGAGAACGAGGTCCTGCGACGGGCTGCGGCATATCTGTCGCAGGCGAACCTTCCGGGAAAAGGCTCTACCCGCTCGTGAAAGAGCTCGCCGCCGACGGAATCCCCGTCACGGTGACGTGCCGGGTACTCAAGCTCTCCAGACAGCCCTACTACCGGTGGCTCAGGGACGCGGTCACCGCGGCAGACTGGGTCGAAGCGGAGCGGGCGAACGCCCTGTTCGACGCGCATCGTGATGACCCGGAATTCGGGTACCGCTTCCTCGCCGATGAAGCCGAAGCTGCTGGTCAGCCGATGAGCGGGCGGACGGCATGGCGGATCTGCTCGGCCAACCAGTGGTGGTCGAGCTTCGGCAAGAAACGTGGGAAGAACGGTAAGAAGCCGGGCCCGCCTGTGCACGACGACCTGGTCGAACGCGACTTCACCGCCGACACACCGGACCAAGTGTGGCTCACTGATATCACCGAGCATTGGACCGACGAGGGCAAGCTCTACCTCTGCGCGATCAAAGACGCCTGCTCGGGGCGGATCGTCGGCTACAGCATCGACTCCAGGATGAAGTCCCGTCTCGCCGTGACCGCTCTGGACAACGCTGTTGCCCGCCGAGAGGACGATGTTTCGGGTTGTATTGTCCATTCGGACAGGGGCTCTCAATTCCGGTCGCGGAAGTTCGTGTCCGCGCTCAACCGACACGGCCTGGTTGGGTCCATGGGCAGAGTCGGTGCCGCCGGCGACAACGCAGCGATGGAATCGTTCTTCGCGCTCCTCCAGAAGGACGTCCTGGACCGGCACCGCTGGAGCACCCGCGAGCAGTTGCGGATCGCGATCGTCACCTGGATCGAACGGACCTACCACCGACGCCGTCGTCAGGCCCGCCTCGGCCGGTTGACCCCGATCGAATACGAGACGATCATCAACACAGCCGCCTCAGCGGCATGACACCGAAACTGTCACCTGGTCGTGCAGCAGTCCCCCGGCTTTATGTTTGCTTTGCGGGGTGGGGTCGGTGGCGGCGTTGGGTGGGAGGGGTCGTTGGCTTTTGGGGCCACCAGCTTGCGTTGCCGAGGAGTGTGGCGATGGCTGGTACCACGATGGTGCGGACGATGAAGGTGTCGATGAGAAGGCCTACGCCGATGATGAGTCCGACTTGGGTCATGATGCCGATGGAACCGGCGATGAGGCCGAACATGCTGGCGGCGAAGATGAGGCCTGCTGAGGTGATAACTGAGCCGGTGTTGGTGACGGTGCGGAGCACTCCGACTCGGACGTTGTGATGTGATTCTTCGCGCAATCGTGAGACCAGCAGCATGTTGTAGTCGGCGCCGACGGCTACCAGGACGATGAACGCTAATAGGGGCACAGGCCAAGCGATGTCGGTGTGGAGTATGTGCTGAAAGATCAGGACGCCTATGCCCAATGCTGCGGTGTAGTTGAGTACGACGGTGCCGAGTAGGTAGATGGGTGCGACCAGTGAGCGCAGCAGGATGATCAGGATGATGCCGACGATGGCCAGGGTGGCCAGGGCCAGGAGGCGGAAGTCGTTGGTGAGCAGTCGTTGCAGGTCGGCGTTGATAGCGGGGAAGCCGGCGACGGAGACGGTGGAGTCGGTCAGGGTGGTGTTGGGTTTTGCGTCGTTGGCGACGGTGGCGATGGTGCTGGCCAGGCGCATGGCGTCCGCGCTGTAGGGGTCGAAGCTTGTCTGGACGGCGTAGCGCACGGTGTGTCCGTCCGGGGAGATGAATTGGCGCGCAACGTCGGCGAATTGCTGGTCAGCGAAAGCATCTTTGGGTAAGTAGAAGCCGGTGGCCGAGTCCGAGCCGCGGGTTTCGCGCGCGGTGGTCTGTAGTTGGGCGGCGAGCGTGGCCATGCCGGCGAGTTGTTGAAGGTTGCTGTCGACGAGTGCAGATACGCCTTCGGCGAGTGTTCGCGAGCCGGCGGCGAGTTGGGAGACCCCGGTCTGCAGTTGGGCGAGTTTGGTTGGCAGGTCTTGGGCCCCGATGGTTCCCAGCGTGGTCTCGAGGGTGGCGACGGTGGCGTTGAGTTGGTTGGTGACCGCGGTGAGGGGGGTGTCCATCTGCGCGAGCTGGGTGGACAGTGTCGTGATCTGGGTGAAGAACCCGCTGTCGCGGAGTGCGGCGAGATCGCGGGCTTGTTGGCGCAGGGTGCTGCATTGGGGTAGTTGAGTGCACAGCGCTGAGTTATCCAGTAACGGGAGCACTGAGGTGATTGTGGCTATGGCGGCTGATGACTGTTCGGCCAGGGCTGCTAGCTGAGGGGCGTTCTGCGCGGCTTGGTCGAGTTGGGGTGCGGCGGCGGTCAGTGTTTGTAGAAGTGGTTGGTATTGACCTATTTCGGCCCCGATGGTGGTGACTTGGTTAAGAATGCCAGCCAGTGGGGTGAGATTGGTGCGGATCTGTATGTCGAGTTGTTCGAGGCCGTCGGCGAGTTGGTCTGCACCAGAACGCAATTGTTCGAGGTCACCTTTGCGGGCTTGGCCCTCACCCACTGAGCCGGCCACCCGATCGCCGATCTGCCCGTTCTGCCAGGAGAGTTGGGCTTGTTCGAGTTTGGCTCCGGTCGGGCGAGTGACACCGACCACACGGGTGACGCCGGGGATCTGCGCAATCCGAGCTGCCATCTGATCAAGGTCGGCAAGTCCGTTGGTTGTTCTCAGATCGGTGGGCGAATCCACGACGACAAATTCCGCGATGGTGATGTCTTGCGGGAAGTGCCGGTTGAGCAGTGCGTAACCTTCGTTGCTGTCGGTGGTTGTGGGTTGACCGTCTCGGTCGTCGTAGGTGATCTGAATGCCCAGCGCGGTGACGCTCAGGATCGTCAATCCGACGAGGCTGACGGCCAGCAACGGCGCCGGGCGGCGTACGACGAGGACCGCGATGCGGTTCCAGTAGCGCCGCGTGAGGTCTTTGCGCGGGGCACCCCACCCCCATCGCGCAGCCCACAGCAGCACTGGCGGCAACAACGTGACGGTGGCGAGGAATCCGATGAGGATCGCCACTGCGCAGGCGGGGCCGAGGGTGGCGAAGACGCTGAGCTGCCCGAAGACCATGGCTAAGAACGCGAGAGCAACAGTGCTTGCCGACGCAAGGATCACCCGTCCGATGGTGGCGGTGGCATCGATGAGAGCGTCGGACGCGGCGGCGCCTTGGCGCAGCCTTTCGTGGTATCTGCTGATCACAAAGACCGAATAGTCCACACCGGCGCCGAGCAAGATGACGGTCATGAACGCAACGGTGAATTGCGAGACTGGCATGCCCAGTTCGCCTAACGCAGACATGACTCCGCGGGCTACGGCGAGACTGATACCGATGACCAGAAGCGGTAGCAACGCAGTGAACACCGACCGATAGACGATCAGCAAGATTATGGCGATCAGCACGACGGTGGCGATGGTGATGACCACCAGATCCTTTTCAGCGGTGACGATTTGGTCGCTGAAGGTCGCTGTTGGTCCGGTCACGTGGACTGTCGTGCTGGTGCCGGTAAAGACCTCTGCTGCGGTCTCGCGGATCGATTCCACAGCGTGGGCCGCCGTCGGCCCGCCGAGGCTGCCGCTGACCCCGACGGGCAAGTACCAGGCTTTGCCGTCTTCGCTGAGCGCTTGTCGGGCAGTGATCGGGTCGGCGAGCAGGTCGCGTACGGCCTGCACATCATCGCGGTCGGCGCGGAGCCGGACCACGAGGTCGTCATAGCGTTGGCGGGCGGGCTCGGTGAGTCCGGCCGGATCTTCCATTGCCACGAACACCGTGGTCTTCGCGCCCTTTTCGTCGAACGCCTCGCCCATGCGATCGAGCGCCTGAAACGACGGCACGCCCTTAGGAATTGGGTCCACCGATTGCTGGCGCACAACTGTTTCCAACTGGGGAAACAGCACAGCCAACACCACGGCAACAGCCACCCAGACGCCCGCTACCAGCGCTTTGTGCGACAAGACGAAGCGTCCCACCTGCCCCAGCGACCGGCTGTACTCACCGCGACCGGTCGATCGCCGAAGCTTCACCACTGCTCACGCATCCATCGCTGCGTTGGCATCGCACACCCTTCGACAAATGAATCAATCGGTATCACTACGCTACAGCATGTAGCGAAAGGAATGGATTGTTCGGCGACGCGGGACTATCGGATCAGCGGCGGTGGGCGGCGAGAAAGTCGTCGACAAGCTGTTCGCAGTCCGCGCCACTCATCGAGCGAAGGCCGGACAGCCGCGCGAAGACCAGCGGGCCCACGAGCTGGGTGATGGCCACGCCGGGATCGAACTCGTCGAGTTCCTTCTGGGCGGCGGCGCTCTGCAACACCTGATCGAACGGTTCCCGGTACTGCGCGATGACACGAGCGCGCAGCGGCGCGAGGGTGTTCTGCTGCTCCCCGGGCTCCTCCGGCACCATCGCCAGCCACGCCAAGGCGGTCAATTGCAGTGGCGCCTGCTCGATCAACGCAGCCTGAGCACGGACCAACCGCACCAAACTGTCGCGGATTGGTCCGTGCGCGTCAGGGACGTCGGCGTGGGGCAACAATCGTTCGAACGCCGCAGCCAACAAATCGGTGGTGCCGTCGAAATGCCGGTAAAACGTCGTTCGAGCCACCCGCGACATCCGGGAGACCGCCCCGACCGTGACTGCATCAACCCCGCCGGTCTTCAACAGGGCAGATGCCGCATCAACCAACCGGTTGCGTGAACGAACCAAACGCGGGTCTTTGTCATCCATCACGTCCTTGGACCGAGGACCCGCGTCGCGCCTGGCCGCCATCACCGCACCCACACTCCCATCCCCGAGACTGCTCTCGGGCGCCTGGCGATCTTGGTTCGCACGAAGTGCTACTGATAATAGCGAAAGTCGAGGAGTGTCCGCCGGGCTAGTCGTGCAATTCACCTGTTCGACACCCCGACCCGGCAGGAAGGTCGGCGCCACGGTGCCCGCCTCCGGGGTACCTTCGGCGAAGGGTTGGTAGATCAATTCGGGGCTTGGCGGCAGGGCTGGGGTGGGTACTGCTGAAGGGTGAATCGCCCCGGGTCTGGTGGAGGCTCTGAATCCACGGGAGGATGAGGAGCATGGCAGCACCGAGGAAGTACCCCGACGAGCTTCGGGAGAGAGTCACGAGGATGGCTGTTCAGTCACGGCGCGATCCATCGACGAGGTCGGGCACGTTCCGCCGTGTGGGCGAGCAACTGGGGATCAATCCCGAGACTTTGAGGAACTGGGTTGTGCAGGCCGAGGTCGACGAGGGGCACCGTCCCGGGACCACGACCAGCGAGTCCCAGCGCCTGGTCGAGCTGGAGAAGGAAGTGCGTGAGCTGCGCAGGGCGAACTCGATGGCGGATTCAAGCGGTGGGCGC
>NZ_KQ969320.1:0-4576 GCF_001578675.1 Gordonia sp. QH-12
CTCCACGAAACCCGGGGCGATTCACTCCGGGCGTTGCACCGGTGCCCCACCACTGGCACGTCGGCGAGAACGACACCGATGAGGAGATCACCGAGAAGCTCAAGCGCCAGGGAGTCCGGCTCGGCCGCGGTGGAATCGCTCCGGCGGTGTTCTGGCCGGCACTGATCGTGATCGTCGCGGTGAGCGCTCTCGCCGTCGCGTTCCCCGACCAGACGAGCGAAGTCTTCACCGATGTCCAGAACTGGATCGTCTCGAACCTGGGCTGGTACTACATGCTGATCATCGCGTGTTTCGTGGTGTTCGCGGTCGCGCTGTGCTTCTCCAGGCTCGGCCGCATCCGGCTGGGCAGACCCGATGAGGCTCCCGAGTTCGGCAGGGTGAGCTGGTTCTGCATGCTGTTCGCCGCCGGCATGGGCATCGGACTGGTCTTCTACGGCGTCGGTGAGCCACTCACATATGCGACCGTGCAACCGAAACCCGGCTGGAGCGGTAGCCAGGAGGACATCGCCGGTCTGGCGATGGCCCAGACATTCATTCACTGGGGTCTGCACCCGTGGGCGGTGTACGCGGTGATCGGGCTCGCGCTGGCATACGCGATCCACCGCCGCGGGCGACCGGTGTCGATCCGGTGGGCGCTCGAACCGCTGCTCGGCGATCGGGTGAAGGGCTGGGCAGGCGACCTCATCGACATTCTCGCCATCTTCGGCACGGTCTTCGGCGTCGCCACGTCGCTGGGGCTCGGCGTGCAGCAGATCTCAGCGGGCATGCAGTCGATCGGCGTCATCGACTCCGTCGACAACACCCTCCTGGTGATCCTCATCGTCGCCATCACCTTCCTGGCGACCCTGTCGGTGGTGAGCGGTCTGGGCACCGGAATCAAGTGGTTGTCGAACATCAACCTGTCGATCGCCGGACTGCTGGTGATCGCGATGCTGCTGATCGGTCCCACTCTCTTTCTTCTGCGCAACTTCGTGCAGTCGATCGGCGTCTACTTCGCCAACCTGTTCAACATGACGCTCGACGTCGGAGCCTTCCAGGGCCAGGAGGCACAGGACTGGCTCAGCGACTGGACGATCTTCTATTGGGGCTGGTGGATCGCCTGGGCGCCTTTCGTCGGCGTGTTCATCGCCCGGATCTCGCGCGGGCGGACAGTGCGCGAGTTCATCGCCGGATGCCTGATCGTGCCGACTCTGGTCGGATTCGTCTGGTTCTCGGTGCTCGGTGGTACGGGCCTGCACCGGCAGTTCTTCGGCGAGGGTGACCTGGTGGAGGACGGCAAGGTCTCGCCCGAGGGATCGCTGTTCCACGTGCTGTCGGACATGCCGCTCGGCACGGTCTTCTCGATCCTCGGGATCGTCCTGGTGGCCGTCTTCTTCATCACCTCCTCCGATTCCGGCTCACTGGTCGTCGACATGCTCGCCTCGGGCGGCCACCCCAATCCGCCGGTGTGGTCCCGCGTGCTCTGGGCGTCGCTCGAGGGCGTCGTCGCGATCGCTCTCCTGCTCGCGGGCGGACTGCGGTCGCTGCAGGCCGCGTCGCTGGCCACGGCCCTGCCGTTCAGCGTGATCCTCGCGATGATGTGCTTTGCGACCGTGCGGGGTCTGCGATTCGAGCACGACAAACTGCGGCGGGCCGCTCAGGCACAGCGGTTGGAGGCCGCGACGTCGCACATCGCGGGCGAGGTCTTCAGCACGATGCCGGACGAGCCGGCCCTGCGCGATTATGTCGACGACCGCATCGACTACCGCCTGAGCCGGACCCGGGGCGGGTGGCGACCCGAGCGTTTCGGCCCGAAGCACCGCGAGTAGACCGTACTGGGCCTTCGGGCGATCTATGGCCCGATCGTGTACTGCAGGTAGACGCAGCCGATCCAGCGGTCGAACTTGCGCCCGACACCGGGTGTGCGACCCACTTCGACGAAACCGACCTTCGTGTGCAGCGCGATCGAGTCCGGAACGTCCTCGGAGACCACGGCCATGATGGTGCGCGTCACCGCCGGGTCCGCCGCGTTGATCAACGCGCGCAGCAGGTGCTTGCCCGTCCCCCGGCCCGCCGCCTCGGGCCGAAGGTAGATGCTGTCCTCGGCGGTCCAACTCCAGCCCGCCTTTCCCCGATACACGCCGAGACAGGCGTAACCGACCACCTCGCCGGGTGCGCCGGCCACGAGGAACGGGCGTCCCGCGGCAACACTCGTCTCGAGTCTGGTCCGCCACTGCGCGACGGAGGGCGCCTCGAGGTCGAACGTCGCAGTGGAGTTCTCGACGTAATATCGGTAGATGTCGGCAACGGCCTCGCAGTCGTCGGACGTCGCCGGGCGAACGGTCAGCATGTGCTGATCTTGCCGCACCGCCGGGCAACTACGCTCGACTGGTGGGCGATAACGAGTCAGAACCTATCGAGGTCCACGAGGAGGACGTCGAGGACCTCGGAGCCGACCGCCTCAAGACGGGGCTGAAGCCACGCCACCTCGTGATGATGAGCCTCGGATCCGCCATCGGCGCGGGGCTGTTCGTCGGGTCCGGAGAAGGCATCGCGCTCGCCGGACCCGCGGCACTCGTCTCGTACGCCATCGTCGGCGTCATCATCGTCTCGGTGATGCGGATGCTGGGCGAACTCGCGGCGGCCGATCCGAATCCCGGCGCGTTCTCCTACTACGTCGGCAAAGCTCTCGGGCCCGGAGCCGGCTTCATGATGGGCTGGCTGTGGTGGGTCCAGATGACAATCGTGGTCGCAGCCGAGTCGCTCGCCGCGGCGGAAGGACTCAACGCACTCGTCGGTCTGCTACCCGTCTGGGCGTGGGCGCTGGTGTTCATGACTGTATTCAGCGTGCTCAATCTGACCGGAGTGTCGAACTTCGGCGAGCTCGAATTCTGGCTGTCGTTGATCAAGGTGACGTTCATCGTGCTCTTCCTGGTGATCGGAGCGGCCTACCTCTTCGGCTGGATGTCCGAGCCGTCTCCTGGACTCGCCAACGCGGGCGACTTCCTCCCGCACGGCATCGGCGGTGTCACGGCCGCACTTCTGGTGATCGCGTTCGCCTTCGGCGGAATCGAGATCATCGCCGTCGCCGCCGCGGAGACCGACGATCCCGGTCCGAGCGTCACGAAAGCGATCCGGACCATCGTCTGGCGCATCCTGGTCTTCTACGTGGGATCGGTCGCGGTGATCATGCTCGTCCTGCCGGCAGACGACCCGCGCATCCGCGAATCGCCGTTCGTCGGCGTGCTCGAGCAGACCGGCCTTCCGGCGGTCGCCGCCACGATGGGCGCCATCATCGTCGTCGCGCTGCTGTCGTCGATGAACGTCAACCTCTACGGCGCGTCGCGGATGCTGTTCTCCCTGTCGGTGCGACGGATGGCGCCGCGGTCGGCGCGGCGGGTCTCCTCCCGTGCGGTTCCCGTCCCCGCGCTGCTCGCCAGCACCGTGTTCGGCTTCCTCGCAGTGCCCGCGACCTACTTCTGGGGCGACCAGGTTCTCGATCGTCTCCTATCGGTGGTCGGCTCGACGCTGCTCGTCACGTGGCTCGCGATCACCTGCGCCCAGATCGTGCTGCGCAGACGCGCCGAGCGCGACGGAACGCCGCTGCCGCTGAAGATGTGGGGGTATCCATACCTGTCGTGGCTCACGCTGATAGCTCTGGTCGCTATCACGGTGCTGGCGATCGTGACCCCGTCGGTTCGCGGTCAGGTGATCTCGACCGCCGTTCTGGTGACCGTTCTCTGGACTGCGGGAGCAGTCACTTATCGTCGTCGTTCGACGCAACCGAGTCGGCGAGCGCGGGGTGCACGGTAGGCTGCGTCGGCTCTTTGTACTCCGCGTCGACGAGCATCGGCTCGGGATCGAGCCGCGTGAGGCCGTTCCAGCACAGATTCACCAGATGCGCGGCCACGACCTCCTTCTCCGGCTGCCGGACGTCGAGCCACCACTGTGCGGTCACTGAGACCATGCCCACCAGCGCCTGCGCGTAGAGAGGCGCCAGCGCGGGATCGAATCCGCGCCGCTCGAAGTCCCCGGCGAGAATGTGTTCCACCTGGCTGATCGCGTCGTTCAGCAGGCTCGAATAGCGAGTGTCCTCGCCCCCGCTGGTCGACTCTCCTCGGACCAGGATGCGGAACCCGTCGGTCCGCTCCTCCATGTAGGTCAGCAGCGCCAGCGCGACCTGCTGAATCCGGTACAGCGACCGATTCTTCGTGAGCGAGGACGTGACCATTTCCAGCAGGGTCTCCATCTCGCGGTCGACGACGACGGCGTAGAGACCTTCCTTGCCGCCGAAATGCTCGTAGACGATGGGCTTCGACACACCGGCACGCTGAGCGATCTCCTCGATCGACGTTCCCTCGAAGCCACGTTCGGCGAACAGCCCCCGCGCCACCTCGATGAGCTGCAGTCGACGCTGAGCCCCGGTCATCCGGGCCCGGGGTGCCTTCGTGACGACTTCTGCTCCGCTCTCCGCGGGCCTGCTGATGGCCATGCCACCAATGGTAGTGCCGGCCTCAGACTCCGAAAGCCACCGAGCACGGAGAGAGGGAGTCACGCTGTGCCCGGTTCCCCGAGGTTTGTCGAGTAGGCGGGTGAG
>NZ_KQ969321.1:0-3855 GCF_001578675.1 Gordonia sp. QH-12
TTACACAGACCATCTGACACGCCCCTCCGGAGAGCGGAACTCGATGCCGTCGCAGCTGCCCGCAAAGCCGAGATCGACGCGTGCGACCTGTGCGACGACACCGGGTACCGAAATCGCCGGGTGTGCGATCACGACCCGGATTCCGATGAGCGCAACGCTCGCGGTGCCGCCGAAGTCAGATCCGTCCTCGCCGAGAAAGGCATCGCATGACTGACCGTCACGTCTTCGTCGAAGGACGACCGGCACCCCAGGGATCGAAGCGGCACATCGGGAACGGCCGAATGCTCGAGTCCTCGAAAGCGGTCGGACCATGGCGAACCGAAATCGCCTCAGAAGCCCGCAGGAGAGGCGGAATGCTCCCGCCGGGACCAGTAGGCGCAAACCTCGATTTCGTCATGCCACGGCCTAAACAGACGGCAAAGCGACGTCCCACACCGCCCGCCGTCAAGCGTCCAGACCTCGACAAGCTCACCAGAGCCGTATTCGACGCCATCACCGGCATCTGGATCGCCGACGACTCCCACATCGTCACCCTCCACGCCACCAAACGCATCGCCGAACCCAACGAGCCAGCCGGCGTCGCAATCAGCCTCACCGCACTCACACGCACCCACTGCTTCGTCTGCCACCGAGACGACCCGCCACCACGACCGCACGGCTGTGGACCCGAATGCCACACCACCGATGCCGACCAAGAGTTGGCCGACACCATCGCACGCGAAGGAGACCACGCATGACCGTCTCGGCCTACTTCTGCCAACCCGGCTGCTACGGACACATCATCGACAGACCAGCACGTTCGTCTCAGTTTCGCGCGCGTGTGGCATCCCGCATCCACTACCACTGGACCTGCCTGTGCGGCACCACCCTCACCGGCCACGGCGATCACACCGAGTTCGTACAGCGAGTACTGGACCACACCGACCACTGCATCGAGAGCGACCAGGGGGACGCATGACCGACACCACCGAGCACGACCTGCCCGGCACCCGCCAAGCCTTCCGAGACGCCATCCACGCGTTGATCGGACGCACCCGAACGTTGATCGACCGCGACAACGGAGCCACCGAACCCGCATGGGGTGATCCGCTGTACACGCAGTTACGCGAGTACATCGCCGGAGCACAAGGCACAGGCAACGGCTCACACGCCCGCTCCATGCCACCAGTCGTCCTCGACGCCGTCGACCTGTGCGACCAGATCGACCGCACCGTCAAGACGTGGTGGCCCGAAGACTCCGACCCCCGCCACGGAACCACGCACACCAGACTCTCGTGGATGGAGCAGCAGCAGTTCAGACCGCAGGACGTCCCTTGGCTGAAAGCACGCACCGCGGACCTCACCTGGTGGGCCGCCCGCATCCGCGAACTGTTGGATCCGCCACGCAGGTGGACGATCCCCGCACCGTGCCCGCAATGCGACACGTCGACCGTGTACCGGCAGGACAGCGCGGGGGAGACCGTACGACAACCAGCCCTGCAGATCGGCGCTTACGGGTGCGAATGCCAGAAGTGCCGAACCTACTGGCCACCCGAGTCCTTCGGGATTCTCGCCGCTGCAATCGGAATCGAACGAGAGGAAGCATCATGACCGCACGCGAAGAAATGCTGGCACTAGCACTCGCATTCGCCGACGAGTCGACCGAGACGGAAGCCGAGCGGGCCAACGAAGCCGAGGACGAGATCGCGGAGATCGGCGAACTTGTCGGATGGACCGCGGACAGCGGCCTCGAACTGACCGAAACGATCGAGTACGCGATGAAGCCACCAGGCCCAGGCTCCGAGCACGGCATCAAGACCACCGGATTCGTCCTGCAGATCCTCGCGGAATCGGAGGGCATCAGCGAAGAGGACCGCCAGTGCCTTGATCGGGCACGAGCGATCGTCTGGCGACACTACGCCGAGCGATGGGGGGAGCATGGTGCTTGACCTCGCGGATTGAATGACATGGGTGTGATTCACGTGTAGAGTGGGTGGCACGGCGAAGCTGTCTCCAAAACCGGGGGAGCTTCGCCGTAGTCGTTCCCGGACCCGGTCGCCCCGCCGATCCTCTGCTTTGGTGGGCCGCGGACCGAAACCACCGGGAACCTAGCCGAGGCGAGCACGTCGACCCCAAGGGCCGCACGGACGCAACCTCGGCCACCCGGATCGCAGCCACATCCACAGCGCGATCCGGGGTCAAACGTCCCCCGAGTGTGTTAGTCCCGCCACGTCATGCGAGTGACCGGGACGCAAGCCACGCCCACGACCCGACCTTTCACGGCGAGGCGCGCGCTGCACAACAGGGGAACAGCCCGCGACTCGACACCACACAAGGTGACGTTCGCGGGCACCCAACTTCACACCGGCCCCAGGAGGTCAGCGGTGATCGGAGAAGCCACGCTCGCCGCACTCATCGGCGGCGTTATCGGCTACGAAGCGTGGTGCATCCGAACCGGCCACCACGACGACCTGCTGTCCCGCGTCGTCGACCGACTCCGCGACCGGCACCTCATCCTCGACATCGCAGCACACGCCGTCATCCTGACCACCGCACTGCACCTCCTGCGCCGACTCGGGCCCATCGATCCGTACTCGCGGTGCAGCACATGACCAGCCTCGCCGCCTGGCTCACCGACCAAGCCACCGAACTCGTCCGCCCCATCGCACACCGACTCGCCGACGACATCGCCTCCCGCATCCGCATCGACATCACCGTCCGCATCAGCCTGGAGGAACCATGACCGCACCCAAACCCGGTCAACACCTCCGACCTACTGGCCGACCCTGCACCGCATACCTACCCCAGCTCGACGAAGACGGCACGAACTGGCGTTTGTGGTGCGCACTCGCCGACGGACACGACGGACACCACGAGAGCGTCGCAGGCTGGTGCTTCGAAGCAGACGGGACAGACGATGAGTGACTGTGAACACCTGAACCATCCCGAGCACTGGCCCGGAGACGCAGGGGACATCATCGACAGCCTCACACCCGCAGCCACCGACATACTGCAGGGCACCATCGCCTGGCCCAACGGCGCACCGCTCAACATCCTCAACCTCCGATGAACGACGACCACTTCGACATTCTCGACACAGACACCGACATCGGACGCTGGTGTGAACGATGCGACACCACACGACACGGCGACTGCCGACCACACGGATGCACAGCAACACGAGACTGATGGCAACCAAGCGCAACACCGCGACCCGCGACAAACACCGCAAGATCATCGCCAGAGACCAACCGCCATGCCACTGGTGCGGCGAACCCATCGACTACACCGCGCACCACCACGACCCTCGAGCCTTCCAGATCGACCACGTCACACCCCTCGACCGAGGCGGCGAAGACGTACTCGACAACCTCGTCGCATCGCATCGCGCATGCAATCGCGCCAAGTCGAACAAGATCATCCGCCCGACCGGCATCGACTTCATCACCGACCGCGACTGGACCTAACCGAAATAGAAAGCCCGGCGACGGCGGCAACCGTCCCGGGCAATGGCCGAACCCGTAGGAGGAGTTCGACATGACCGAGCGTATCTGCACAGAAGACGGATGCACCAGCCCAGCCACGCACTACCCGAAGGTAAAGCGGTGCGGCCGATGCCACTACCGATGGCAAAAGGAACACGGCAAGCAGCGCGAGTTCCAGTGCGCAGTCTGTGGCGTCACCTACACGGCACACCGGAAGCCACGGGGCAAGCCCTGCTGTAGTCCGAAGTGCCGACAGGAGATGTCTCAGCCAATCGCTACGGCAGCCCGAGCGGACCAGATGCGGTCAACACCCAAGAGACCCAACGCAAAGCAATGCGCATGGTGCAATGCACTCCACTTCGAAGCGTGAAGCGCCCTGGGTTCCGTTCCG
>NZ_KQ969322.1:0-2683 GCF_001578675.1 Gordonia sp. QH-12
CGGTCCTGATGCCGGGCGCAGGCGGCGGAGCGCCCGAACTCGGCGAGATCGCCGAGTATGCACCCGACAACGACGAGGTGTGGCGGTACACGCGCTGACGCCCGCCACCTGTTGTCCGACCAGCGCGCTATCGTGCGATGTGCGCGTGGGGAAGACACGCGCAACGGAAGACCCCCAGGTCCGCTACCGGCGGTTCCTGGGGGCCTTTTCGCCGTCTCGACCGTTGGGTCACTGCGCGCGGAACACCCCCGCCGATGCACTCGTAGTGGACGCCGTCGAAGTCGACGTCAGAGACGCCATTGCACGATGTCCCGTCAAGGTCCATCGTGAGCGTCGGCGGAGCGGACCTTCGCGGAATTCCTCACCGCCTACCCCGTTGCTCGGCTGTAGAGCTCAGCGACGGTCGCCGTGCCGAGCGGCCTGCCGTCCACGTCGACGACATCGACATCAGTCACTCGCCGGCGAAGCCAAGTTCCCTCGTCGTCGTTGAATGCGACGACAGTGCCGTAGAAGTAGGCCGGATTGTCGAACGGCTGAACCTCCATCAGTGCCCAGTACTCAGCACCGGCTCGCGCCGGGTCGAGCGTAATGCGCACTCGACCGTCGCGAAACGCAATGTCGCTGACCGCCTTCGCCATGAGGACCCCCGCGGCCGACCGCTGACCGATGTAGACGGCGAACGCCTCAATGACCTCGGCGTCAGTGGGTGGCGCTTGCATCAGCACGGCCCGTACTCGTCGGGGAACCGCTCGCACAACGGCGGCAGCTTCTGGTTCGGTCCGTAGCCGTCCCCGCTGTCCGGGTCGAAGGTCGCTGGCGGCGCATCGGCCGACTCCTCGGCGGGCGCCGGCTCTGGCGCGGGTGTTTCAGTCGTGGCTGGCACTTCGGCGGCGGCCGGGGTGTCCGGTTCAGCGGACTCGGCCGGCGCCGCTTTCACCGTCGTCAAATCCCCGTGCCATCCAGCTTCGGCCAGCCCGATTCCGATAGTGACCGTCGCAGGGTTGAGCTTCGCCTTGTCGACCTCGTAACCGAACTCAACCGATCGCGCTGTGCCTGCCGGGATGATGCCCGAGACCGGCTCGGTGATCGCGTAGTCGACCGCAGCCTCCTTCCCGTCCTGCCCGTAGGTCAGCACGGGCGTCAGGATGTTGTAGCCCTCGAGATTGGTCCTGCCCGCGGTGAACTTGACGCCGAGCACGGTCGACGCACCACGCTGGGTGACGGTCTGAAGTTCCACCGTCGCGCCCGACTGGCCGCGAATGATCGAGCCGACGGGCTGGATAGAGCCTTCGTCGGTGCTCGACGTCGGCGCCACGCTGCTCTGCGTCGGCGTCGTCTCGTCGGAGGAACCGCATGCGCCGACGAGCGCCGCGGCGCAGATGCCTGCCGCCGCGATCGCTGCGCGGCCCATCAGTCGTACGCTCATTTGCTCATATGCCTTCTCTAGGTGATCCGTGAATGACTAACGCTAGTCCGGTTATGTCGCTTTACGCCGCATCTCGGATGTGATTGAACCCTGCGGCAGCCGCCGATGCCGCCGAACGGCGGGCGCGATCCGGAACCGCGGTGTACATCTGCGTCGTCCGTACACTCTTGTGCCCGAGCAACTCCTGTACGGCGCGGATATCGCGCTCGTGTGCGTATGCGGCGCTGGCGAAACGGTGCCGCAACGAGTGCGCCGTCCATCCTTCCGGCATAACCCGCGACACGAGCTTTCCCACATACGCTGGTGACAGATGGCCGTCGATCTGGCCAGGGAAGGTCCATCCTGGGCCTCGCGCAGTGATCTGCTCGGCGATGCCTTCATCGAGGGGAACGACCCGCACGTGCCCGCCCTTGCCTGTGACACGAAGGACGGGGCCGTCGAGGTCCTCTCCAACCGCATCGCCGCGAGTCGTCGCGATCTCGCCGCGACGGAGACCGACGAACGCGCCGAGACTGACCATGAGGCGGGTGCGCGGACTCGAAGCGATGAGCGCGGAGCGCAGGATCTTCTCAGGAGTCGGCCGCGGCGAGCCAGTCGGGACGCTGACGGTCGGCAGGAGGGCTGCTGGGTTGTCGGGCCGCCGACCTGATGAGTGCATCCACGTCATGAACTTGACGATGCTGGCGCGGTTTCCGCGACGCGTTTCGGGCGCCCATTCCTGGGCTGCGAAGTACTCGACCAAATCGTCGAGCTCGAGCTTGTCCGGGGGGAGGTGCACAGCTTCCGCGAGCCGGCGGACGTGATAGCAGCGGATTCTCTGCGAACTGGGCGCCATGCCCGCAGCGATCAGCCACGCGGCGAAGTCGGAGAGTGCGAGGGACCATTCGGGGGAGAGGTGAGCGTATATCACGCCAATTCTGTCGATTGGCATAACCGATGCGTTTCGGGCGTGTCGCGTGTACATTCTCACGTCCTCCGTTTGGACGAATCTGCCTCGAAAAGTGCTGGTCAGTGGTATTTCTGAGCAGCTGTGCTCGGTGGCGCGGAGCCCGACTGGCAGCTGGGTGGCTTCACAGCCGGGGGAGTGGAGTCGGAATCACGCCGCGTCCGCCTTCATCGGACAGTTCGGGCCCTGGATTCCCGTCGGACGGAGCGGCGTCTCGCGCGCCGGAGTCGTCCTGCGCATCGGAACTACCGTTGATGCGACGCCGCGACCTGGGCTGGCCGTAAACCAGCGGGTTCGGGGTTCGAGTCCCT
>NZ_KQ969323.1:0-1902 GCF_001578675.1 Gordonia sp. QH-12
ACGTCATCATCCTCGCCTACCTCGACGGCGTCGCGGTGTGGGATGGGCGGATTCCACAGCTCATCCAGGTCCCGCGGGCCCGGGCGTCGGCGGTCGCGTTCGTGCCGGAGGTCGCGGCTGAGGCGCTCTTGGTCGCTCCGATCGCTGTCGCGTACGCCGAGGCGGCCGTCCCGACGGTGGCGGGCGCGGTCGGGATTTCTCCGCCGACTGCCACCGCATCGGCGGTCGCGCATGTGCCGGGTCTGACGAACGGTCACGTACTCGACATTCCGACCGCTATCGCGTCGGCCGAGGCACATGTCCCGGTGGTCGCTGTGGTGGCGGGCATCATCGCGCCGACCGCTGTAGCGACGGCTGTCGCGCATGTTCCGGAAGTGTCCGCGGCGGTCGACGCGGCTGTCCCGCAGGCGCGCGCGTACGCGGAGGCGCATGTCCCGGAGGTGGGGTCGCGCGTTGAGGTGCTGGTGCCACTCGCCGAAGCGACGGCGCTCGCCCACCTGCCAGACGTGCAGGCCGCGGTGGCCGTGGCGGCACCGATGGCCACCGCGACCGCAGTTGGGAGCAAGCCGACGGTCTCAGCCGGAGCGGAGGTCGCCGTCCCGCAGGCAATGGCGTCGGCGGTCGCTCACGTACCGGAAGTGAAAGTCAGTACCGGACCGGACCTGGTGGGCACCACTACCTCGTCGTCGACGACAGTGCCACTGCCAGCGCATCAGTCTGGTGATCTCATCCTCGTCTTCGCGTCGAATCTGTCGTCGAATACGGCTACGGCACCCACATTGCCGTCGGGGTGGACGTCGGCAGTTGTGGCGTCGTCGGGTGCGCGTGCCGGATGGAAGATCGCGGCCTCGGGCAGCGAGACGTCCGGGACGTGGACGAATGCGACGCGGATGATCGCGATGGTGTGGCGGGGCGCGCAGATCGGCGCGACCGCCACGGACACGTCAGGCAACGTCGGTCTGACGTCGGTGAATTGGCCGGCGCTCGGGACGAAGCCGGATTCGTGGACCATCCGGTATCTGCACGCCCGCTCGAACGGCGGCGAGGCTATTTCGGCAGATCCGTCGACGGAACCTGACGCGCTGATCTCGTCTATCGGGAACGGTGTGAAGCTGTGGGGCGAGAAGACGCCGGACCCGGTCGAGGCCGGTACCGCGTCTCTGAGTTTCTCGCAGTACTGGCGGAATCTGACGGTGGAGATTCAGCCGGAGGGCGCCCAGTATCCGCTGGACCCGATCGCGTCGGCGACGAATGGAACCTCCGCATCATCGACTGTCACGATCACCCTCCCGGAGGCGGCGACAGTCTTCGCCGCTGTGGCAGGAGTCGGCGGCGGACCGCCTGAGGCATCGACGATGACCAGCGGAGGTATCACAGGCACTCAGGTGTACACGCATGCCGGAAACAACATCCGTCTCACAGTGGCGCGATTCGACCTGCCGGAAGGGACACACACGATCACCAGTGACTCGGATCGGGCGATCGTGGCGGTCGCATACCGAGGTACGGCGACGCTCGGTACACCGGTGTGGACGAACGGCGCTACCTCGGCGTCCGTCGCCGCCGACATGAAGGTCGCGGTCTTCACAACCGGTGGCCAGGTGTCATCTACGACGTCAGGGACGCTTCGGGCGACCGCCTACAAGGGCGGCGGCTGGTCGTGCTCGGTCTCCATCGTCGAGGGCGCCCAGTCATCGATCTCCGGTGCGGAAGGATCTGTCGTGCTGCCGCTGACCTGACCCGCTGTCACACCCTGGCGGTACTGTGCACAGTGCGCGTAGGGAAGATACGCGCAACGAGGCCCCCGACCTTTTTGAGGTCGGGGGCCTTTCGTCGTCTCGATGCATCCTCGCTCCACGTGCCGTATCGTCCGTTCGGGTTAACGTTCGTCAACTATTCGCC
>NZ_KQ969324.1:0-1802 GCF_001578675.1 Gordonia sp. QH-12
ATTCAACAAGGAAATCGATTTCGACACCGACACCATCAAGGTGATGCTGGTCGGTGCCGGATACACGCCGGACCAGGCGGCGCACCGCTACAAGTCGGCGGTCACCAGCGAGGCGTCGGGCCCGGGCTACACGGCCGGCGGTGTCACGCTCGGGACGCCGCAGATTGTCGGGTCGGGGAGCACTGTCACTCTCAAGGGCGACAACATCGCGTGGCCGTCCTCGACGATCTCCGGCCGTTACCTGGTGATCTACGATGCGACACCGGGTTCGGATGCGCAGCGCCCACTGATCTCGTATGTCGACTTCGGTGAGACTGTCAGCTCGACGAGCGCGACGTTCCAGGCGACGTGGAATGCGCTCGGTCTGCTGTCGGTGTCTGTGGCCTGACGTATGTCGATCAGCCTGGGTGGCCGGTCGATCCGCGGTCTCCGGTACGTCGATGAGTTAGGCGAGGAGCACGTCATCATCCTCGCCTACCTCGATGGTGTTGCGGTGTGGGATGGGCGGATGCCGGTGTTCGTGCAGGCGCCGCGCGCGATGGCGGCCGCGGTGGGTTATGCGCCGGTGGTGTCTGCGGAGTCGCGTCTGGTGGCGCCGGCCGCTGTGGCGTACGCGGAGGCTGGTAGGCCGGTGATCGCCGGTGCTGTCAGCATCGCCCCGCCGGTCGCTGTCGCGTCTGCCGTCGCTCAGGTGCCGGAGTTGTCGCATGGTCACGTCCTCGATATCCCTGCCGCTATCGTGTCGGCCGAGGCGTATGTGCCGGTGGTGTCGGTGGTGGCGGGCATCATCGCGCCGACTGCCGTGGCGACTGCGGTCGGTCGTGTCCCGGACGTGTCGGCGGCAGTGACGGCGGGGGTGCCTGCGGCGTTGGTGTACGCGGAGGCGCATGTCCCGGAGGTGGGGTCGCGCGTTGAGCTTGTCGTCCCAACGGCGTCGGCATCGGCCGCTGCGTCTGCACCGACCGTCTCGGCGGCGGTGGCGGTGGCTGTACCGGTGGCATCCGCGTCAGCGGCCGTGTACGCGCCCACGCTGTCGCGTGGGCACAATCTGAGCACCCCGACAGCGGCAGCATCTGCGACCGCGTACGCACCCGAGGTCCAGCAAGCGAACCCGGAGTACGTGGACGCGATCAGCGACGGCGGGTCGTTCCCTTCGAATTACACCAAGACGATCCAGAGCGGCCGCAATGGCGCGGTAGTGGTGGCGGTGCATGTCAACAGCGACTCGATCACCGCATCCGTCTCGGTTGGTGGTGTTGCTGCGACACTGATTGATTCGACGACACGCTGGTGGGTCTTCGCTGTGACGGGACTTCCCGAGGGGGCGGCGTCTGTCGTTGTCTCGTGGAGTGTCCCTGGCGGTAACTTCTCGGGGAACTTCGCGGCGATGAGCTTCAGTGACGTGACTGCGATCAGCACACCGCAGATCACCACCTCGGCGACGGTCACGCTCACCGGCACCGGGAGGCTCGCGGCGGGGCTGTGGGCTGCGACGGGCAATCGCACCGCAACGCAGGGCGATGTCCTGCGTGTGAAGAGCCCGCAGATCAACGACAACGTGATCATCCACGGCACGACATCGACGGATGCAGTGATGGGCTTGACGTCCCCGCAGCGCGGCGCCTGCTTCTGGCTGACCTGACCGCTGTCACACCCTGGCGGTACTGTGCATGGTGCGCGTAGGGAAGATGCGCGCAACGCCCCCGACCTTTCGAGGTCGGGGGCATTTTCGTCGTATCGAGGTGCCCTCGAGCCTCGAAGCCGTGTCGTCCGTTCAGGTTAACGTTCGTCAACTATTCGCC
>NZ_KQ969325.1:0-1489 GCF_001578675.1 Gordonia sp. QH-12
GATCACGGCGTTGAGGACGACCGCTATTTTCGAGGGCACTCAGCAGATCCAGCAGCTGATCATCGCCCGCCGCGTCCTCGGGAAGTCCAGCGCCGACCTCAGGTGAATCCGACGTCCTTCCCCGACACAGGATCGACAATCGACACACGCGGGTCCATCCTCGTGTGACGATGGTCACTGGGGCCGGGTGCCCGGTCTCGAACGACTTTCGTCGGAAGGGCTTAGTATGACCACTCCTGCAGACATCAAGATCGATCCGTCGCTCGTAGAGCTGTACAAAGACCTCCACAGCCATCCCGAACTCGGCTTCCAGGAGCACCGCACCGCCGGTCTGGTCGGCGATCGGCTCCGAGCGTCGGGGTTCGACGTGACCACCGGCGTCGGCAGAACCGGTGTGGTCGGTGTCCTGCGTAATGGTGACGGTCCGACGATCGCGATGCGCGCGGACATGGATGCCCTACCCGTCCGCGAGGACACCGGGCTCGACTACGCCAGCACCGTCACGGCCACCGACGACACGGGTAAGACGGTGCCGGTTGCACACGCCTGCGGCCACGATCTGCACACGACATGCCTGCTGGGCGCGGCGGACATCCTCGCCTCCGCTACGTCGGAATGGTCGGGCACGGTTGTCCTGGTGTTCCAGCCCGCCGAGGAGCTGGGTGCCGGCGCGCAGGCGATGGTCGACGACGGCTTGTGGGACCGTTTTCCCAAGCCCGACGTCGTGCTCGGTCAGCATGTCTCACCGCTGCCGGCCGGCAAGATCGCCGGACACCCGGGAGCTTCGTACGCCGGGTCGGATTCACTGCGGGTGAAGCTGGTGGGCCGGGGTGCACACGGCTCGATGCCCGAGGCCTCGGTGGATCCCATCGTGCTGGCCGCGGCCACGGTGCTGAGGCTGCAGACCATCATCTCGCGGGAGATCCCGAGTACCGCAACTGCGGTGCTCACCGTCGGATCGATCCACGCGGGTGACGCCGCGAATGTGATTCCGGGTGAGGCCGAGATCCAGCTGAACATCCGCAGCTACAGTGAGACCGTGCGCGGCAAGATCCTCGACAGCGTCGAGCGCATCGTGCGTGGCGAGGCGGCGGCGTCGGGCGCGCCGGACGAGCCGACGATCACCGAGATCGAACGCTTTCCCGTGGTCACCAACGACCCGGACGCGCTGCGCACGACCCTGGATGCCTTCACGGACTGGTTGGGTGCGTCCAACATCCTCGACCCGGGGGCAGGTGCGGGAAGTGAGGACGTGGGCATCCTGGCCACGAGTTGTGGTGCACCTCTTTCGTACTGGCTGCTGGGCGGAGCCGATCCTTCTCTGTTCACCACCGGCGACCTGACGGACCCGGCGCTGCTGAAAGTGCCGTCGAATCACTCTCCGCATTACGCTCCGGTGATCGATCCGACGCTGGGTACGGGAGTACGGGCGCTGGTTGTCGCGGCTCGTACCTGGTTGGGTCGCTAGGGCGTGTCTGACAATTCCTTC
>NZ_KQ969326.1:0-1465 GCF_001578675.1 Gordonia sp. QH-12
GGGCGTGTCAGATGGTCTGTGTAAGCGGTGAGGTTCAACCCTGAAGGGACCCGCTGTAGTGACTGTCAATCATGATGTGAGCGTGGATGATTCGCGTGCAGAGCAACGCCGGCGACAGACCGAGATGGCCAACGAACTGATCGCCTCAGGGGCACTCGACGACGTTTTCGCCCGCATCGATGCCGGCGAGCCGGTCGGCGGGCAGGACGGCCTGCTGAACTCGCTTCTCAAAGCGACCCTCGAACGAGGCCTGAATGCCGAGCTGACCGAGCACCTCGGGTACGAGGCCGGAGACCCGGATGCGGCGTCGTTTCCGAACTCCCGCAACGGATACGCCGCCAAGACCGTGGCGACCGAGATCGGCGATGTGGCGTTGTCGGTGCCGCGGGACCGGGACGGCAGCTTCACGCCGATGCTGGTCCGCAAAGGCCAACGCCGCCTCGACGGCCTGGATGCGATGATCGTCTCGCTCTACGCCGGCGGCATGACGATCCGCGACATCCAGCATCATCTCGCGTCGACGATCGGCACCGACCTGTCGCACGAGACGATCTCGAAGATCACCGAGGAGGTCGCCGACGAGGTCGCCAAATGGCAGACCCGCGACCTCGAGGCGCTGTATCCGGTGATCTACCTCGATGCGATCATCGTCAAGATCCGCGATGGCGGGCACGTGCGCAACAAAGCCGCCCACATTGCGGTCGGTGTCGATATGGAGGGCGTCAAGCACGTCCTGGGGATCTGGATTCAGCAGACCGAGGGCGCCAAGTTCTGGGCCGCCGTATGCGCCGAGCTACGCAATCGCGGGGTCACCGACGTCCTGATCGTGTGCTGCGACGGGCTGACCGGTTTCGCCGAGGCCGTAGAGGCGACCTGGCCGGAGGCGACCGTTCAGACGTGTGTGGTGCACCTGATCCGGGCGTCGATGCGGTTCGTCGGTTACGGCGACCGCAAAGCCGTCGCCGGGCTGCTCCGGCCGATCTATCAGGCCTCGACCGAACAGGCCGCTGCCGATGCGTTGGAGGCGTTCGCCGACTCCGACCTCGGTCGCAAGTACCCGTCGGCGGTCAAGACGTTCCGGGATGCGTGGGAGCGGTTCATTCCGTTCCTGGCGTTCCCGCCGGAACTGCGGCGGGTCATCTACACCACCAACAGCATCGAATCGTTGAACTACCAACTGCGCAAGGTCACCAAGAACCGTGGGCACTTCCCGAACGATCAAGCCGCGATGAAGCTGCTGTGGATGGCGATCTGCAACATCGAAGACAAACGCGCCCGCGACCGCGCCAAGGAACGCGGCCTGCCCGCCGCCAAACGCCGAGCCTCCGGACGACTGGTCGAAGGCGCGGTCACCACTAACTGGAAACGTGCCCTTGAGCAACTCTCACTCGCGTATCCAGACCGTATCAACCATCACCTATAAATCGAATACCTGATCGACTTACACGGAAAAGTTGACAAGCTC
>NZ_KQ969327.1:0-1383 GCF_001578675.1 Gordonia sp. QH-12
TGAATCGCCCCGGGTCTGATGGAGGCTCTCAATCCTGGGAAGGATGATGAGAGTCATGGCAGCACCGAGGAAGTACAGCGTTGAGCTCCAGCAGCGGGCGACGCGGATGGCGATGGACGCCAGGAAGGACCCCGAGTCCGCTCGTGGGGCGATCAAGCGGGTCGCCGATCAGCTCGGGGTTCATCCCGAAGCGCTTCGGAATTGGGTCCGTCAGGCCGAGATCGACGGCGGTGTTCGGCCGGGTACCACGACCGACGACGCGCAGCGGCTGGCCGAGCTCGAGCGCGAGGTCCGCGAACTGCGTCGGGCGAACGAGATATTGAAGACATCTGCGGCGTTTTTCGCGGCAGCGGAGCTCGACCGCAAGATCAAGTAGAGGTACCCACCGCGGTGCTGGTCGACTATATCGATCAGCACCGCGACCGGTTCGGGGTCGAGCCGATCTGCGCTGTGGTGAAGGACGCCGGCGTGCAGATCGCCCCGAGCACCTACTACGCCGCTAAGAAGCGGCCACCCTCGGCACGTGCGGTACGAGACGCTGAGCTGGTCATCGATATCCGGCATGCTCACAAGGCCAACCTCGGCGTCTATGGCGCCCGCAAGATTCACGCCGAGCTCAACCGCGAGGGCCTCAAGGTCGCCAGGTGCACCGTCGAGCGACTGATGAAGGATGAGGGCCTACGTGGCATCGGTCGGGAGAAGACCCGCAAGACCACCATCGGCGCCGACGCCGAGACCGAACGTCCGGAAGACCTCGTCGACAGGAAGTTCGTCGCCACTGCACCGAACCAGCTGTGGGTGGCCGATCTGACCTACGTCAGAACACACGCCGGGTGGGCCTACGTCGGGTTCGTCCTAGATGTGTTCAGCCGGATGATCGTCGGCTGGCAGGTGTCGACCTCGCTTCGCACTGACCTCGCTTTGGACGCCCTCGACATGGGGCTGTGGGCCCGGCAGCGCGCCGACCAGGACCTCACTGGCCTTATCCACCACAGCGACAGAGGAGTCCAGTATCGAGCGATTCGCTACACCGAGCGGCTCGCCGAGGCCAACGCCGTCGCATCCGTCGGGTCGAAGGGCGACAGCTACGACAACGCCATGGCCGAGGCGCTCAACTCGCTGTTCAAGGCTGAGTGCATCCGCAACCCCGTCATGCGGCCCAAGGGCGGCTGGAAGAACGTCGGTGACATCGAGATCGCGGTCGCTGAATACGTCGACTGGTTCAACCACCGACGGCTTCACGGCGAGATCGGGCTCGTCCCGCCAGCTGAATTCGAGGCCAACCACTGGGCATCACAACCCACGAAGCACTACCGTCAGAATCCGGTCCTCACCGAGGTCGGATCCAACTAACCGAGCCTCCACGAAACCCGGGGCGATTCA
>NZ_KQ969328.1:0-1298 GCF_001578675.1 Gordonia sp. QH-12
TGAAGCGCCCTGGGTTCCGTTCCGAGTCTCAGCAAGGAGAATCGGAGTATGCCCAAGAAGTTCAGTCCAGAGCTGCGTGAGCGTGCCGTGCGCATGGTCTACGACCGCCAAGCCCGCGAGGGCGGCCCTCGCGCAGCATCGATCCGTGCCGTCGCGCCGCAGCTCGGTGTCGGCACAGAGACGCTGCGGATCTGGTGCAATCGCTACGGCGCCACCGAGCCGGTCGGACCGGGAGAGCCGCTCGAGGAGGAGAATCGCCGTCTCCGGCGGGAGCTCGCCGAGGCGCGACGTGCGAACGAGATCCTGAAGGCCGCCTCAGCGTTTTTCGCAGCGGAACTCGACCGCCCCACGACGAAATGATCGCGTTCGTCGACATGCATCGCGAGAAGTTCGGGGTCGAGGCCATCTGCCGCATCCTCAGTGCGACAGAATGTGGGTTCATCACCTCCCGCGGATACCGCGCTGCCAAGAACAGGCCGGCCTCCGCTCGCAGCGTTCGGGACGAGATGCTGGCGGAGGAGGTGCAGCGGATTCATCAGGCGAACTACAGCGTCTATGGGGTCCGGAAGATGTGGCACGCAATGCGCCACGCAGGATGGAACGTCGGTCGCGACCAGGTCGCGAGGCTGATGAAGATCGCCGGCCTGCAGGGCGTTCGCCGAGGTCGAAAGCCCGTCACCACCTGCTCCGCAGACGGAGATGACCAGCGCCCGGACCTCGTTGAACGGCGGTTCGTCGCGGATCGACCGCAGCAGCTTTGGGTCGCCGACATCACCTACGTCCGGATGCTCTCCGGGTTCTGCTACGTCGCATTCGTTACCGATGTCTTCAGTCGCAGAATTGTCGGCTGGGCGGTCGCGCCCACGCTCCACACGGAGTCTCTGCCATTGCTCGCACTGGAGCATGCACTGCAGTCCACCGGGGTGAGCAGGAACGAAAGCGGATTGATCCACCATTCCGACAGGGGTAGTCAATACGTTTCGCTCGCCTATTCGGACGCTCTGCTCGCCGCGGGAGTTACGGCTTCAGTAGGTACCGTCGGCGATAGCTACGATAACGCGCTGGCCGAGACAGTGAACGGCCTATACAAGGCGGAGTTGATCTACTCCAAGCGGATCTGGGAGTCAGTCAGCGAGGTTGAGCTCGCCACGATGGGCTGGGTCCACTGGTGGAACACCTCCCGGCTCCACGAAGCTCTCGGCTACCGCACCCCGGCGAACGTCGAAGCGACCTACACTCACACCACGACGACCGCGCCCGCGACCGTGTAACCACGGAACGAAACCCAGGGCGCTTCA
>NZ_KQ969329.1:0-1247 GCF_001578675.1 Gordonia sp. QH-12
GCTACCAGCTGCGCTACATCCGCATGCCGGTGAACTCGTCTTGTGGACGCTGTCGCTCACCGGCGAGAACAAACACTAGCGGTACGGCGGCGACATTTGCAAACCGGGGTCCCCGTCGGACCGTGGACTCCGCCAGATCAGCCGCTCCGCCTCGGACGCTCCGAGGTCGCTCGCGGCGAATGCGGTGACGTCGGCGGCTCGCTGACGGAGATGGTCGGCGACGCTCCGGTCGAATGCGGCGTCGACCCGGGACTCGAAGTCGTCGATCGGGGCAGTGGCATCGAGCCAGGCACGTCGGTCGAGCTGTTCTCTGGCGCGGTCGGCGCCCTCGGCGTACGTCAGGAACGCCAGGACTCGATCCGTGAGGGCGTCGGCGCGCTGGTCCAGGCCGCTCGACTTGTCGATGTAGGCGTTGACGATCTCCGGATCGGATGCGCGGGGGCCGAGGGGCTGCGAACCGAGGATTCGGCGCGCCCTGCGAATCGCGGCGGCGGACTCGGCGACCGTCCGAACCTCGGCGTCGAGGTCGATGCGGGCCTGGTATCGATCCAGCAGATCGTCGTGCCATGCCGGGTTCTGGTGCAGCCGCGCCGCCACTACGGCGGCCAGCACCGCCAGCCGGCCGTTCTCGTCCGCCTGCATCAGCCGTAGCGCGGCCTGCTCTTCGGAGTCCGGTCGGTAGCGCCGGCGCAGTCGCATGTCGGCGATCTCAGCGGTCTCCACGTGCTCGGGCGGTTCGACGAAAGGGAGCCAACTCAAGCCGACCGCTCGGGCGCGCAGGGTGAAGTCACGACCTCTCCAGGTGTCCAGCGCCAGCGCCAGGTGGCCGGACACCGTTCCGTCGCGGGCTGTCTCGCCGAACACCGTCTCGCCGCACGGGTCCGGGCCGCCCGCATCCGCGGCGGCCCGGGCGGCGTCGTCGTACTGCTGCTTGCGGATTCGGCGCGACTCGCGGAGACGCTCGGTGTGCGTCGTGAGTCGCCGAGCCAGTGCGTCTCGAACGGGCCGTGGGCGGCGAAGCGGGCGTCGGTCGTCGCCGTCGGAGCGTCGGGCATCGCGCGGGCGGTAATCGGAACTGCCGGACGCGGGCTGCCGGACAAGGATCGCCACGGCGACCACGACGAGTGCGGCGGCGACGAGCATCAGTGTCATGGACACAGCACAGCATGAGGGTCGGACAACGAGACGAGGCCCGGCGGTCGCCGGGCCTCGCTGTCGGATCTGGTGCGCGATACAAGGATTGAACT
>NZ_KQ969330.1:0-1234 GCF_001578675.1 Gordonia sp. QH-12
GGCGGATTCAAGCGGTCAGTGCAACGAGTCCTGTGAGATGAGGCAGTCACTGATCACAGGAGGATCCGGATGCAGGGCAAGCACGGTCATCTCAGTCGGGAGCAGAAGCGGCTGGCACTCAGGCTGCATGCGAGGGGTTGGCGGCTGGTCGACATCGCCAAGGAGATCGGCTGCAGCGCGCCGATGGTCGGGATCATGGCCCGCACCGGCAGGCACGCCGACGCCAAGCCGTTCGGCTGGGAGCCACGCCAGGGCTGCCTGACGATTGACGAGCGCGAGCAGATCCTGGTGGGGATCAATCGTGGCGACACCTTCACCGCGATCGCCGAGCACCTGGGGCGCGCGGTGTCGACCATCAGCCGCGAGGTGAAGCGCGGCGGTGGTCGCTGCGGCTACTCGGCATGGCATGCGCACGAACGCGCTCGCGATCAAGCTCGTCGGCCGAAGTCTTTCAAGCTCGCGTCAGGCCGGTTGCTCGAGGAGGTCTCCAGCCGGCTGGAGCAGTTGTGGTCCCCCGAGGAGATCGCGGCGCGCCTACGGTTGGATCACGCCGATGATCCGGAGATGCGCGTGAGCCACGAGACGATCTACCAGTCCCTGTTTGTCCAGGGCCGAGGCGAGTTGCGCCGCGAGTTGGCGCGGTGTCTACGGTCCGGAAGAGCGGCCCGAAAGCCCCGCGGCACCACTGACGGCCGCGGCCGGATCCCCGGCATGGTGATGCTCAGCGAACGCCCCGCAGAAGCCGACGACCGCGCCGTGCCCGGACACTGGGAAGGCGACCTCATCCTTGGCGAGGGCAGCCGCAGCGCGGTCGGGACGCTCGTCGAGCGATCGACGCGGATGACGCTGCTGTTGCACCTCCCAGATGGCAAGACAGCCGAGCAGGTCGAGGCAGCGATGCGCGCCGCGATCAGCAAACTACCGTCCTCGTTGGCCAGAACGATCACCTGGGACCAGGGCGCGGAGATGTCGCAGCACGCGGCGTTCACCACTGCCACGGGTATCCCGATCTACTTCTGCGATCCCCACTCGCCCTGGCAGCGCGGGAGCAACGAGAACACCAACGGCCTGTTGCGTCAGTACCTGCCCAAGGGCACCGACCTGAGCGCCGTCACCCGCGAGGAGTTGGACGCGATCCAGGACAGCCTCAACAGCCGACCGCGCAAGACTCTGGGCTATCTGACACCATCAGAGAAGCTCGCAGAGCTTCTTGCGCCCACCGCTTGAATCCGCC
>NZ_KQ969331.1:0-1176 GCF_001578675.1 Gordonia sp. QH-12
GGGGCTGCTGCACGGATAGGTGACATCTGATCTGTGGTGCCGAGAGGTGCTGCTGGAAGGATGTGCATCGTGCCGAAGCCGTATCCCAAGGAGTTCCGCGACGACGTGGTTCGTGTCGCCAGGAACCGCGAACCAGGCGTCCATCTGAAGCAGATCGCTGCCGACTTCGGGATCAGCGAGTCGTGCCTGACGAACTGGTTGAGGACCGCCGACGTCGAGGACGGGGTCAAGCCCGGAACGACGTCCGAGCAGTCCGCGACCGAGCGTGAGCTGCGCAGGCGGGTCCGGTTGCTGGAGCAGGAGAACGAGGTGCTCCGCCGGGCGGCGGCGTATCTGTCGCAGGCGAACCTGCCGGGAAAATGATCTACCCGCTCGTGCGCGAGCTGGCCGTTGACGGGATCCCCGTCGCGGTGACGTGTCGGGTTTTGAGGATCGCTCGCCAACCCTACTACCGGTGGCTCGCCCGCCCGGTCACCGACGCCGAACTGGTGGAGGCGTATCGCGCGAACGCGTTATTCGACGCCCACCGTGACGATCCGGAGTTCGGTTACCGGTTCTTGGTCGACGAGGCGGTCGAAGCCGGCGAGGCGATGGCTGAGCGGACCGGCTGGCGGATCTGCTCGTCCAACCGCTGGTGGTCGGCGTTCGGCAAGAGACGCGGCAAGCACGGTAAGAAGCCCGGCCCACCGGTCCACGACGACCTGTGCGCCTACGTCGACCGGCACGGCGTGACCCGGCACGAGTTCACCGCAGGCGCCCCGAACGAGCTGTGGCTGACCGACATCACCGAGCACTGGACGAGCGAGGGCAAGCTCTACCTCTGCGCGGTCAAGGACGTCTACTCCAACCGGATCGTCGGCTACTCCATCGACTCGCGAATGAAGTCCCGGCTCGCCGTCATTGCGTTGAACAACGCCGTCGCCCGCCGCGGTGACGTCGCCGGCTGCGTCGTCCACAGCGACCGCGGCTCGCAATTTCGCAGCCGCAAATTCGTCCACGCGCTCAACCGCCACGCCATGGTCGGCTCGATGGGCCGTGTCGGCGCGGCCGGGGACAACGCGGCCATGGAGAGCTTCTTCAGCCTGCTGCAAAGGAACGTCCTCGACCGGCGCACCTGGACCACCCGCGAAGAGCTCCGGATCGCGATCGTGACCTGGATCGAACGGACCTACCACC
>NZ_KQ969332.1:0-793 GCF_001578675.1 Gordonia sp. QH-12
CTTACACAGACCATCTGACACGCCCTAGATACGAGCGTCATCTGCCTCGTCGGCATGAACGACTCCAGCAGGTCGCCACCAGCGAAACCAAAGCCTCGTGGAACACCTTCCTCGCCGACCTGGTCGCCCGCGGCCTCGGCGGAGTCCGCCTGGTGACCTCTGACGCCCATGCCGGGATTGGTCGAGGCGATCGCCGCGACCCTGCCCGGCGCCGCTTGGGAGCGCTGCCGCACCCACTACGCCGCAAATCTGATGGCGGTGTGCCCGAAATCGATGTGGCCGGCTGTGAAAGCGATGCTGCACAGCGTCTACGACCAACCCACACCAGAGGCGGTGAACGCCCAGTTCGACCGGCTGCTCGAATACACCGAAGACCGGCTACCCGACGTCGCCGAACACCTCGGCGACGCCCGTGAAGACCTGCTGGCGTTCACCGCGTTTCCGGAAGATGTGTGGCGCCAGATCTGGTCCAACAACCCCACCGAACGGCTCAACCGCGAGATCCGCCGCCGCACCGACGTCGTCGGCATCTTCCCCAACCGCGACGCCATCATCCGGCTCATCGGCGCAGTGCTCGCCGAGCAGACAGATGAATGGGCCGAAGGCCGCCGCTACCTCGGCCTCGAGGTGCTCAGCCGTTGCCGCCTGACCGTCACCGACCACACGCCGGAGGTGAACACCGACCCACTGATCCAACTACCCGCCTGACCACCTACGAAGGACCACAACCAGTTACACCACTACCCGGGACTTGACCGATCAGCGGTGTGGCCGGTCGAGCTCGGCCGCGAAG
>NZ_KQ969333.1:0-758 GCF_001578675.1 Gordonia sp. QH-12
CCACGGTCCTCACCCGCCTCGGCGTGAGCGGCAGCAGCGAGGATGGCGGCGGCGAGAGTGCGCCCCTCGTCGGGCTGGTAATCGCCACCGGTGACTGAGAGTTCGCCGCAGCAGGTCGATACCACCGCGACTAGGCCGTCGCCGAGCGCCCAGAGGGGCACCTCGTGCTGGGACTCGGGCGTGGCGTGTTCGCTGGTCATGTCCCTCTCGGGCAGGCGCACGATCGCGTAGCCGGCGTCGGTGAGCGCGTCGAGTGCGGCTTGAGCAGTGTGCGTCTGCGCGTCTCGGCACGGCGTGCACTCGCCGAACCGATGAGGCTCGTGCACGTCGCACGTCCAGCCGTCGTCGTTGATCGCTTCGGCGATGACGTCCCGCGCGTCCTGCCCGGTCATGCCGCACCGTCCTCGGGCGTCCAAACGACGAGGGCGGGCACGCCGAGGTCCTTGCCGACTTCCATGCCGGAGAATCGGCGATGCCCGGGGAGCTTCTCCCACACGCGCCCATACCCGCACCGAAGGATCGTTCCGACCAGCAGTGCGTCGAGGTCTTCGACTTCGCGCACAGTGCGGGCTTCACGCCAGGTCGCGGCGACGTGCGCGCGATGATCACCCTCGTCGTCGAACCAGGTGCCGCAATGGCAGAGGATGAGGTGGGCGTCCTCCTCGCCGGGATTGACGGATGCGTGCGCGGCTAGGTGCTTTTCGAGCGTGATCATGCTGCACCGCCGTCCGACTGTCCCCACTTTTCGATGACCGCAT
>NZ_KQ969334.1:0-656 GCF_001578675.1 Gordonia sp. QH-12
GCGCCCACCGCTTGAATCCGCCATCTCGTTCGCCCGCCGCAACTCCGCGTTCTCACGCTCGAGCTGACGGATCCTCTCGATATCGGAGACCGTCTCCACGCCAGGGGTTTCGGCTTGGCCCTTCTCGACGCGGCGGACCCAGTTCCGCAGAGTCTCGGGGTGGATATCGAGTTGCTTGGCGATCCGCGCCAACGCACCCGGCGCGGTCGCAGGATCGCTACGGGCATCGATGGCCATCCGCGTGGCACGGTCCCGCAACTCCTTCGAGTACTTCGATGGGCGAGGCATGAAACAAGTGTCCCTTCCGGTCAAACCTGCCTCCATCAAACCCGGGACGATTCAAACGGCATCCAACACGGATGGGGAGGCCGAAACCGGTAAACCACCCGACGCCACGCCCGAACCGTACACACATTCTGGCCTTTAACCCCCGTGGAACGCATGGTCACAGACCGACAAAAATACCCCCTGACCTGCGGTGCAGATCAGGGGATATGTGCGGAAGCGGAGGGATTTGAACCCCCGGTGGTTTTACCCACGCTCGCTTTCAAGGCGAGTGCATTCGGCCGCTCTGCCACGCTTCCCTGACCAGCAAGGGTACGTCAGAGTCCGGCCCTGTCGAGCACCACCCCGTGAAGCGCCCTGGGTTTCGTTCC
>NZ_KQ969335.1:0-556 GCF_001578675.1 Gordonia sp. QH-12
ACGTCCAGCAAGGTTCAGATCGATCACGTCGTCGCACTCAGCGATGCCTGGCAGAAGGGTGCTCAGTCCTGGTCGGCGGCCAAGCGTCACGACTTCGGCAACGATCCGCTGAACCTTTTGGCCGTCGACGGCCCCGCGAATCAGCAGAAGCGCGACGGTGACGCCGCGACCTGGCTGCCCGCCAACAAGAGTTTCCGCTGCACCTATGTCAGCACCCAGGTGCAGGTGAAGGCCAAGTACGGCGTGTGGGTCACCGCGGCCGAGAAGACTGCGATGCGCACCGTGCTGTCCAACTGCGACAACGCGCCCGCCCCGCAGACGCAGCCGGCACCGGTAAAGCCGCAGCCGCAGCCGCGGACCCAGCCGCAGCAGCCGTCCGGCGTGTACTACCAGAACTGCTCGGCCGTCCGCTCCGCCGGCAAGGCCCCGCTGTACCGCGGTGAGCCCGGATACCGGTCCGCTCTCGACCGCGACAACGATGGCGTGGCGTGCGAATGACGTACCCCGAGCCCACCCCGGCCAGGAACACCAAGCGCAACGCGATCATCGGTGTCGG
>NZ_KQ969336.1:0-523 GCF_001578675.1 Gordonia sp. QH-12
CACCGACCTTCACCTTGCCGTCGACCAAGGCCGCGCTCCCGACCGTCCGCGAGAAGCTGACGGTGTCGTTGCCGCCGGTCACCGGCGTCATCGTCTCCGCGCCCGCGGCCCCGGCCGCCGTGGTCCCTGCGATGATCGCCGCGGACGTCGACAGCAGGGCGACGAGCGCAGGTCTGTTGAGTCTGCTCATCTGATTGCTCCTGATCATCCGAAGAGGTTCGAGAGACTGCCGGACCCGAGGCTTCCGGACCCGGAGCTACCCGACCCCGAACTGCCGCCGGCACCGCCCGTGCCCTCGCCGCCCGAGCCGTCACCGCCGGAACCCGTGCCGCCGCTGCCGGTGTCTCCACCGGAACCGTCCCCGCCACCGGGCGACGACGCCGGGACCACCGTGATGGTCGGACCGACATCGGGCTTGTTGTTGTTCTTCTCGAACGCGTTGGTCGTCGACCATTGCAGACCACCCGTGTTCAGGGTGCCAGGAGCGCAGGTGACCACGTAGTCCTGCGTCCAGATCAGCGGC